>CAJWTH010000080.1 GCA_913047725.1 uncultured Planktomarina sp.
GATTCACACTCGTTTGGTAAATTTGAAAGCTTGAGTGCTGGTTTTGGTTTTCGTGGTACATAGTCAGGATCTGGCGGTGGTGGGTTCAGTATTCTGTCTACCCAGCCTTGAGCCTCTTTGCATCCATCACCAGATGGTGGTGGGGCCTGATCTATGCACCCTGCCTGCCCTTTTGGACATTTTAGTCTTACATGAAAATGATAATGATGCCCGTACCAAGGTCGAATTTTTCTAAGCCAAGATCGATTTCCAGTAGCAGATTTGCACATGGCCACCTTCGCTCCTGGGAATAAAAAAATTCGTGCAGTTCGGGGGTCTTTAGAAGCAATTTTTAGGACGGTTTCATGATCTTTTGTCCAGTTTTTATTGGTATATGCACCGGCCGCCCGACGCATTGAAATAGAAGAAATTTTTTCACGTTCTTTTTTGGTGAGTGTTTTCTCTCCCTTTGGTAAAAGCCAGATATCTGCATCTAATCCAATTTGGTGACTTGCGTGGCCTGAAAGCATGGGCCCACCACGGGGCTGTGAAATATCGCCAACATAAATCCCTGACCAGTTAGTTTCACCCGCAACCTTTATAGATAGTTCTTTTAGGTAACTAATTGTTATAGGTTGTCCCCAATTACGGTTTCTTGAAAGCCTCATAGCCTGCCATGTTGGCCCAGTTTCTGGCAGGCTTGCTCCACCCGCCAAGCAGCCTTTTGCATATCCCCCAAAGGATTGTGATTTCTGCTGTGATCCGAATCCCTTAGCCCCGAAAAGAGCTTTTGCCGGCAATTCTTCGGCAATAGAGCCTGGACGAAACTGTGGCCTAATAATCTCGGCGTTTAATCCCATAAAAGTTGGCCAGAAGATGGCTAACAATGAGAGCGCTAAGGCGCAAGAAATAGATAACCTTCTCAATCAATTTGATCTCCGTCAGGATCCACCCATCGCAATAGAAATACTCCTAAGATAAAAAGTCCAATGACGGGAGAAAAACCTAACCGGGCATCGTTTAGCAAGTAAGTAAAAATACCAATTAGTAGTGGGGCCAAAAACGCGGTTGCTTTGCCTGCCAAAGCAAACAGGCCAAAGGCCTCCGTTGGACGTGCCTTATTTGTGTGACGCACCATCATTGACCGGCTTGCTGCATATACTCCACCGCCGGAGCCTCCAATGGCAGCGCCACAGACGTAAAAAATAATATCTGGCAGGTTAGAGCCATCAGGCAAGGTTATTCCATAGAAGCTGGTGCGGGACATGCCAATGATACAAAATGATACAAATATAAGTACCCAAACATGAAAGTATATTACAGGTTTGGGGCCCAATCTACGGTCATACTTTCCTGAGATCCAAGTAACCAGTGCAGCTGAAATACCTCCAAGAATTCCAAATATCCCAAGCTGTGTTAATCCCCAATCCAAGACCAACACTGCGTACACGCCACCAAATGCGTAGAGGCCGTTAAGGGCATCTCGGTAAAACATCTGGGCGCCCATAAATGAAAACAAACTAGGGCGCTTTAACATTCCCAGCAGGGATGCCTTGAGTTCTTTCATAGATTGACTGAACCCACCCTGTCGATTTGGGTTTTTATCTTCTTTGACCCATATAAAATATGGAACCATAAATATAACGAACCATATGGCAATAAGTGGGCCTACGGCACGTGTACCCTCACGTGTTTCCGGATCAAGCAGGCCAAAGCCTGGTTCCAGTCCTATGAACGTTTTGCCACCATCATCAAAGAAAAAGAACAACATTATAAAGAGACTAAGGATACCCCCTGTATATCCTAATGCGGCGCCATTTCCTGATATTTTTCCCACTTCCCGCTGTCCCCCTAGGCTTGGTAAAACAGCGTTTGTAAAAACAAGGGCTAATTCTGCAGCTACGAATGCCACTGAAAAAATAATAAGAGAAGACCATATTGCCGATCCATCTGGTACCATATACCAAAGCATCCATGCGCAAATAACAAAGATAATTGAAGCTGCCCAAAGCCAAGGCATCCGGCGCCCGGTATTGTCGGCATAGGCACCAGCTAAAATACCAAAGACTGCTACAAAAAACCCAGAGACAGCTTGCCCCCATGACCAAATTGTTTGTGCTCCAGCCTTGGCGCTAGCTTCATCCATACCACTGTTTAAAAAGGCATCTGACGCAACACTGGCAAAATAGGGTCCAAAAATAAATGTTAGGCCAAGAGTGTAAAAGGGTTGAGTGGCCCAATCAAACATCATCCAGCCTTGGATACGTCTTTTCAGATTTATTTTTTCAGAAATAGCCTCAGACATTTTTTATATCCTCATTTTCAGAGAGCTTGCGGGACCAAGGTTTTCAAAGCAAGTTTTTATTCTTGTTTTATTCCATTGGGGGCCATGGGCGGATGTCTTCGGCATGAATCCAAGCAGCAACCCAGTCCGGAATTGATGGTAGGGAGTCCTGTAAGTCGAGCTCTTTTAAAACGTCATCTGTGGGTACCATACCATGAGCGTTAGTCACCACAGTTCGGTAAAGAGCATGCCCTGCACAAATTCCTTTCACCCACATACTTTGTTCCACGTACATAAATCGATGATCTGCACAGATTGCGGTGCTACGCATTTCAATTTTATCCAGCATTCTAATACGCTTGCGATACCGGACACTACTCCCGGCCACTGATAGTCCCCACCTGCGACGTTTCAGGGCTGTGATCAGCCCTGAGCGCTTCGCCATAGGAATTCGTCCCATGTCGTATAGGGATAAGGCACGGCCATTGTTCAATTCCATCCAGACGTCTAAATCCCATGGAAGGCAATAATGTGAACTGATGTGAACATCACCCACTGTTAAACTGGCGTCATTCCGGTGTAGAAAAAATTGCCAAGCTAAGCGAACAAATGGGTACATAATATAACACTCCAGTTTGTACAGAAATTGCTGCTTCGGCTTCTAACGTCAAGGCGCTAAGTATATAATTGCAGCTCAAGTCTCTTGCCGCGCTTAGGCTAAACGCCTAGATAAATAGCAACATATTAAATGAGGTGAAAATGGCCCCTATATTTGCAATACCTTACATGGTTTTGAATGTCGCATGGTTCTTTATTATTGCGCATTTTATTATGAGCTGGCTGATTGCTTTTAATGTTTTGAACCTTCATCAGCAGGTAGTTGGTCAAATTTGGCAGAGTTTGAATAGATTTTTGGATCCAATTTATCGACCAATACGTCAGTATTTGCCTAGTATGGGTGGACTTGACCTTGCACCATTGGTGGCTTTGCTGATTATTGCGGCCTTGCAATATACCTTGGTTTATTACGGCGTTTAACTCATTAAACCTGTTGTTTCTCACACTACCCTTTTAAGGGATATTTTTGGGTTTAGTTCATTTCGTCCTGGGCAGGAAGATATTGTCAAAGCCGTAACAGAGGGAAAAAATGTTCTGGCAATCATGCCGACTGGCGGTGGTAAATCGCTTTGTTTTCAGCTGCCTGCCCTCCTACGTGAGGGGGTAACAGTTGTTATTTCTCCACTAATTGCCCTGATGCGGGACCAAGTTCGGTCACTGCAAGCGGTTGGTGTAAATGCAGGAACTCTCACATCAGGCAATACACAAGAAGAAACGGATTTGGTGTGGGATTCTTTAGAACGAGGTGATCTCAAGCTTCTTTACATTGCGCCAGAACGCCTTGCTGCAGGTTCTGCTCTCGGGATGCTGCGTCGGATTGGTGTTAGCATGATTGCTGTAGATGAGGCGCATTGTGTTTCACAATGGGGACATGACTTTCGGCCGGACTATTTGAGGATCGGTGAGTTGCGTCAGTCTTTGGGTGTGCCACTTGCCGCGTTCACGGCAACGGCAGACGATGAAACACAGGCTGAGATAGTTGAAAAATTGTTTGGTGGAGTCGCACCAGCTAGCTTTCTGCATGGCTTCGATCGACCCAACCTACATTTGGCTTTTGCTGCAAAAGACCAACCTCGGAAACAAATATTAAATTTTGCTCAGGCACGTCAAGGGCAACCTGGCATTGTTTACTGCGGGACACGAGCAAAAACTGAGACTTTGGCTCAAGCATTACGTGATGCTGACCACATAGCCTGTCACTATCATGGGGGTATGGATGCGGAAGATAGGCGTGTCGTAGAGACCCGATTTCAGCGTGAAGATGGCTTGATAGTTGTTGCTACAATTGCATTTGGAATGGGAGTTGATAAGCCTGATATACGATGGGTTGCTCACGCTGATTTGCCGAAATCAATTGAGGCATATTACCAAGAAATTGGAAGAAGTGGACGCGATGGAGCGCCGGCCGAAACATTGACGCTCTTTGGCGCTGATGATATTCGACTACGTCGCTCTCAGATTGATGAGGGCTTAGCACCGATAGATAGAAAGAGAGCAGACCATGCACGACTGAATGCCCTGCTTGGTTTAGCTGAAGCACTAACATGCCGCCGGACAATTTTACTTAAGTACTTTGGTGAGACAGGCGTGCCCTGTAATAACTGTGATCTTTGTGACAGCCCACCCGAGCTATTTGATGGAACTGAGCCAGTGCGCATGGCTTTGTCAGCTATTTTACGCACAGGTGAGTGGTTTGGAATGGGTCACCTGATAGATATCTTGCTTGGTAATAAGACAGATAAGGTACTGCAAAGAGCACATGATAAGTTGCCTACTTTTGGTGTGGGTAAGGGGACTAGCAAGGCAGAGTGGCAGGCAATATTTCGACAGATGATGGGTTATGATTTAATTCGTCCTGACCCAGAGCGTCATGGTGGGCTACGCTTTACTGAAAATGCAAGGCCGTTACTTAAGGGTACGGCGGAAATACAGCTCCGCAAGGACAGCATATTAGCTGCTAATGATCGCCGGCCAGCAGTGAAGTCGTTGGTCTCGGATGAGGACGCCCCACTTTTATCAGCACTAAAGGCCAAAAGGCGTGCCTTAGCCGAGCAACAAAAGGTACCAGCATATATCGTATTCAACGATAAAACTCTTATTGAGATGGCTGAGCGTCGTCCAAAAGACTTAGATGAGATGGCTTCAGTTGGTGGGGTTGGAGCGAAAAAATTAGAACGTTATGGACAAGCTTTTCTGTCTGTCGTTACTGGTGAAGAAGGTAGAGTACACCCAACTCGCCGCAAAATGGCTGGATTGCCAGAGGCTGAAGTATTTGACCAGCTGCTAATTGCTCAACATAGCTTGGAAAGTGGCGTTTCAGGAAGTAATAAACTCCTTTCTTGTTCTCGAACAACATTAAAAAATATAGCAAAATTACGGCCCCAAAGCCTTGATAAATTGGGGCAGGTGCCGGGTATGAACAATGCCCGAACTGAGCGTTTTGGCGAGGCATTTATAGAGATCTTGCAGTCGCTGTAATGTACGCTAAATTAAAGCTGATAGGGAGACTGGACGATGTTAGTATGTATTTCACCAGCTAAAAAGCTAGACTGGAAACCGGTAGTACGAGCCGACCTTACTCAACCAGATTTTCAACAGGATGCATTAGGTCTTGTTGAAGTCGCTCGCCAGCTGTCAGTTGAAGACTTACAAAAACTAATGTCAATCAGCCCAAATTTAGCACGCCTAAACTGGGATCGTTTTCGTGCATATGCTGCCTCTCCAAATGTTGATACTCGTCGACCGGCAGTATTAGCGTTCGCTGGCGATACGTACCAAGGCTTAGAGGCATCAAGTCTGAGCGATGATGATATGCGCTGGGCGCAAGATCACTTGCGAATATTTTCAGGCCTTTATGGTATTTTGCGGCCGCTTGATGAAATTCAAGCTTACCGGCTTGAAATGGGTAGCCGACTTAAAACAAAAAGAGGTGGGTCACTTTATGCGTATTGGGGTGAGTCAATCGCAAACTCTCTGAATAAACAGGCAGTGAAGACGGGATCAAAAGTTTTAATTAACTGTGCTAGTCAAGAATATTTTGGATCAGTCGACTTGAATGCGTTATCCCTAGAGGTGATCACTCCACAGTTTTTGGAATTTAAAGATGGTAAGGAAAAGATGATCAGTTTTCATGCAAAGAAGGCTCGAGGCGCCATGGCTCGGTTTGTTATGCAAAACCGACTGTCAGATGCGGCACAAGTTCTGGAATTTGATTTGGGTGGATATGTTTATCAACCTAGCCAATCTACTACAGCAAAACCAGTTTTCTTGCGGGGCTATCCCGCGTAATTGGCAAATATTTTTTTTGCATGCTGCTCTAAATATATTTTTAGCCAAGGAGTAAACTGCCCCGGATTACTTTTTATTTGTTTATGTAAGTCTTCCAAAGTTTCCCAGCGATAATCCATTACTTCATTTGCGTTAGGACGCACTAAAACTTTGTTGGCCTGTACTACAAAAATTTCTACAACTTCATTCTCTACCATGTTGTTGCCAACATCAGCAGAGTATTCAACAGTGTCTCGATAGACTGGAGTTTGGCCAACTATCCCAAGCTCCTCGCTTAATCTTCGAGTGGCGCAATCCAACCCTACTTCATCCCATTCTGGATGCGTACAGCAGGCATTGGCCCAAAGGCCAGGAGTGTGATATTTGCTTAAAGTTCGACGTTGCAAAAGAGTTTTAGATCCTTGCATCACGAAAACAGATATAGCCTTATGGCGCAGCCCTTGAAGATGGGCTTTCATTTTTTCTACAGGCTTTAACTCACCATTTATCCAAGTGGGAATTAGAATGTCCATCGATTACTCATTTTTATCATAGATAATTTATAACTGTAAAATAACTCAAGGAAAAGCGAATGATATCCCTATTTGGACCGTCTGCGCAGTAAATGTTACTAAAAAAGGTACCTGCTTTCGTAGTTGTTAATAAAGAAATGTACCCAACATTTGTTGATTTTCACTATATAACTTCGTTGACACTTACGGTCACAACACCTTTTGAAGAATGAGCCAAGCTTTATGATAACAGTAGTGAGGGCCAAAAGTGACAATGGTAACTTTCTTAAACTCGTTATATATGGCTAAAATGCCGCAGAACTTATTCTCAAATTTAGTAAAAAAACTATGGAACTTTGTATCATTTGTCTTATTTGTCTGACAAGTTGTACAGTATAATATGAAGCGGGAAAAGTTTTGATGTCATTCGATAGTTTCTTTAAAAACCAAATTGAACGATTAAAGTCCGAAGGCAATTACCGATACTTTGCTGATTTAGAAAGACAGGTAGATAAATTTCCTCTGGCCACTAACCACTTTGATGGTGGGAAGCGCGAAGTTAAAGTTTGGTGTTCCAATGACTACCTGGGTATGGGTCAACATCCGATAGTTATTGCTGCGATGCAAGAGGCTGTGGGCCGTTGCGGAGCAGGCGCAGGTGGGACCCGTAATATTAGTGGAACTAACCACGATCACCTTCTTCTTGAGAGTGAGATCGCGGATCTTCATGGCAAAGAGGCGGCATTATTATTCACGTCAGGGTATGTTTCCAACTGGACCACATTATCCACGCTTGGTTCAAAAATTCCAGATGTGGTTATCCTGTCTGATGCGAACAACCACGCTTCGATGATAGAAGGAATTAGGCACTCAAGAGCTGATAAGGTGATTTGGAAGCATAACGATGTTTTAGATTTAGACCGTAAGTTAGCAGCTTGTGGTGATCGTCCCAAGATTGTGGCTTTTGAAAGTGTGTATTCCATGGATGGTGATATCGCTCCAATTTCTGAAATCTTAGAGGTATGCGAAAAGTATGGGGCCCTAACCTATTTGGATGAGGTTCACGCTGTTGGAATGTATGGTCAGCGGGGCGGTGGTATAAGCGAAAGAGAAGGTTTAGCGCATAGGATCGATATTATAGAAGGCACATTGGGCAAGGCGGTCGGCTGTGTTGGTGGGTATATCACAGGGTCTGAAGAAATTTGTGATTTTATTAGGTCTTTTGGTTCTGGTTTTATTTTTACTACCGCTTTGCCACCGTCAATAGCTGTAGCCGCTCGAACCTCGATAGCACATCTTAAGGTTAGTAATTCGGAGCGCTTGGGCCAGAGGGCTCAGGTAGCGAGGCTTAGGGCGGGCCTAGATCGAGCTGGTATTCCACATATGCATAATGACAGTCATATTGTGCCAGTAATGATAAAAGATCCGGTCAAGAC
>CAJWTH010000081.1 GCA_913047725.1 uncultured Planktomarina sp.
CGTCTGGGAGGTCTTCGAAATCGATGTCGGAGTCGCCGCGCCGATTGATGCCCCACTTCCCGAAATTGAAAGTGCAAAGTCTGCAGCTTGCAAATCACCAGAGCCACCAGTCGTATTAAAAACATCCTCGCTGAAGGTTACAGTCAGCTCAGAGTTAGCAGAATTAATCGTCGTACCCGTGATCGTTGGGTCACCCGCATGCGCGAAGCTTGCGTAAAAACACGCAAAAAATGCAAAAATTATTTGCAAAAACCTCAACATTATATAATAAAATCAATCATTTATTACCAACAGACCCGTATAAAAAATTCTTACTATTATTTATTCATTTATTTTTAGACAAAAAGTATAAACCAGTAATATATTCAACGACTTAAAATGGGTAATTGTTACAAAATTTCATAATTTATTGACACGTCACAAACATAACATTTGAACATTTCTGAGATCTTGCTTTTCTCGTGGATCTACTTGATGTACCGATCAGCAATGAGAAAACTAAAAAATCCCGGTACCATCGGGCTAAGTCTCGCCTTATTCGGGGCACTTTTACTTACACCTGACACGTTATTTATGCGCATATCTGAGCTGGATGGCTTTACAATGTTGGCGTGGCGGGGAGTGCTCAGTGGACTTGGATACCTCCTAATTTGGGCGTGGTTTAGTCTGCGTTTAGAACTAAAAATACCAAATTTTTTGACCCTAAGCTTTGCTATTGTCGTCATCTGCCAGATCATTAATGCAACTTTTTTTAGTCTCGCCATCGCCGTTGCGCCCGTGACAATAGTTTTAATAAGTGTCGCAACTGCACCAATATTTTCTGCAATATTATCTTGGTTTTTTCTTGGTGAAACTCTCTCAAAATTTTCTATTGGGACGGCAATACTGGTGCTGTTTGGACTTTATATTTCGGTCCTTGGGGGTGGCGCCACTCTGATTGAATTAGATACCTCAACCTTGCTGGGAGCTTTGTTTGGCCTCGGGGTGGCCTTCACACTTGCAATGAATTTCACAATCATCCGTAAGGACAAAAATGTTCCATTTGTGTTGGCAATCGGTATTGGAGCACTTTTAGCAGGCAGCCTAGGGTTGCTTTGCGCAGACAATCTCTACTGGCCACCAGTAAAAAATATGGCAGCAATTGCCGTCACTGGTATTATTATTCTACCAGTTTCCTTTTGTACTTTATCCTACGCCGCCCGATTTGTTCCCTCCTCTACTGTGAGCCTTATCATGCTGCTAGAGACAGTCTTGGGTCCCCTGTGGATTTGGTGGGGCATTGGGGAGGAGCCCACTAATGCCATGCTCTTAGGCGGAGCCATCGTGATTTTCTCTCTCGCGGCTTTTCTCATAAATCAACGCAAAAATAGACCAACTTGAACCCTCTAATCACTAAAATCTATAGGGACAAACGCGGATCAGGGCCTGAGTGAGTTGAACATGTTGGTACAAAAAAATACAAGTTTTCTCAACTTTACGGGTCACCTACCACGCCATAGCTAGGGGCTGCTGTAGGGTTTATTGCCCTGTTCAAGTAGTCGTTCATTTGTGGTTCATAGGCCTCCCACAGCCTGCGTAATTTCTCAATTGGGCCCACCTCTTCCCAATCAACACGCAGATCTACTAATGCAAACGGTTGGCTGCCTGAGACCAGAAGTGCCGCAGAATGAACTGGGCCACCCTCCCCACCAGCGGCAAGGCCGCCCTCAATTCCTTGGAGGAGACGCTCAGCTAAATGAGCATCTGGGTTCGCAGTAAATCCATCTGAAATTCCCTTTGCCACAGCCTCGCTTGACAGTAAATTTCCCGCGGCCACGCAGTCAGTATCTTCACTAATTGCGTTCGTGCCTAGAATATTTTTTCCTGTAAAATGTGCGGTATTACCCCTTGCGTCAACGGCAGTGAGCTGGCGGTAGTCAATAAACTCACGCCCCTTTGTAACAGTTGCAATCGCATTAAATGCGTCACTTCCAGCCTCCATAGCATCCAAAACTAACGTGGCTAAATGGGGGTCAGTTATATTTTGTGTGGCAACAGCGCCCACGCCTGCGCGCGCATGCGGACAGCGCGATCCAACTGAAATTGAGGACGTTGTGATTGCAACTCCAAACATACCAGTTCGGGCGCACCGCCCAGCAATTGAAAACGTCATGCCTTATCCTTGATAGTTTGGCACCAAACGGCGCGCCAGGTATTGTTGAAAATCATGAATTTCTCGCTCTAACCAACTGAGCTGGCCGGGAACAGCGAAGCTTGACCTTGAGCCCGCGTAAATACCCTCAACAACTTTACGGTCCTCAGTGTTTACGTGCTCAAAGAAAGTCATGAGTGAGCCTAACCAGTCACTACGTTCGTCCGCAAAGCTGAGCATCGCATCCACTTCTGGCGCGATAGCGACACCAAAACGGATGTCGACCTCGCCAACACCTTTTGGTCTTAGAGACAGGTACCAAAGATGATCTGGTGCTAAAACATACATGTGACTTGGAAACACTGTGGGCAACACTGACGTATTGCGCCATTCGCCTTTAAGCGTTGTATTATCAGGGTGGGCCTGCCCATAGACAGCGTCCTCAGTTTTAATAAATGTCTGATATGTGAAACTGTCATGAGTTTTCTTGGGGAATACAGTTTCATCCAAGGCAAACCACGCCCCAACGGTTGCCTTATGGGCAACTGGCAGGTGATAGCCCTCCATGAAATTCTCTGTCAGTAATTTCCAATTCGTTTTCCAAGTATGACTTTCACTTATAACAGGAACATAATTTTCCATCTGATAGCGCGCAACAATATCGTTAAGTGGCGCCAGTGATTTCTCTACGGTTTCTGCGTTGGGGTTCAGCGTGACGTAGATCCATCCATTCCAAATCTCTGTACGGATTTCTGGCAAGCAGATGTCTTTTTTATTAAACCCATTGGAATGTTCCATATGTCCGGCGCCAATTAGTTGACCATTTAGGTCATACGACCAGGCATGATAGGGGCACACTACCCGGGCAGTTGTTCCACTGCCCTCGAGGAGCTGCATCATTCGGTGTCGGCAGACATTAGAATATGATTTCACCTCACCCAATTTGTTTCTGATACAAAAAATTGGTTCGCCAGCTATGCTGAACGTTAAGTAGTCACCCTGATTTGGTATCTCAGCGACAAGTCCAGGGCATACCCAGTCCTTCCTAAAAATTTGACGATTCTCAGCTTTGGCAATGTCTTCGTTCCAGTATAATGCAGGTTCCGCCCCAGTGGCATCGGGCAGTGATTTAGTGGCAATTTGGCCTAGGTTCGCCAGTAAATGTTCACACGTTAAAGTACTGCTTTCCATAACAAACCTCTAGTCAGGGATGACCGCTGTCACCTCAATTTCAACAACCCATTCCGGGCGGGCAAATGCAGAAACGACTATACCAGTTGAGCACGGGTATACCCCCTTCAGCCACTTTCCCATTTCTTGATAAACATCATCTCGGTGACGGATGTCTGTCAAATAAACGACAATTCGACATACATGATCCATGTGGCTACCGGCCTCTTCCAGAAGCATCTTGATATTTTCCATAGTTTTGCGTGTCTGGAGAGTTGTATCTCCTACGTGAAGGGTCTCCCGACTGTCCAAATCCTGTGACACCTGACCGCGAAGGAATACCATAGTGCCCCTTGCCACAACGCCCTGGCTCAAATCATTGTCTAGTTTTTGTTCGGGGTAGGTTTCCTTGGTATTAAACGGTCGGATACGCTTATGAGTGGTCATGGTGGCTTTCCTTAAAAATATTAATGCTTATCTGTGCTCCATACATTGTCAGACAGATTGGCAGCTTTATGTGCAAAATCTAATGGACCATCCCAGTCAAAGTTTCGGTAGACGGCGCCCAATTGTGCAAATGGTGCAGATTGCGCAAACAGCTGAAAGGTAAGCCGGTGGCCAGCGTAGTCAGAATTTAGTAGATCCCGCGCCAGGCTTAAAAGCTTGCGACGGTCATCTGCGACCCATTGATCATTCAGGGTGTAGAACTTATCCATCCAGGGTTTGGTATCAGCCGCAGCAAAAGTGGCCGCGTCGGGCGTGACACAAATCTGTCCACCACATAACTCACGAGCCAGGTGCATCATTTTTGGCAAGTTTGAGAGAGCGTGGACCCGGCCTGACATCAACATAGATTGATTTGGCATCAACAAGCCGCTTGGACTTTTCTCTCCAGTTGCGATGGATGCGGTAAGAAATGCATCAATTCCCTCTCGCCAGACTGCCAGCTCTGCCAGTTTCTCTTGAACCGCTTGCTGTTTTTCCAAGCCAGTCTGCCTTACATTCCAAAGCGCCGCACCAATTATCAAGTCTGCGTAGGACAAGGTCCGCTGGACAAACGGAAACGCGGAATACCGGTGAAGTGTGGCACGAATAAAACTTGCCGCCCGGGTGTGTTGGTAAAATAAAATATCTTCCCAGGGAACCAATACATCGTCCAGGATCATGAGCGTGTCGATCTCATCGACGCGATTAGACAGTGGATAGTCATCCGCCGATCCGCGGCCAGCAAAACCAGTCCGACAAATATGCTTAACACCGGGTGCGTTCATCTTCACGATGCACCCGAGAGCATAGTCTGACATTTCTGAATTTCCCCAATTGGCAATTGTAGGTTTCAGGAACGCTTGGTTGGAGTAGGATGCCGCAGTCTCATACTTAGCCCCACGAATAACAATTCCCGCATCGGTCTCTTTGACCACATGGACGAGCATGTCAGGGTCCTGATCTTGTGGTGTCTTAGAGCGATCCCCCTTGGGGTCAGTATTGGCAGACACATGGAAAGAATCTTCTTTAGTGCAAACTTTAATGTGTCGTTCAATATTCTCAGAAAATCGTGGATCAATCTCATTGAGGATATCTTTACCATCGCGCAGTGACCACATCTCACCAATAGTTTCATCTCCCACGCGGGTCACGACCCCACCAACCTCATGCATGACGAGGTCGACAGCTTCCCTCTTGTCTTGCCAATCCTTAGCTTCATGCGGAAACCGTAGGCCAATGGCGTGGCGTTCGCCCTTGTCTTTGTATGTCATAACCGACTGGGTTTTAACTTGATGTTGCATATCATAAATCCGCGCACGGACATCAATGATTGGCTTCATTTGCGGGTGAACTGTTGGATCTTCAACTTTCTCGCCGTTGATCCAGACGTTTCGTCCATCCCTAATTGAAGCGCGATATTCATCACCAGTACGTATCATTTTAAAGTCTCTCTTGTCATTTAAATGCAATTTTTAATTATATTTTTATGAAGACCGCACTGCTTTAAATTTCAGGAGATCTACAACTATATCACGGCTACTCTTAGTGTAACCTTAGTCAGCATGACTTAATGAAGAAAATAAATTGTATTTTTATATTAAATAGTTTTTAACTATTTAATATGCATCGATTTTCGCTTCGCCAACTCGAATACTTTGTCGCATGCGTGGACCATGGGTCTACCGCTGATGCTGCCAGCGCCCTAAATGTTTCACAGCCTACAATTTCTATCGCAGTCACTAAGCTAGAAGATCAGCTTGGCGTGCAGCTCTTGCGTCGCCACCACTCCCAGGGCGTCACCGCAACGGCAAGTTCAGAGAATATATTGCACTCTGCTCGCGCACTTTTAGCTCACGCCACAGACTTGCAAAATCAAATAATGACAAAGGGCGACACGATATCAGGCGAGTTGAAGTTGGGTAGCTTTTCAACTCTGGCATCCTCCATCCTCCCCCGCCTAGTCAATGCATTCAGCTCTAATCACCCAGAAATACAACTTAAGATAAAAGAAGGCACCCAATTAGAACTTCTGGATGGCCTAAATTCAGGACAGTTGGAGATGGCGCTTTTGTATGACTTGGATCTGCCAAGTTCCATAAAGAAAACCAAATTAACCGAACTTACTCCACATGCCGTTTTGCCACCCGGACACGCTCTATCGTTTCAAGCTGATGTAGACATCAAGGACCTAGCCGATGAACCTTTTATCTTATTGGATGTTCCACCAAGTCGTGAATATTTCTTGGGTTTATTTAAGTCAGTAGGTTTGCAACCCAACATCGTCCACAGCTCACCGTCACTTGAACTAGTCCGTGGATTAGTTGGCTATGGTTTAGGATTTTCCTTGTTGGTCACGCGGCCCATAAGTGACATGACTTATGACGGTCAAAACCTCACCATTAAACCTCTAAGAAATAAGTTCACTAAAAGTTCAATCGTTCTTGCACATCACAAAGATCTCAGGCCCACCCAATTGATGACATCATTTAGCAAGTCGGCGCAGAGCATAATGTGAGCATGTGTCGGATTAACGAAAGTGTATTCAGTCGATCTCACCACCCCTTTAACTAGACCACGAAAAAAATGCTGGACCAAGTTTAAAGATTAGTGCGCTGGCTCGATCAGGGAAACCTGGCTTGCGCTGAGATAGACTAAACGGGAATAAAGTCTATTTCGAGGAATGCCCTCCCATGGATAAAACCCTTAGTCAACCAAGGTACTCCGCCTGTTCAGAAAAAAATTTAAAAACTTCCACTAAGTACTTATTAAGCGGATCTCATGAGGCGATGCGTCGCATTGGAACGCACGCTAAAAATACCACTTCTACATTGTGAAACAATTAAAATTTCGAAGGTAACTTAAATGAAATCGATAATAACTGCAGTCACATTACTGTTGTCGTCTCCATGCTTGGCAGGCGACATGTCAATTGAAATGCTGAACAGAGATGCTGACGGAAACAAAATGGTTTTCAGTCAGGAAATTGTAAATATTAGTTCGGGGGACACGATAACTTGGGTCCCAACATCAAAAGGACATAATGTCGAAATTATAAATTCCCCAAATGGCACTGACTTCAAGTCAAAGACTAGCCGCGAGGCTAAGTTGACCTTCACCACCCCCGGTATCTATTACTACTTATGTACACCACATAAGAGCATGGGAATGATTGGCCTTGTCATAGTTGACGGGGATACCTCGAACATAGACGAAATAGCTAAATCTAAAGCGGTGGGGAAGAGCAAGAAAAAGCTTAAAGCATTATTGAGCGAACTTAGTTAGAAAATAGGGCTGCAGAGATCCTAAATTCATAAGTTGGACGTTGGGTCGCGCAATGTTTGAGGAATTTACTTTTCAAACACACAGCTTGGTCCGACGTCCACTTGCAAGAAACTTTCAGATAAAATAACTTTATCCCAATTAAAGCAATAAATAAGTTGGGTTGGGACATGTCTATGAAATTGGTCTATTTTAAAATGCGGGCCTTAGCCGAGGCACCTCAAATGCTTATGAGGTGTAATGATATTAAATATGAATATGTCATGTCTTGGGCCCATTTTGGAGAGTCTTGGGCGAGGGCAAAGCCAAAGTTAAGTTTTAAACAGTTGCCAATGCTTGAGGTAAATGGCCAGCACCAGATCTGCCAGAGTATAGCCATATTAAAGTTTCTAGAAAACACGGCGGGCCTGAGTATTGCAGATCCAATTGAAGCTGCAAAAGCGGATGCGATACTGCAAAGTTCCCAAGAACTATTTGCACCGCTAAACCCAACCGTAAATTTTGCCATTGGTGATGATTTTTTAACAAAGAGAGATGCAATGCGTCAGGCATTATCAACTCGCTTCCAAGAATTGCAGAATTGTTTAGACCAAAATGCCTCAAAGTTCTTTACTGATGATACTGCCAGGGCTGCTGAGTTTGCAGCCTTTCACCACTTAGATCTATCAAAGAAACTTGACCCAAGCTTAATAAAAGAGTTTCCAAGATTGGAAACATTTATGTCAGATATTACTGAACTGCCTAAAATACTGGAATACCTCGAGGATAGACCTGAATTAATCGGCGTTGGAGAAAAGCCTCAGTTAATTATAGACGGTGTAGAGCACCCAACTGGCGTGACTCAGACTTAATATTTATGTATAATTCTCTTGAAGTATTTTTGCGCTTAAAAGCCAATTGATTTATCTAGCGATACCTTTGAAGTCAGGATGATTTTCCTTCCAATCCAGCATTTAGCAGGCCATGGGCCCC
>CAJWTH010000082.1 GCA_913047725.1 uncultured Planktomarina sp.
GCAGTTAGCTTGCTTGCTGATTTTTTTAATAAAGGTACTAAGTCTAAAGCGTTTGCAACTTCTCTTACCTTCTCTTCAATGACATCCTTGGCATACTTGCGACAGACTAAAGGAAAGGCCAAGTTTTGCTCGACAGACATTGTCCCATAAATGACTGGAAATTGGAAAACTTGAGCAATATTACGTTCGGATGTTGACACAGCTGTAACGTCAGAGCCGTTGAAAAGCAGCTTACCTTCTGATGGTGTTACAATACCTGACATAATGTTCAGCATTGTGCTTTTACCACAACCAGATGGGCCTAAAATTGCATATCGCGCTCCATCAACCCAAGTCATATTAAATGGGTTCAGGGCATATGTTTTATCCGTGGCCTGTGGATTATAAGAATGCGCTATATTTTGAAGAATGATTTCAGCCATTACATTAACCCACCGTATGGAGAAGACTTTAAACTTCCATCTGTAGAAAATGCATACAAATGGCTAATGTCAAATTTCACTGTTACTTTTTCTCCAATAGAAAAACTTTGAACCGAATCTAACAAACCGACTAAGTTTATCTCATTATGCTTCAAGTGAAGAAAGGTTTCAGAACCACTAATTTCGGACAATTCAATTGCAAAGGGAAATCCTATTTCACCCAATGTAATTGCTACAGCCCGCAAACCAAAAGTGTACGTGCCTTCAGGTAAGCCCTTAAAATGTTTTGGTGAATCAAATTGTATCTCCGGGCTCAAGATAATTTTGCCTTCCCCGACCATGCCCTCAAATAAATTCATCGCAGGGTCGTTTGTAATCTGCGACACTTTTGTAGAGTTTGGATTTTCGTAAACTTCCTTGGCACTGGCTTGCTGAAGAATGCGCCCTTCGTCCATTACCAGTATCTGTCCACCTAGCTGCATAGCTTCGACAGGATCGGTTGAAGAGTAAATCAATATAGAATCCGCGGATGCCTTTGTATTAAAAATACTTTTGAACTCCTCGCGCAATTGTTCACGTAACTTGTAATCCAGATTAACCAAAGGTTCATCGAGTAGAAGAATTTTAGCTTCTTTTACGAGGGAGCGAGCTAGCGCAACTCTTTGTTGTTGTCCTCCCGAAAGAGCCTGAATTTTACGACTTTGGAAACCCTCCAAGCCGACTTGAGACAAGGCGTTCATCACCCGGTTGTGAATTTCAGCTTTTTGGGTGCCACGTTGCTTTAAGGGAAACGCCACATTTTCATAAACAGTTAAGTGGGGATAGTTGATGAATTGTTGATAAACCATGGCAACTTCACGTTTCCAAACTGGAATACTACCAAAATCATTCCCGTCTAATACTAAACCACCACTATCTGGCGCAATCAAACCGGCAATTGTTTTAAGCAACGTAGTTTTACCAGACAATGTACGGCCAATTATTGTATAAATTTGGCCCTGTGACATTTCAAAGCAAATATCATCTAGATGATATTGCTCTTCAGGTTTTAGAGACAGGTTTGAAGCAATGAGTGACATTTATTTTAATGCTCCTGACAGGTTACCTTTTGACAAATACCGTTCTACAATGAACGCAACCACTACTAATGGGGCCACACTTACTAACGCTGCGGCGGACAAGCTCCACCATGGAGTAATCGAAGAATTTAAGGCTACGATTGCAACAGGCAGCAGCTGCACTTCGGTAAAAGTTAAAATAAACGCGAAGAAAAAGTCAGTCCAACCAAAAATCATACAAAACATCCCCGCGACAATGATCCCTGGAATTGAATTTGGTAGGACAACTTTGTAAAAAGCTTGGAATGGATTACAGCCATCAATCAGCGCTGTCTCGTCTATCTCTTGAGGCACTTTGTTAAAAAAATCGACCATGATCCAAACAGCAATTGGCATCAGTAACACAACGTACACAAGAACGAGACCTAATAGAGTGTCGAGAAGCCCCAACTTTCCCAGCATAATAAAAAAGGGAATGGCCAAAACAACTGGTGGCATAATTCGCTGTGAAATGAAGAAGAAAGTAATATCGCCGTTACGCATAGGACCAGCTTTAAAGGTATATCGAGACAATGCGTAGGCAGCTAAAGTACCTAAAATTATGCTTACCAAACTCCCAGCAGCAGTAACGAAAACACTATTCAAAAACGGCTCAACAATATCAACACCGCCTCGAGCTGGCGATTTAAAAAGTGATTGCCACCCGTCAAGTGTAGGCTCAAAATCCACCCAAGGAATGTAAGTTGCGCCACCGGTAACCGACTGAAAATCCTTGAAAGATGTTGATATGGCCCATAAAAATGGAGCTATCACAAAAACTGACCATAACGTCACAGCCAGATATTTTAACGTGATATAAAACAAACGCATTTTAACTACCTCGCACCATAAGTTTTGTCAGTATTTTAGCAATAATAGTAAAGCTGATAATCATTATAACAAGATAAGTAAGAGAAAGTGCTGCCGAGTATCCAAATTGAAATTCACGTAATCCCTTAATAAAAATATAAAAACTGGAGGTTTCTGTCGCGGTACCCGGCCCACCAGACGTTAGAACATAAACCGTATCCATAATTTTCGAGGCCTCAATTAGGCGAATAATAATTGCTCCAATAGAAATCGGCGCCATTAATGGAAAGGTTACATAAACAAAAGTTCGGACGGGCCCAGCACCATCAATTGACGCTGCCAAATAAGGCTCTTTTGGTAGCGATAATAATCCTGCGAGTAGCAAAAGGAACATAAAAGGGGTCCATTGCCAAACCTCGACGAGAATTACCGTAAACTTGGATAATATTTCGCTACTTAACCACAGTGGTTGCATACCAAAGAGGCTCAAAAAATCATTTACTGGACCCAGTGATTCATGGAAGAATGTACGCCATACCACAGTCATAATGACAGGTGTTGTCATCATAGGTATCAAAAAAAGAACTCGGAAAAACCGTTGGAAGACGATTTGCTTCCAAACCATAAGCGCGAGAGAGAAACCTATAACATATTGTAAAAAAACCGTAGTTAATGAAAGTAGACTTAGGCGACCAAAAGCTTCCCAAAATCGCATGTCGTCTGTGAACAATCGGATATAATTATCCAATCCAATGAAGTCTAAACCAGGGTAAAAGCTGTCCCAACTTGAGAAGCTCAAGCGCACTGTAAAACCAATTGGAAAAATCAATATACCTAGAAGAACCAAAAGACCTGGCAGCAAAAACAAGTATTTATGTTTGAAATTCATTGAAACCAGCTCCTATGGCTTAAGAACGCCCCACGAATATAGGGGCGCTCTCATTATTTTATACCTTCACAGATTTACTCTGCGTCTTCCAGTGCAACACCAACCGCATAAGCTTCGCGGACTGTATCAGCACCAATACGCTTCACAATTTTTGTCCATTCAGCAGCCACTTCATCGAGTGCCTCCTGTGGCGACAATTGTCCGGCAAGCGCCTTAGCTGTTCCGGTTGCGACGGCGCTGTTAAACTGGAACACACCAGGAACGCGCAGAGGGAACACTCTGTTTGCGCTGCCTTCTTCCATTGCAAGCAGCGTCTCAGAATACTGCTTTGCAATTTCTGGATCCCAACCCTGACGTTCAACATAAATTTCTGGTATGAAGTCTGATTTTCTGAATGGATTCACACCGAACCGGCCAATCGCAATATCTGCTTGATGATTTGCATCATTTGCAAAGAAACACAGGTAGTCGAACGCCATGTCATGGTTTTTGCTCTGCTTCGCAACCGCAGCCGTCCAGCCCCAAACAATATATGGCGCTTGATTGTATGTATTTTCCCAAGCTCCAGTAGAACGGTTCCATACGCTATCAGACCCTGGTAGTGGAGCCGAACCAACTTTGTTTTTGATTGGACTATCATCTTGCATCGCAGCAACAAATGCATCATCCCAAGAAAAACTAAATAGTGTTTGCCCACCCCCAAAAGAGTTGATTTCATCGCCTAAGCTAAAGTTAATACCGCCTGGTGGAGTATACTTGGTTGCCTCAACCCAATCGGTCAGTGCAGCAACAAAACCAGGACCATTTATTAGAGGCTCCATTGTTTCAAGATCAAAAAAGAAGCCACCCTTTACCCTTGGATTTTTTGAGTAGGCAACAGAGCGACTGAAAAACGCAGCAAACATTAGATCGTCTTTTTTCATAACTTCGGCTGATCCATACTCCAGCTCACCATCGTTATCCCAGTCCCAGCCATTAAAGAACGCGGCCATCTCACCATATTCTTTCCATGTTTGAGGTACACGCAATTCATTGCCTGTTTCAGCTTTATATTTGACTTGGTACTCTGGATTGTCGATGACATCCTTCCTGTATTTCAGGTAGTGACGATCTCCATCAATGGGGAACTGGATCATCTCACCATCCCATGAATTCACATCAATATGTCCTTGAGTAACGTCCTGCATTTGAGGCATATTCACATATTTTGCAGGAACAGGCTCTAAGTATTGCTTCCAATCACGTAGAAAATTCGAAAAACCAAACACAATATCATAGGGCGCTTGACCTGCCTGAAACGGCACCATTGCTTTTGAATATAAATCACCTGCAGGTGTATGAATCACTTTTACTTCTGCGCCAGTTAGTGCGCTAAATTGTTCGGCATGTAGTGCAGTAGGCTCGCCCATGACGGGAACGGCATGTGTGTTAATGGTCAGCTTTTGACCACCATAGTCTTTTTTCGACATTGATTCATATGAACACTCACCAGCGATATCGCCAGTATTCTTGATATGTGGGAACTGATCGCTCCATTTATCAGCACTGGCAGTAGCTGCCAATAAACTCGCTGTCACAGCTAAGGTGCTAATTTTTGTTACTCTATTCATACTATTTTTCCTCCCAGAATATTTAGTATTTTTAGTTAAGGGACAAGGACAGCACGTCCTTTGATTTTCCCGTTGTTCAAATCTTGCAAAGCCTGATTTGCATTCGCTAAGCTATATTCCTGTGTGGCGAGATGAACTTTGCCCTTGTCTGCAAGAGACATCAGCTCTGTAAGTTCAGCCCAAGTACCAACAAGATTACCAATGATATTTTTCTCTGTTGTGACCATTTCGAATGCACTAACATTTATGTCTTCACCATATCCGATGACATAATAGCTCCCCATGTCACGCGTCATCGCCAAACCTTTAGATGTGGTACCCCGCTCAGCAACAAAGTCTAAAACGGCTTCAGCACCACGGCCTTTTGTCAATTCAAGAACTTTTGACACTTCATTGCCGTCCGCCTTAACCAAACCGTCTACACCACAGGACTCAGCCAATGACAGGGCCAGATCAGATGGGTCCACTACAATGATATCAGCAGCGCACATTGCCCTGAGAACTTGTATAGCAATGTGACCTAGACCACCTGACCCAATAACAACACATGTTTCACCTGGTAGCAGGTGGCGTGATGCTTTTTTGGCCGCACGATAAGCTGTTAGGCCAGCATCTGAATATGCTGCAACTTCTTTGGGGATCAGAGTTTGTGGTAGTTTCACAATATTGCGTACAGAGGTTTTTAGCGCCTCGGCATAACCCCCGTTGCAATCAACACCGGGAAAAGACCCATTTTCTCCATGCATGTCATGGCCACGTCGACATGCAATGCAAGTCCCGCCAGTAATTTTAGGATGGACAATAACGGGATCACCGACCTTTAAGCCTTCAACTTCTGATCCAATCTCCTCAACCCATCCAGCATTTTCATGGCCCATAATCAATGGAAGCAGACCTGTGCCAGTCGGGTCAGTTGCCACACGCCAAACACCTTCAATAATGTGCAAATCCGTACGACACACACCTGCACCGCCAATCCGGACAATTACGTCGCTTGATTTTTCAATCTTAGGATCGGGAACATTTTCCATGTCCACCCATGATGAAGCGGTTAGATCATCATCATATTTATTTAACACTTGAGCTTTCATTTTACACCTTTCACTTTACGACTCCTTTGAAACTAGGAACCATCTACGGGTCCATCAAAGGGTGTAAGTGTTCAACTTTGGCACGAGCGTCTAAAAAGTGTTCACTTTATGAACACTTCTAAGCTTTTTTTAATGAAGCTTCATGTTAATGTTAAAGCTTAGGGAGCCAAGAGTATGAGCAAACAGTTTTTAGAAAAATCTAACCATAACGAGCTTAGAAGCTATTCAAAAACTCCAGAATTAGGTTCATTCGAAAGCTCTGTTTCAGATAGCTGGGCTCGGTGTACAAGTTTTGGTCTTAGCCCCACCTCAAAACCAATTGACGCGGTGACTTCAGGCACAGAGCTATTGGAGATAAGGCAAAAGAACGACAAAATCCGACAGTTTGTGATCCCCGAATTGCAGCTGCTGTATAATCAAATAGCCGGTACAAAATTTATGGTGGCTTATGCTGACAATACCGGCGTAATACTGGATGCTTATCTGGACGAGGACTTCAAACAAAGCGATGCCGGAAAGGCAGTAATTCCAGGCTCGATATGGACAGAAAACTACCGAGGAACTAACGCTCTCGGCCTGGCTTTGCACACAGGAAAATCACAAATTGTGGCAGGCTCCGACCACTTCTTTAGAAAACTGGGAAATCTTTCCTGCTTTGCAGTTCCTATTTACGGTCAAGACGATGATATCGTGGGCCTTATCGATGCAACATCTGATGCATCCTCGCGTCAACAACACACTTTAGCTCTGGTAAAACTTGCAAGCAAGAATGTTGAGAATAGGCTTTTCATAGATCAGTTTGCGGATTCAATAATTCTAGTTTTTCATGCGAGGCACGAATATTTATCTACCACCAGCGCCGCCATGCTGGCAGTTGACGAGCACGGGTTTGTTGAAGGTTCTAATGTAAATGCGAAAATAATGCTTAACGGCTTAAGCTTGTCAAACAAACAACACTTTAGCGATATATTTTGTATCCCATTTTCCAATATTGCCAACCGACTAAATTCAAATGAAATCGTTAGAATACAAGATATTATGGGTTCTTCTGTTTTTATGTCAATGAAGAAATCCAGCGCAAAGCGAATTGTGAATATTCCAACAAAATCAAGTCTTGTTACAAACCGACAACGCATGCCAAAGAATATTCACCTGGAAAGTAATGAATTTGTAGAAGGCACGCAGCATTTACCACTTTACGTTTCAGACGACCCTGTTCTCAAACGCTGTCTATCGCTAGCTGAAAACGCCCTAATTCACAGATTACCAGTCTTGGTAGAAGGTCAGCGTGGCTCAGGAAAACGGACTACGGCTATCGAATTAGGTAAACGGGTATTCCCCTCAAAACCCAGTATCGAAATTGATTGTAGCCATCTAACTGACAACAACTTTGAGACAGTATTTTTTGGCTCTCTGGGGAAACCGGCTTTCTTTGACGAAGCTCTACCTGCCCAGCCACTGGGAAAACTATCCCTCGTGCAGGGCGGCCTAATAATTTTCAAAAATATAGACGCATTATCAAAAATCATCCAATGCGAAATTAGTAAATTAATTGAATTATATTTACATAGTAATGAAGACTTTACTTTAAGGCCTATTGGTGGATTTGTGTTCACTTGCACACAACCTATGGAAGTTTTGAAGTCAGGCAACAACATGTCTGAAATCTTTTTGGAGAGTTTAATCGGCGCACATTTACAATTACCCAATTTAGACATGCGAACTGATTTCGAAAAAATCACAAAGGAACTTCTAGCCCAAGTTTCTCCTAAACACCATATTTCAAAAAATGCCCTTGATGCTTTGTGTTCACGTGATTGGCCAGGACATTTGGGACAACTTAAAAAGGTCCTGCGTGTTCTTGTTTCTACAAGTGACGCTCATGTTATTCGCAACGCTTCAATCCAACACGATCAAAAATTGTCTGGAGTGGAAATAGGGCCTTGTGACGCGTGCTCCAATTCTCCCATTCGTAAAGAAAATTGCACCCTAATCAGGAAATCTTGGTTGGATACCGGTCAAAATATTAGCCTTGCTTCACGACGTTTGGGAGTCTCCCGCAATACTGTTTACAGGCACATTAAAAACATGT
>CAJWTH010000083.1 GCA_913047725.1 uncultured Planktomarina sp.
CTTTGCGGATACGGGCATTCAAAACTGGAGCTTCAACCTTTGGGTCAGTCCCAATCAACTGGATCGACTTCGCATTATCGATATCTTCTATTGCGGCAGTTCCAACGTAAGCACTGCGATTTCCAGCCGGCAGCTTTGCGCCATCCGTTCGACATTCTACAGAGCCACCCAACCCTACGACTAATTGCCTTAGAGCAAAGGCCGCTTCAACAGGTACCAAATCTCCAATCAAACCAGAAACTTTTTTATCAGTCATGGCGAGTGCTGCTTTTTCTAATGCGTTAGCCCATGTTGTGGGCTGCAGCTTGCCGCCTTCACGGATGTAGGGCTGATCCAAACGTTGCCGACGCAAACCATCCCAAACAAAACGTGACTTATCCGCAAGCCACTCTTCGTTCACACCGTCATGATTACGTGGTAAAAAGCGCATAACTTCACGCCCTTTAGTATCCACACGGATGTTTGATCCAAGCGCATCCATCACATCAATAGATTCAGTTTTACCAAGCTCCCAAGGACGCGCAGTGAAGGCATATGGTTTTGAAACCAAAGCCCCTACCGGACACAAGTCTATAATGTTGCCTTGCAGGTTACTATCGAGGGTCTGTCCCAAGTAACTAGTGATTTCAGAGTCTTCCCCTCGCCCTGTTTGTCCCATTTGCATCACGCCAGCCACTTCAGAAGTAAATCTTACACACCTTGTGCAAGAGATGCATCGGGTCATGTGTGTTTCGACTAAAGGTCCCAAATCTAAATCTTCTGCCGCCCGCTTTGGCTCTCTAAAGCGGCTAAAATCCACTCCATATGCCATCGCCTGGTCCTGCAAGTCACATTCACCACCTTGGTCACAGATCGGACAGTCAAGTGGATGATTGATCAATAGGAATTCCATCACACCCTCTCGGGCTTTTTTTACCATTGGAGAATTTGTCTTAACTACTGGTGATTGCCCCTCAGGCCCTGGCCGAAGATCACGGACCTGCATGGCACATGAGGCTGTGGGTTTTGGAGGCCCCCCAACCACCTCCACCAAACACATCCTGCAATTACCAGCAATTGAAAGGCGCTCATGATAACAAAATCGCGGAACCTCAACCCCTACTTGTTCGCAGGCCTGAATCAATGTCATTGCGCCATCTACTTCAATTTCTTGATCATCAATAATGATTTTTCGCATTGTAGTCATAGTCACTTCACTCTCAGCAATTTTCCAATGGTAGATCCAGTTTCAATTTCAGCCATGCCAATGCCACAATAACTTGATGGCACGTCGGTAACTGCACCAAGCTTTTCAAACCGAGTTCTAGCCACTTCAAGTAGACGCTCTTTTTCATTTTCATCTTTAATAAAAGTCTTAATTTCAGAAGCGGTATATCCTAACTCGATTGCGTGCTGTTTTAAGGAATTAAGATACAGCATTGCGGGTATCCATTGTGCAGAAATACTGACGCATTCATTTCGAACAGTGTCAGCCATACTAATTGCAATAAGCCCCTCAGTAATATGCGTTTCAGCGGCCAACCCCTGCTTAGCCATTGATTTTGCGGGTATAAGGCAAATAACAAAAAGAAAAGAGCAAATTAGTACTCGTATCTTGCTCGAATATATTACTTTTGTTAACACTTTATCACTCCGCAGCTATAGGCCGACGTGTTTTTCGTTTATGCGCTATTCGTTCCTCAATATCGTCACGAAAGTGCCGTATGAGCCCCTGAATTGGCCATGCCGCTGCATCACCGAGCGCGCAAATTGTGTGCCCTTCAACTTGCTTAGTAACATCAAGCAAAACATCAATCTCATCTGGCTCTGCGTCTCCAGAAACCAATCTTTCCATCACGCGCATCATCCAACCAGTGCCTTCACGACACGGAGTACACTGGCCACAGCTTTCATGTTTGTAAAACTTAGACAGCCGCCAGATCGCTTTTACAACATCGGTAGAATTATCCATGACTATGACAGCTGCCGTACCAAGTCCGGAGCGTTGTTCACGCAACCAATCAAAGTCCATAATAGCGTCTTTCCGCATTACAGAGCCAGGCAACATCGGGACAGAGGAGCCACCTGGAATGACCGCCTTTAAATTATCCCATCCACCTCTGATGCCACCACAGTGTTTGTCAATGAGTTCATCAAATGTGATCGACATTTCCTCTTCGACTACGCACCGATGGTTCACATGACCCGAAATCGCAAATAATTTTGTTCCAGCATTATTTGGTCGGCCAAATCCAGAGAACCAGTCACCGCCTCTGCGAAGTATTGTAGGCACCACAGCAATCGACTCAACATTATTAACCGTTGTCGGACAGCCATATAGTCCAGCACCTGCCGGAAAGGGCGGTTTCATACGTGGCATGCCTTTTTTACCTTCAAGGCTCTCCAACAAAGCTGTTTCCTCTCCACATATGTAGGCACCTGCCCCATGATGTAGGTAAATATCAAAATCCCAGCCAGACTTTGCCGCATTGGGCCCAACCAAGCCTGCCTCGTATGCCTGATCAATTGCAGCCTGTAGAGCCTCCCGCTCTCGGATATATTCGCCACGAATATAAATATAGCAAACATTAGCATTCATGGCGAAAGAGGCTATTAAACAGCCCTCTATGAGGGTATGAGGGTCATGCCGCATTATTTCCCGATCTTTGCATGTACCAGGCTCAGACTCATCGGCATTAACGACTAAATAGGACGGTCTTCCATCGCTTTCTTTCGGCATGAACGACCACTTCAAACCAGTTGGAAAGCCTGCACCACCCCGACCGCGCAACCCAGACTTTTTCATCTCATCAATTATCCAGTCTCGGCCATTTTTTATTATTTTTGCAGTTCCATCCCAATGGCCCCGCTTCTTGGCGCCTTTTAATGTGCGTTCGTGCATTCCGTAGAGGTTAGTAAAAATACGGTCTTGATCTTTTAACATTTTGGGCTGTTCCTTTCAGAATGATGGCGTGCACGCCAAATTTGAAAGGTTATCAATAGCGACCATGCCATTGCAGCTATCACGACAAAATCTATTAACAACATCAATCGAACTGATAAATTAAGTTCTGCAGCCAGCCACTGTAGTCCAAGCCAAAACAACATAGAACCTGCAATCACCAACCCGGCGAGCCTGCCTTTTTTCGATTGAATTTGATCTTCTTTACCAGTCACTAGCTCAGTACCTCAATTTTTCGATTAATAAGTTAAAATTACAATGTATCTTAAATGTAATGGCCAACAACAAATCTTCCAGTCTATTTATTTTTCGATCTCAAATTTTTCATCATGCTTTTTCTGACTTTTTTGTATTGCTTAACCACGGCGTAAACAGCGGGACTTCCGTACCATCAATACGTTTCACAGTATCTTGTAAATCTACCGCCGTTTGCGCGGAAGCGTTGTAAGCAAGAGCACCAGTCTCATACTCCTTTAAACTCGTTAACCCACCTTCAGGTTCAGCGGCATAGCGACCGTTTTGAGGTCCAGGAATTGGTATTTTGCCATTATCAAATTCATCAATCAGGTCTGCTAACTTTTTGGCAGTTAAATCCTCATAATAGTCTTTTCCAATTTGCACCATCGGTGCATTTGCACATGCACCCAAACACTCAACCTCTTCCCAACTAAACTTTCCATTTTGAGAAATACCATGTGGCATTGGTGCTATCTTATCCTGACATACTGAAATCAAATCTTCCGCCCCACAAATAAGACATGAAGTAGTACCACAAACTTGAAAATGAGCAATCTTACCAACCGGTTGCAGTTGAAACATAAAGTAAAAAGTTGCAACTTCTAAAACACGTATGTAGGCCATACCAAGCATTTTAGCGACACATTCCAAAGCAGGCCTCGACAGCCAACCTTCTTGCTCCTGAGCCCGCCAGAGCAGCGGAATAACTGCACTTGCCTGACGGCCTTCAGGAAATTTTGTAATTTGCGCTTCAGCCCAAGCCTGATTGGCTGGCGCAAAGGCAAAAGTGTCTGGTTGATCAGGGTGAAGACGACGAAGCATATAAAAGTCCTGTTATTTTTTGTTCAAAGTGAGATAAGAAAGTCAGTATAAAAAATAAGACCTGTCATCGATCTATCTCTCCAAAAACTACGTCCATAGTACCTATAATAGCAGCCACATCAGCAAGTTGATGCCCCTTACAAAGATAATCGATTGCCTGTAAATGTAAGAATCCCGGAGCACGTATCTTTGATCGGTATGGCTTGTTACTACCATCTGCGACCAAATAAACGCCAAACTCCCCTTTTGGAGCCTCTACAGACGCATAAACCTCGCCTTTTGGTACATGAAACCCTTCTGTATAGAGCTTAAAGTGATGGATTAACGCCTCCATAGATTGCTTCATTTCGCCTCGTTTAGGCGGACTTAACTTTCCACGAGCCATGATATCACTATCTACGCTGCGAAGCTTGGTAATTGCTTGTCTAATGATAGATACAGATTGTCGCATTTCTTCCATTCTACACAGGTAGCGATCATAACAATCTCCATTTTTACCAACTGGTATTTGAAAATCAAATTCGTCATAACACTCGTAAGGTTGTGATCGACGTAAATCCCACGCCAAACCTGAACCGCGCACCATGACACCGCTGAACCCATACTTTTGAATATCATCCTCAGTCACGACACCAATGTCTGCATTCCGTTGCTTGAAAATTCTATTTTCAGTAAGAATTGTATCAATATCGTCCAACACTAAAGGGAATGTATTCGTCCATTTCTCAATATCATCTAGCAATTTATTAGGTAGGTCCTGATGTACACCGCCAGGCCTAAAATAGGCTGCGTGTAGTCTTGCACCACTGGCGCGTTCATAAAAAACCATTAGCTTTTCACGTTCCTCAAAACCCCAAGTCAAAGGGGTCATTGCCCCAACATCCATGGCTTGCGTGGTCACATTTAATAGGTGGCTAAGAATTCGACCAATCTCAGAATACAGGACACGGATAAGGCTTGCACGATGCGGCACTTCCGTTTCAGTTAGTTTTTCAATTGCCAAACACCATGCATGTTCTTGGTTCATTGGCGCGACATAATCTAGGCGATCAAAGTAGGGCAAATTTTGAAGATATGTCCTGCTTTCCATTAGTTTTTCAGTACCACGATGCAGCAAACCCACATGTGGATCACAACGCTCAACAATCTCACCATCAAGCTCTAAAACAAGGCGCAAAACTCCGTGAGCAGCTGGATGTTGAGGGCCGAAGTTTATATTGAAATTACGAATTTTTTGTTCACCAGTTAAGGCATCATCAAAATTGGAACCGTCCATTATGTACCCCCTACCATGTTGCATCTATGGATAGTTAGTATTTTTTTTATCTTATGGAAGTTTAACAAAAAAATTCTAAAGCTCTTAGCATTTCTATTTTTTATATTTTCAGCGTTATTTGGCATCAAGTTTCTCATCTTCCGGTGGGACGTATTTAGCACCCTCCCATGGCGACATAAAGTCAAATTGCCGATATTCTTGTACTAGAGAAACTGGCTCATAAACAACCCGTTTTTCTACCTCATCATAGCGCAGTTCAGTATAACCAGTTGTGGGAAAGTCCTTGCGCAAGGGATGACCTCGAAAGCCATAATCCGTCAATAAGCGCCGTAAATCAGGGTGACCTGAGAACAACAGGCCAAACATGTCGTATATTTCCCGTTCGAACCAATTAGCAGAAGGATGAACATCTACAATCGAGGCAACCGTGTCTTCTTCTCTTATAGCCATGCGCAGGCGTACCCTATGGTTTTGGTACATACTTAGCAAATGATAGACGACATCAAAACGTTTCTCCCTACCTGGGTAATCCACCGCAGTGATATCCACTAATGAAGAAAATCTACAGCTGCTGTCTATTTTTAAAAACTCAATAAAAGCTACAATATTTGACGGCGCCACTTCGATATTTAACTCACCAAAAATTACATTATATTCAAGCACACAATCTGGTCGTTGACGGGCGATTGTTTCTCCCAGCTCTTGGAGTACCTCAGTCATTTTATACCCTCTTTAATGCGATTAAATATGAACCTATCAGGCATTTATAATAAGTCATTTTTGCTATATTAAATTCTATTTTACCAAGTATACCTTTAAGTCCGGTATTCACAGCAACTACCTCACAATCGTACCTGTTCTACGAATTTTTCGTTGCAGCTGCAAAATACCGTACAAGAGGGCCTCGGCCGTAGGCGGACAACCTGGAACATAGATGTCAACAGGAACAATCCGATCACAACCACGCACCACAGAGTAACTATAGTGGTAATAGCCACCCCCATTTGCACATGAACCCATGGAAATTACATATCTAGGTTCCGGCATTTGGTCGTATACCTTGCGCAACGCAGGTGCCATTTTATTAGTTAAAGTACCGGCAACAATCATCAAATCAGATTGACGAGGACTTGCCCGCGGCGCTGTACCAAATCTCTCCAAATCATAACGTGGCGTAGAGGTATGCATCATTTCCACAGCACAGCAGGCTAATCCAAAAGTCATCCAGTGGAGACTGCCAGTACGGGCCCAATTTATTACGTCTTCAGTGGAAGTCACCAAAAACCCTTTGTCTTGAAGCTCACTATTCAACTTATCACTCACGGAGTCGTGGTTGGACCCCATTTCATTAGCCGCTTCCATCACTCCCATTCCAAAGCACCTTTCTTCCACTCATAAGCAAAACCGATGGTTAATACTGCTAAAAATAACATCATAGACCAAAAAGCCAGCATACTGATATCTTTAAATGCAACAGCCCAGGGAAACAAAAAGGCAATTTCAAGGTCAAAAATAATAAACAGAATAGCGACAAGATAGAAACGTACATCAAATTTCATCCGTGCATCATCAAAAGCGTTAAAACCACATTCGTAAGCGGATACCTTCTCCGGATCAGGGTTTTGAACAGCAGCAACTGCCGCCGCTAAAAGCAATACGACACCCAATCCCACAGCCACGGCTAGCAACATCAAAATAGGTAAGTAATCTCGCGCAATATCTTCCACGTATATTCCTTATTTATCAAATAAACAGACAGACTTGGCCAGCGATGTACGCCTACAATTCAATAGGGTCAACGTCCCAAATACACAATAAATAATTTGATTAGAGAGTTTTCCTAGCATGGTTGATAGCAAGATTCCAATGCGTTGGGTTTCCACTTCAAAAGCATGCATGCCATCTTTCACCTCCGCTCTATCCATCAATTTATTAGGGCATAAACATTACCTTTGAAGTCTCTAGTTCAACTTTTAAATCTAACTCCCAGAAGAGCTCTTTTGCTAAGAAACTGCGCCTAATACAATATTTTGACTGTAATCTTTTCTAATTACTTTAAAAGGTTTTGGCATCATTCACTTGAACTTTCAGCGCGATAGCTGCGATAGCGTCGCCGAAATACGAAATTAGGGCGGTCACCTTCAAACATATAAAAACACACACCCACCGCAACCAGAGCATTAATAAGATCATAATATTGCGATGGGTTGACTATCGTCGTTCCATAACTTGTAGCCTGACTAAAAAACCGAATAAGAAAAATCATTGGAACAAATAAGGCCAATAAATAGGCTAACCTGTTACGCAAAACCAAGCCAGCCGAAGTGATAAATACCAAAACACCAAATACTAGACGTGGCATTGACGAGATGCTGCCTAATACAATTTCCAAACCTCCCACACAGGCAAACCAGAGGCAAATAATCCAAATAAAAACTCCAAAATGGCCTTTTGGATGATCGCGCACCTGTGAATCGGTCACGTATATCCACTGGCGGCCAAAGCTGTCAGGCTGGGTAATTAATGTATTGGTCAAATTATCCATGATTACATCCCAAGCGTATCAAATTTTGTTTTCTTAATGCGTGTATTCAAAGCAGCACGTAGTCAGACAGCAAGTACTTTTCTGCCAAAATGGGGATCTCTTGCCTGCTCATTCCAAATGTATGCTGCAGTGGATTAGCATTCTTAAAATAAAAGTAACTAATCTTACAT
>CAJWTH010000084.1 GCA_913047725.1 uncultured Planktomarina sp.
CGCCATCTTCAATCAAGGCTTTAGCTTCTTCTGGCTTAGCCTCTCCATAGATTGATCTTGAGGGCTGATCACCATCATGCATCGCGCGCGCTTCGGTTGCGAAATTCATCCCCACGTAATCTGAGTTTTTTTCCACTTCTGATTTTAATTTTGCCAACGCCTTTTCAATATCGCCTTTTGGCGTAGTTAAGGATGGCCTCTCTTTTATTTTTTTTGTGGTGACTTTCGGTGCCATTAAGGATTTGGAAATATTACTATCTCCGCAATGTATGCAGCTTAACATTCCAGAATTGGCCAGTTTCTCAAATGCTTCTGACGACTGAAACCAACTATCAAAACTATGATCATTATTGCATTTCATCGAAAAGCGTATCATCGCGTATTCTCCCACGCTCTTTGATGCTTAGATAGTATTACTATTGGGTCTAGATCAAGTAGCCAAGAGCTTTGAATCATCTCTATTTTTTTAATTCCCATTAAAGGATTTAATCAACTGTGCTAATTCTGGTTCTACCACACATTTGGCGGCACTAATTCTACCAAACCATTCACGCTTTCGTTCAAGTTTTTCGGGATAATCTGAAAGAATTTTTTGCACTTTTAAAGAAAATACTGTTACCATACATTGATAGCTTTTACCAAATTTCATCTTTTTCTCATAGCAATAAACTCCTATTGGCCTGTCATCGCTTTTGCCCCTTACACCGGCTTCTTCAAAGGCCTCATTTGCCGCGCTGTCTCCGGGTGTCATGTGGTTTTCTGGCCAACCTTTGGGAATGATCCAACGTTTGGTGCGGCGTGAGGTAATGAGTAAAAATTCAATTTGATCATTTTTATAACGGTAACACAGAGCACCAAATTGTGATCTGATCTGGCGTTTTTGATTTGGTTCAATCAAAAGGGGTAGTTGAATAGGGTCTGTGCTGCTCATTTTCTTTTTTCTTTTTTTATAAGTTTATAGCATGGGCTGGATCAAAATACAAAAAAAGTCAAAGTTTCAAAAGTAATGATTGAGAAATTGAAAATCTGGGTAAGTGAAAGCTGGAAAAGTGCTCAAGCCTTTAAGATATTGTACTTGGTTATATTTATTTTTATGGCTACAACCAATTACTTGAACGCGTGGCCAACCGATGTGTTTGCTGCCGCAAGCCTCAAAGAACCAGTAGATAAATTAAGCGCCAGTTATTTTTTAAAAACAGGGGTAAATGTCTGAATTCCATATGCTTTTTTGAGAATATTGGCTCGTCAAATCCAATATGGAGCACCGGCAGATGTATTTAATTCAGCTAATTTGGAATGGATGAAGTACTTAGATGGCCAGGGTTTATTGCGGCAACCTATTCAACCTGTTGCCTCTAACAGAATTATATTCGCATCGCACTCGTCTGAGACCCTAGATTTAAATGTGGCAGGTGTCGTTATACGGCTTGTGGGGGAAACCATCTATTCCATTAATTGATGTGGTCCCTTTAGGGCTCTATGCAGTGCAAGCGTTGCAGAATTTGGGTCTTCTGGAGTACCTGAAACCCCACATGGTGTACTATGATAATGCTAGGTGTAGTTTGATTCCAGTTTTGCGTGACGAAGTTGAATTAGGAATAATATATGTGAGTGATCTGACCTCAAATCCAGATTTACATATTAGTCATATCCACTTTGCCAATGCATGAGTTTTTAGTGGGTTCTCAAACAATCATTTCATGTCAGGTGACGGTCATTTTTCTTTCCAAAATGGTACCATTGAATTCCAAACCCCGTCACCTTTTAAGCGATGAAGTACCGCTGCGATAATATGAATTGAAATGAGCCAGTATATTAATGATACAAAAGATTCATGGATCCAAATGACAAGTTCTATTAATGGCCCTGAGTTAAGACCCAACCAAAAAAAGTATCCTATCATCATTCCAGAGCCTGCTATACCAGCAAGGCAGATATACATTGAAACATGTACTATTTTAGACGCTAATCTTTGAGATTTTGGTGCATCTGCTGGTAGAGAGGTCTTTTGTGTTTTGGTCATATAAAAAAAACGAAAAATAAGAAATAATAAGAATACCAATGCAAATAACATTTCAGATTTAAGAAGGTAAATATCTTCTAACTCGTTAATATTATCTATTTGTTTATAAATTCCATAAGCAAATAGAAAAATAAAACTCCAATGAAGAAGTTTTGCTAAAAAACTATAATCCGAGTTAGTGCTATATTTTGTATTTTCATTTATTTTCATGCATTTTTACTTCGGTATCTAGAACCAACTAAATCTTAAAAAATATTAATGAGTAGTCAAGTCTTTTACCGAAGAGATCGCTCAGCGCTAAGCTTTCGGCTGTACACTGATTGTATTATTTCTACTGCAAATAAAACTACGACTGCAAAGTAAAAAGTGGTTTTTGACATGGGGATCAATTCATAGCCAAATATTTTTACTGCCAAGCTTTCGTCGTGCATTGCATGACTAGCAGCAACGCCAGCTTCTCCAATCAATACGACCCCAACTATCAGTAAGATAAACAGACCCAATACTTCATACATCCGGTTCTTCTCTAAAAACTTTGTAACTCCGTCGGCTAAGAGAAGCATGGCTAAGCCTGAAAGAATAATTGCTACTGCTAATATCGGGAATACATCGGTAATTGCTAGTGCCGACAAAACAGAGTCAAAGCTGAATATAAGGTTCATAAACACAATTAATACAACCACAGAAGCCGCTGATTTTCGTTGCTTGCCTTCTGAGTTATTTCCTAAACTGTGAACTGAAAGCATATGACTTATCTCTTTCACAGCCGTATACATGATGAAAACGCCACCGATGAGAAACACGCATGTTGCAAAATTTATTCCACCGGAAATAATTGGACCAGTGAGTATCAAGAATGGCTCTTGTAGTTTTTCAATTAATTGGATCATCGCAAATAAAAGGATCACACGTAGCGCTACTGCGATTATAATCCCCCAATATCTTACGCGTTTTTGATGTTTTAAGGGCGCGCGTTGGCTTTCAATTGAAATGTATAAAAGGTTGTCAAAACCTAATACTGCTTGCAAAAAACACAACATGATTAGGTTGAGTGCATTTTCAATAGTAAAAAGATCAGTCATTTATCCAATACCTTGCATTTAGATTTAGTAGATTTTAACGTTATCACTTAAAAATTCAACTACGCGATGATGATTTTTTATTCGTTTTACGTGGAACAATTTTAGGTTTAGTTGACCATCCTAATTGATCTGCAAGTACGCGCCGCTTTACTTCCTCAACCTCTCCAGGTTTCAAATCTCGCAGCTGAAACGGGCCGTACGATATTCGAATTAGCCGATTTACGGTGAAGCCTAAAAACTCCATTGCTCGCCTAATCTCACGATTTTTTCCTTCCTTCAAGCCAACTGTTAGCCAGAAGTTTGCACCAGTTTGGCGGTCAAGTTGAACGGTCATCGGTTGAAAGTGTTCACCATCAACAGTGATGCCTTTGGTTAGTGGTTCGAAAGCGCCCTCACGTGGGTATCCCTTGATGCGCACTCTGTAACGCCTCGTCCATCCCGTACTTGGAAGTTCCAGCGTGCGCTTTACGCCACCGTCATTTGTCAGCAGCAGTAAACCCTCAGAGCTCATGTCCAGCCGGCCCACTGATACAACCCTGGGCAAGCTGTCCGGTAGGCTTTCAAACACAGTCTCACGTCCTTTTTCGTCACGTGAGGTTGTTATTAATCCGGATGGTTTGTGATATAGCCAAAGACGTGGCTCTTCAGGTGCTTCCAAGACAGTACCGTCAAATTCAACTTTATCAGTTGGATGTACATTTAAAGCTGGACTTAAAATCTTTTGTCCGTTTACTTTAATTCGTCCGGCAGCAATCAATTTCTCAGCATCACGACGACTTGCCACGCCAGCGCGGGCCAGAACTTTAGCGATCCGGTCGCCCTTTGGTGTTTCATCTGCCATGGTGACGACTTAGACTGTGATCAAAGCAAAGCCAAGCGGGGATACATGTGTTTTAGCAGTCAAATGGATTTAGCCTTAGCAGAGGCGAAAAAGGCTGCTGCGGTTGGTGAAGTGCCAGTTGGTGCAGTGATAGTCGATCCAAAAGGGACGGTCATAGCATCAGCGGCAAACCGAACACGTCGAGACTCTGATCCCACTGCCCATGCTGAGATATTAGCAATCCGAAAAGCCGCTAAATTTTTGGGAAATGATCGCTTGGTAGGTTGTACGATGTACGTGACACTTGAACCATGTGCTATGTGCGCGGGTGCCTTATCGCATGCTCGGGTTGCTCGAATAATTTATGGGGCGCCTGATCCAAAGTCTGGTGGCACAGATCATGGAGCAAGGGTGTTCGAGCATGCTCAAACTCATCATCGACCCGAAGTCCTTGGTGGGATATCAGAGGCAGCATGCTCTACACTTATTAGAAATTTTTTTAATACTCGAAGGGCAAAGAGTTAGGCTGCATGGTGGAACACTTGGCAACATGTAAATCCCAAGTTAGTAAACATTTAAAGCAAAAATAGAATTGAAGGATCATGGATGTCGATTGACACTAAAACTGCAGCTCGGGTTGCTAAGCTGGCTAGGATCAAAGTGGATGAAGCAGACCTACCTGCTTTGGCTCAAGAGTTCACAAATATCTTGGGCTTCATTGAGCAGTTAAATGAAGTGAACGTTGATGGTATTGAACCAATGACTTCAGTAACTCCGCAGCGCCTTTTCCGACGTGAAGATGTTGTCAACGATGGCAATCAGCAGAAGGCGGTTTTGCACAACGCACCCGATGCTCGTGAGGGATTTTTTACTGTTCCGATGGTAGTAGAATAATGTCTGAGCTAATGAAACTTAAATTGGCCGAGGCTCGAGATGCGTTGCGGGCTGGGCAGATAACTTCAGTAGAATTGACTGATGCATCTTTAAAAGCCATCGATGCGTCTAAGCCCTTGAATGCTTTTGTACACGACACATCTGAAATTGCGCGTGCTCAGGCAGTTGCGGCTGATGAACGCCTACTAGCAGGTGACGCACCCAACATGTGTGGTTTACCTATTGGCATAAAGGACCTGTTTTGTACCAATGGTGTTCCCACTCAAGCGGCGAGTGCCATACTGGGTGGGTTTAAGCCACAATATGAATCTACGGTGACGGAAAAATTGTTTAATGATGGTGCAGTAATGGTTGGAAAGCTAAACATGGATGAGTTTGCCATGGGTTCTTCCAATGAGACTTCGGTATACGGAGACGCCATAAATCCCTGGAAAGTGGATAGTCGCGATCTTACCCCGGGCGGATCATCTGGGGGATCTGCCGCTGCAGTTGCTGCCGAAACTTGCTTAGCTGCAACTGGTACTGATACCGGCGGCTCGATTCGCCAACCCGCAGCCTTTACTGGGATTACAGGAATTAAACCCACATATGGCCGGTGTTCACGTTGGGGCATTGTGGCCTTTGCGTCGTCACTTGATCAAGCAGGACCCATTGCAAAAGATGTGCGAGATGCGGCTATTATGCTTGAAGCAATGGCTGGATTTGATCCAAAAGACAGCACATCTGTAAACTTACCTGTTCCCAATTTTGAGGCAGCTTTGACAGGTGATATTAGAGGAAAAACTATAGGTATCCCAAAAGAATACCGGGTGGATGGGATGCCTGATGAGCTGGAAACTCTTTGGGCCAACGGCACTTCAATGTTGCGGGATGCAGGTGCAATTATCAAAGATATTAGTCTGCCACATACGAAGTATGCACTACCGGCTTATTACGTCATTGCGCCGGCTGAGGCTTCTTCTAATTTAGCTCGCTATGATGGCGTCCGGTTTGGTCTAAGGGCTAAACTAGACGCTGGTGATGGTATCACTGAGATGTATGAAAAAACCAGAGCTGACGGATTTGGGGCTGAGGTGAAGCGTCGGATAATGGTCGGTACATATGTTTTATCTGCAGGCTTTTATGATGCTTACTACAACCGAGCTCGTCGGGTTCGTGCATTAATTAAAAGAGATTTCGAACAGGTGTTTTCTGATGGTGTTGACGCCATTTTGACGCCATCGACCCCATCTTCTGCGTTTGGGTTGGGTGAGATGGCTGCTGTTGATCCCGTAAAAATGTATTTATTTGATGTTTTTACGGTAACTGTAAATCTGGCAGGATTGCCTGGAATTTCAGTGCCAGCAGGACTTGATTCAAAGGGTTTGCCACTTGGCCTGCAATTGATCGGTCGGCCGTGGGAAGAAAGTGAGTTGCTAAATACTGCATTTGCACTTGAAAAATCTTTAAACTTTAATGCCAAACCCACCCAGTGGTGGTTATAAGTTTTATTTAGTTTTTTAAGTAAAAGGTGTTTAATGGGTGTCCAAGACTAAGGTAGATAACAAGGAACCAAATGAAGTATCTAGTAATAATTTTGACGATGTGGTCGCTAGTAGCTTGTCAGCGAGCAGTTCCGAACGATGTGTTGCTTGGGCATTCAAATAGTGAGGTGCAGACCGATGCGTCGCCATCTGTCTCGACAGATGGTGTCACAAGTACGGAAAGTGTGGTGCGACTGAGCCCGACAGTGGCAATTTCTAGTACTGGGATTTCTGAGGAACAAGATTTTGAGGTAGTTGCAAATTCCCAAACAATAGAGAGTGACGCAGAGCGCATTGCCGCCAATCGTGCAAAATATATTTTATTTGATGTAGAAAAGTTGCCCACAAGGGTCTTGACTGGACCCAATGTTGTTGAATACGCAATCCGTACAGATAATCCACTTGGCGTACAAATTTACAACAGACTAGTTGCCCTAGGCGACTCTGTGGCAAGCCAATGGCGTTGTGACAGATTTTTATCATCGGACTTGGCGCAAAAGGCTTTTTTGTCTCGCGGTGGACCCGAACGAGATATTCTTCTTCTAGATCCTGATGGTGATGGGTTCGCCTGTTCCTGGGATCCTAGACCTTTTCGATTAGCGGTGAAAAACTGACGCAATATTTGATAAACCGACAACTATCGCCAAATAAGGGCCCTCGTCGTGGGGTAAATAAGCCTCATTTGATCGTAATACATTACACTGCGATGAAATCATCTAAAGAAGCTCTTAGACGTTTATGTAATCCTGTCCATGAAGTTTCAGCGCACTATTTTATTGAGCAAGATGGCGCAGTTACACAACTAGTAGGCGAAGCGGAGCGTGCTTGGCATGCTGGTGTTGGATGCTGGGGAGATTGTTGTGACGTCAATTCTTCTTCGATTGGCATTGAATTGTGTAATACTGGTACTCAACCATTTCCCAAATCGCAGATATTAGTTTTAAAAAAACTGTTGCGAGAATTAATGGAAAGGTGGGCAATTCCCACCCATGGCATTATTGGTCATTCTGATATGGCTCCAGGGCGCAAACAAGATCCAGGCCGTTTATTTGATTGGAAAGACTTGGCGGATGAAGGTTTGGCAGTATTTCGTGGGTGTTCTCACGCTCAAATCTTACCATTTATGACAGCAGCTAAATTGTTTGGCTATTCAATTTCAGAGCCAGGGGCAAACTTGGACGAAATTGAATCTTCTATATTAGAAGCTTTCAGGCAACGGTTTAGGCCCAATGCTGTGGGACCACTTTGTAATAGGGATATTAAGGTCATATCAAATCTGGGTCAAAGCTACCCGTTTATTGTTAACTCTTGACCGCCACGACCTTGCGGCCTAACAGCACAATTGCGCGGGAGGTTGGGCAATCGCGGGGGGGTAACCCTCGAGGAAAGTCCGGACTCCCTGAAACAACGGTGCCGGGTAACGCCCGGCGGGGGCAACCCCAGGGAAAGCGCCACAGAGAAGAGACAGCCTTGCATGCAAGGTAATGGTGAAACGGTGGGGTAAAGCCCACCGCGCGACTGGTAACAGTCGTGGCACGGCAAGCCCCACCGGGAGCAATGCCAAATAGG
>CAJWTH010000085.1 GCA_913047725.1 uncultured Planktomarina sp.
TCGCCTCAAGCACTTTACAACCACGCATGTATTTCAAGAAAGCAGGCAGTTTTACGATCAAATCAAGACCATTTGCACATCTATAGTGGCCAGGAGGCTGATAGTTCCCCAGGGGAGTTAAAAAACCTTCTAGAAGAGGCTTTTAGGAATAATAATATTAAATTTCTTTGTATAAATGACCTGCCAAAGCTAGAACAGGTAATTCCCAATGTTAAGAATTTGGTTGCAAAACTTGTTGGTGGCTTTGAAGGCCATTCAGATTCTAACAAAAATCTCTAATTATAGTTTCTAAATTTAAATTTAGATGCATCAAATATTAAAAAACTACTAAAAGCTGATGCATCATCAAGCTGGTTTTAACTATAAAAAATGATGCTGATTGGCACTGTGCTTTCAAAATCAACTAGTTGCCCTTGACGGTGGGGCCGATCCCTGAGCATCTATGCAATTATTAAATAAAAAAGTACAGGTTTAAAGACTTTTAGACACACTGTTTCGTAATGAGATCAGGTTATCATAATGTGGATAGAAGTTGATATAAAACTTTCTAGCGTTGCCGAGGACTCATTATGGTTTCATCACTCCAACCACTAATTGGTAAGGCTGCGGATAGACCGTTGTCTCGTTCTGAAGCGATCACTGCATTTGAAATTTTATTCAATGGCGAAGCAACAGCTAGCCAAATTGGGGGCTTTCTAATGGCACTGCGTACTCGCGGAGAAACCGTAGATGAGTACACAGCAGCTTCGATTGTGATGAGGGAAAAATGCAATTCTGTGTTAGCGCCTACAGACGCGATAGATATTGTTGGTACAGGTGGTGATGGCAAAGGTACGTTAAACATCTCAACAGCGACTGCATTTGTAGTTGCTGGAGCAGGTGTAACCGTTGCTAAACACGGTAATCGTAATTTAAGTTCTAAATCAGGCGCCGCTGATGCCCTCAGTCAGTTAGGAGTAAACGTAGCAGTGGGTGTTGAGGTGGTTGAAAAAGCGCTCACAGACGTGGGTATAGCCTTTATGATGGCACCAATGCACCATCCGGCCATAGCACATGTGATGCCAACAAGAGCCGAATTGGGAACCCGAACAATTTTTAATATTCTAGGACCTCTTACCAACCCAGCAGGCGTAAAACGACAATTAACAGGTGTATTCTCTGCTGACCTCATACGTCCCATGGCGGAGACTTTACTAGAATTGGGTTCAGATAGCGCATGGTTAGTACATGGGTCAGATGGTACCGATGAACTTACAATAACAGGTCTTAGCGCAGTAGCAGTGCTTGAAAATGGAAAAGTTTACGAACGCGAAGTGCATCCTGAAGAAGCAGGCCTTCCCGTTCATCCGTTTTCATCAATAATTGGTGGAACTCCAGCTGAAAATGGCAAGGCCTTTAAGGCTTTGCTGGAAGGCGAAAATACAGCATACCGTGACGCAGTACTTCTTAATGCCGCAGCGGCACTACAAATTGCAGGTAAAGTTAATAATCTACGAGATGGTGTTGAGCATGCAATAACGTCAATAGATAGCGGTGCCGCCAAGAAAAAACTGGAGGCATTAGCCAAACTCACCAACAAAAAGTGATTATTGGAAAATAATAGATGACGAAAACAATTCTTAATTCAATTAAATCTTATAAACTAGCTGAGATTGCTTCACGAAAGTTAAACCACCCGTTAAGCAAATTAGAGACGCTTGCGCGGGATGCTGAACCAGTGCGTGGTTTCGCAAATAAAATTGTAGTGGCAAGTGAAACTGGTTTTGCTCTAATTGCGGAAATAAAAAAAGCATCCCCCTCGAAGGGGTTAATACGAGCTGATTTCCATCCACCAACCTTGGCCGCTGAATACGAAAAAGGTGGAGCGACATGTCTATCCGTTTTAACCGATACACCATCCTTTCAGGGCCAAGACCGCTTTCTAACTGAAGCAAGGGCCGCCACTAGTATTCCATTACTGCGCAAAGACTTTATGTACGATACCTATCAAATAGCGGAATCCCGGGCGTTGGGTGCTGATTGTATTTTAATAATCATGGCGTCAGTATCTGATATGCAAGCCCAGGAACTAGAGTCTGCTGCCTTACAATGGAACATGGACGTCTTAGTTGAGATACATAACAAAAATGAACTCGAACGTGGTTTGCGCCTTAGATCCCCACTACTGGGCATAAATAATAGAAACTTAAAGACTTTTGATGTTAATTTAGATATCACACGCCAACTTGCACCGTACGTACCAGAAGATAAAATTATTGTGTCTGAAAGTGGAATTTATGGCCCCAAAGACCTGACCGAGTTGTCATCATGCGGTGCGAAAGCATTTCTTGTTGGTGAAAGCCTAATGCGGAATGCGGATGTTGCGGGAGCTACAAAACGTTTATTAGCCCAACAAGCCAACACAAGTAGTTTATAAATGAGTGAACTCACACATCTCGATGGAGACGGCCACGTACACATGGTAGATGTGTCCGACAAGTCGGATACTATCAGAATAGCTAAGGCTGTTGGATCAGTCCAACTTAGCAATAAGTCAATGGCTGCACTTCTTAAAGGCAACCTAAAAAAAGGAGACGCCTTAGCTGTAGCCCGTATAGCTGGTATAATGGCCACAAAAAAAACATCGGAGTTAATCCCACTATGCCACCCACTGCCAATCACCAAGGTCGATGTTATAATAGAGCCTGATCAGTTGGAAAATCTAGTTTTGATCACGGCTACTGTTAAAACTAAAGGGCCAACTGGTGTCGAGATGGAGGCTCTTACAGCCGTGTCTATTGCTGCGCTAACACTCTACGATATGTTAAAATCTATTGACAAAAATATTACTATCTCTGCGGTTCAACTGGACGAAAAGCAAGGTGGAAAGTCTGGTGCGTGGAAACGCATTTTAGAATGATTTCTGTTAACAAAGCATTAAATAATATTTTTGAATTAGTAGCACAGCTGGACGCTGAACCAGTAGGTTTAAAAGACGCTAATGGACGCATTTTGGCGAGATCAGTAGTTGCCACACGTGATCAACCACCATTTTCTGCATCGGCGATGGATGGCTATGCCATATGTAGTAAGGATTTAGATAAGGGTGTTCAAAAATGGAAAGTCATCGGTGAATCCGGCGCCGGACATAGTTTCGGTGGATGCGTAACATCTGGGCAAGCAACACGAATTTTTACCGGGGCGCCAATGCCTGAAGGTACCGATCAGGTTATCATTCAAGAAAATGTAAAACTAAAAAACCTTAGTATCACTCTTTCCCAAACGCCAAATTTTGAAAAATACGTTCGAGCGGCCGGCTCAGATTTCAATACTGGATTTACATTAAAAGCACCACGACGTTTGACACCACACGATATAGCACTGATGGCCGCAATGAATTCACCGACACCTTGGGTCACTAGAAAGCCAAAAATTGTAATTATTGGAACGGGGGATGAGCTGGTACAGCCTGGTGAACAGCCAAATGATGATCAAATTATAGCTTCAAACACTTATGGGCTGGCCGCTATGTTAAAGGCAGCAGGTGCTACGCCACGCCTGCTACCCATTGCGAGAGATCGCTTAACTTCCCTTGAACAAGTTTTTTCATTGATAGGAACCGCTGATGCAGTAATTACCGTAGGTGGTGCATCCGTGGGTGATTATGATTTTGTTTCGCAAGCTGCTTCAAATTTTGGCATGAAACAATCTTTTTATAAGGTTGCAATGCGTCCTGGAAAACCCCTTATGGCAGGGTATTTGAGAGGTATTCCAATGATTGGGCTGCCTGGAAACCCTGTTTCGGCGATGGTCTGCGGTGAAGTTTTTTTAATACCATTAATTCAAAAAATGCTCGGATTACCTGCTGTACCAAGGGTACGAAAAAATGGTCCCATTGGTCATTCTCTGCCCCAGAACGGCACCCGTGAGCATTATATGCGTGCCAAATTAATAAATGGGTCAATATTTATTGAAGACCCGCAAGACAGTTCGTTACTCAGAGTTTTAGCAAATGCAGATGCCCTTGCGGTACGTCCAAAGGACGACGGACCATTAAAAGAAGGTTCAAATATTGAGTACATCCCCCTCTGATTTAGCTCCAATGCTTGACACAAAGCAAGAACATGTATAGAACATAAGGAAAACATCTATGATCATGCTTTGAAAAGGATCAGAAATGCTGACGCAAAAACAACTGAAATTGCTTGAATTTATTCATAACCGCACTCAGAAGGATGGAGTTTCACCGTCATTTGATGAAATGAAAGAAGCACTTGACCTACGGTCAAAGTCTGGGATTCATCGGTTAATAACAGCGCTTGAAGAGCGTGGTTTTATCAGGAGGCTCGCACATCGTGCAAGGGCCATTGAAGTCACAAAAATGCCAGGCTCACAAACAACACTACAAAATAAATTTATTCCAAGGGTATTTGAAGGTTCTCGTCCGTCGCGTCCAAGCAGCGCAATTAATGTTGATAGCCATAACATAAATTCTTTACCTATGATGGGACGCATTGCGGCTGGGGTCCCTATTTCTGCCATTGAGGACTACACCGGAGACATACCTGTCCCTGGCCACATGATTAGTGGAAAGGGGCAACATTACGCCCTTGAAGTCAAGGGAGACTCGATGATTGATGCTGGTATCAATGATGGTGATGTTGTTATAATTAAAGAAACAAATACTGCTGAAAATGGTGATATAGTTGTTGCATTGGTTGAAGATGAAGAGGCAACGTTAAAGCGTTTTCGTCAGAAAGGCAGTTCAATAGCACTTGAAGCATCTAACCCCGCATATGAGACAAGAGTTTTCAGTCATGAACAAATAAAAGTTCAAGGAAAACTTGTAGGCCTTATTCGAACATATTAAATTTAAAGTTGATTTAGTTCAAAATACCAAAATTAGTTTTTTGTTTCCACTAATTGGTAGGGGATTTTAGCTATTGTTATAATTCTAAACGCGACTCGATGGATCAAAATAACAAAAATATTAAGCTTTAGTATATAGTTTGACTTACTTGTCCTCTCTCTTTTTGAGCACTAGTAAGCCTTTATTCTATATCAGTTGAGCAACGAAAGATTTACCTAAATGTCTACTCCAGAAGTTGTTACACGTTTTGCCCCCTCACCTACTGGTCCCTTACACATTGGGTCAGCACGAACAGCGTTGTTTAATTGGCTTTATGCTCGCCGGCATGGCGGATTATTTCTATTACGTATCGAGGATACCGACAAACAGCGTTCTACTGAAACTTCAATGCAAGCCATTCACCATGGTATGGAGTGGCTCGGTTTGAAATATGATGGCGCACCGGTAAGCCAAGCGAGTAACGCCAAACGTCACAAAGAAGTGGCTCTTAAAATGCTGTCTGAAGGCCACGCCTATAAATGCTTTAGTACACCAGACGAGATATCTGAATTTCGCGAACAAGCAAAATCTGAAAAAAAATCATCTTTATTTCTATCACCGTGGAGAAATACCTTAGAAGAAGATCATCCAATTGCCCCATTTTCAATTAGATTGAAAGCCCCACGTGAAGGCAAAACAGTTATTAAAGATCGCGTGCAAGGCGATGTTATTATTGATAATTCTCAAATTGACGACATGATACTTTTAAGATCTGATGGAAGCCCAGTCTATATGCTGGCAGTGGTAGTTGATGACCATGATATGGGGGTCACTCACATAATTCGTGGCGATGACCACCTCAACAATGCCGCTCGGCAAATGCAAATTTATAATGCGATGGGTTGGAAGCTGCCAATTTATGCCCACATCCCGCTGATACACGGGCCAGATGGTAAAAAGATGTCTAAGCGTCATGGAGCTACAGGAGTAGAAGAATATCAAGCGCTTGGTTATTCAGCCTCAGGAATGCGAAACTATCTAACGCGCCTTGGATGGAGCCATGGAAATTCTGAATTTTTTAATGATGAAGATGCGCGTAGCTGGTTCGATTTGGAGCATATTGGTCGATCCCCATCACGTTTTGACTTCAAAAAACTTGCGAATATTTCAAGCCAGCATATAGCTAATACAGAAGATACAGATTTGTTGCTTGAGTTGGAAGGTTATCTAAAAGTCTGTAACTACCCTGCTCTATCAGAACCTCAGAAAATAACATTTTTATTAGGAGCTTACTGCGTAAAAAATAACGCAAAAACTCTGAAAGAACTCTATGAAAAGTCTGCATTTATATTAAATAAGAGGCCATTTTTACTTGACGAGAAGGCAAAAGAAAATATCTCTTCATTAAGTGTCGCCGTTCTCCAAGAATTGACGGAACTGCTGCAAGGTGTTAATTGGGATAGGGCTTCTTTAGAAACTGTGGCAGAAGTCCTTACGCAGAGCCATGATATAAAACTGGGTGAACTCGCGGCGCCCCTAAGGGTAGCTCTTTCGGGACGTGCAGTCTCACCGAGTATATTTGACATGATGTTGGTATTAGGCCGCGATGAAACCGTCGCTAGGCTAAAAGAGCATGGCTAAGTAGGCATTGTTTAAATACGGATTTCTAGGAATGATGAGAACAATAAATGAAAAAAGATACAGATAGCTTCGCCCAACTCAAATTTAATGGGAAGATCTATAACTTACCCGTCCTCTCACCAACCGTCGGACCAGACGTATTGGACATACGGAAGCTATATTCAGAAGCAAATGTCTTTACGTACGATCCAGGTTTCACTTCTACCGCAGCCTGCGATTCAACAATCACTTACATTGATGGCGCCGCTGGAGAATTGCTCCATCGAGGGTACCCAATAGATCAACTAGCAGAAAAAAGTCATTATCTTGAGGTTTGTTTTTTGTTACTATATGGACATCTCCCCTCTGGAACTGAATTGGAAAGTTTTGAAAATCTAGTAACAAATCACACGATGCTACATGAACAAATGGTTAATTTGTTTCGTGGTTTTCGTAGAGATGCGCATCCCATGGCAATCATGACTGGTGTCGTCGGTGCTATGTCTGCTTTCTATCACGATTCTACCGACATAAACGATCCCCACCAACGAGAAGTGGCATCCATACGATTAATTGCTAAAATGCCAACTATTGCAGCTATGGCTTACAAATATACCGTTGGCCAACCATTTGTGTATCCACGCAACGATTTGGACTATGCATCAAACTTCCTGCGTATGTGTTTCGCTGTTCCAGCACAAGATTATGTAGTCAATCCAATTTTAGCCAGAGCTATGGATAGGATATTCACACTTCATGCCGATCATGAGCAAAATGCTTCAACTTCCACTGTGCGGCTGGCATCTTCATCTGGGGCAAATCCGTTTGCCTGTATTGCCGCCGGAATAGCCTGCCTCTGGGGACCGGCGCATGGAGGTGCAAATCAGGCCTGTTTGGCAATGCTGAATGAAATTGGAACAGCGGATAAGATCCCAGAGTTTATTGCAAGAGCAAAAGATAAAAACGATCCATTTCGGCTCATGGGATTCGGTCATCGAGTTTATAAAAATACTGACCCGCGTGCAAAGGTTTTAAAAGAATCTGCTGACGAAGTTCTCGAGCTACTAGGTGTAGAGGATAATCCTATCCTAAAAGTTGCTAAAGAATTAGAAGCAGCAGCCTTGCTCGATCCGTATTTCGCAGAAAAGAAACTATTCCCAAATGTTGATTTCTATTCAGGAATAATACTGGAGGCCATAGGATTTCCAATGTCAATGTTCACACCAATTTTTGCCCTATCGCGTACGGTGGGGTGGATTTCCCAGTGGAAAGAAATGATATCAGACCCAACGATGAAAATTGGAAGGCCTCGCCAACTCTATTGTGGCGAG
>CAJWTH010000086.1 GCA_913047725.1 uncultured Planktomarina sp.
CATTTTCTCTTTATATTATTTTTTCTTATTGTTAGATGAAGTCTAGAAATTTTCATCATGAAGGCTCCACAAAATGAGTGATACTAACTCTCCAAAAAAAATCGAATCTGTATCAAAGAAAAATGAGAGCAAAAAGGCTGAACCCGTTAAGAGTGAACCTATTAAAACTGAAAAAGCTAATGCTGAAACAAAGTCAGCGGACAGTTCCACCCCTAAATCAGTTTCGCCACCCAAGTCAGCGTCTCAATCGTCAATTAGTCATTTTTCGAGTGTATCGACACCACAGTACCGCTCAGGCTGGAACAGTATATTCAGTGACGAAAGTGGGGCAAAAAGAATAAACCCCGACAAGGTTAGCGGAAATGATTTCCCAAAAAAGTTAAATATACTCGATTACGATATTGATGTGAAATTGAGAAGTGCTCTCGATGCTGCATTTAATGACCTTGCCAAAAAACGCGATATTCACTTAGAGGATCAGAAAAATCCACTGCGCTTTGAGTATAGTGTTAACTGTGTAATCAAAGAAAAATAATAATTTTCGTATGCTGAGAAACGCTAGATAGCCTAAAGCACTGCTCTCACCACATTACTAGAACATCATGTAGCACTGCGTAACAAAATGGTATTTTTAATATGAACCCACTAGCTGATGCTCTAGTTACCCCTCTAACTTCTCGAGAAGATACAATATTAATTCGTCACGATGCGACAGAGATCTCTGGCGTTGAGTTATATCTTTTAACAGGCCAGATAGCTAACGTTTTGCAAAACCATGGTGTTGAACCAGGTCATCGAGTTGCGATGCAAACTGAAAAAACAGTCGAGGCACTCGCACTTTATCTAGCTTGCCTTCGGACTGGTGCCGTATTTCTGCCTCTTAACACAGCGTACACACCCACTGAAATGGAATATTTCATTGATAACGCCAAGCCTACTGTTGTTGTTTGCGACCCTAAGTCAGAGGCCAACCTTTCTAAATTCACCAACCTCAATGGCATTAAACTTTTAACACTAGATAGCGTTGGAAAAGGGTCGCTAAATGAAGAAATTTTGACAGCGGAAACTACCTTTACAAACGTCGCGCGTTCCCCAGAAGATCTCGCCGCAATTCTATACACTTCAGGTACCACTGGTCGCTCAAAGGGTGCGATGTTGAGCCATGACAACCTATTGTCAAATGCCGATAGCCTCTGCGAAGTTTGGCGTTTTACCCCAAATGACGTACTCCTCCACTCATTACCAATTTTTCATGTCCATGGACTTTTTGTTGCAATAAATGTTTTGTTGAGGGCGCAGGGTAAAATAATTTTTTTACCAAAATTTAGTGTAGATCAAATCATAGAATTTCTTCCAAAAGCAACTTCAATGATGGGAGTTCCCACATTTTATACACGGCTTTTATCAGACGTCCGTTTCACCAAAAATTTAACAAAACACATGCGATTGTTTGTTTCTGGTAGCGCACCCCTTCTATCCGAAACGCACCGTGCTTTTGAAACTCGAACTGGCCACCGTATTTTGGAACGCTACGGCATGACTGAAACAACAATGAATACGTCAAATCCGTACGATGGCGAAAGGCGGGCCGGTACAGTCGGATTTCCTCTTCCGGGTGTGGAAGCCCGTGTCACAGATGAAAAAACAGGTGCCATATTAAAGAGCAATGAAATTGGTATTCTTGAAGTGCGGGGACCAAACGTTTTCAAGGGTTATTGGCGTATGCCAGAAAAAACTAAGACTGAATTTCGTGACGATGGGTTTTTCATTACAGGAGATATCGCACAAATTGATAGTGAGGGTTACGTTGCAATAGTTGGGCGCGCTAAAGACCTTATAATTTCTGGTGGTTATAATATTTATCCAAAAGAAATTGAAATCAAAATTGATGCTTTAGAAAACGTAATGGAATCTGCCGTGATTGGCGCCCCTCACCCTGATTTCGGTGAGGCTGTTATCGCGGTCGTTGTGTGTGTTGAGGGAAAAACTACAACAGCTGAAAAAGTCCAAACCGCACTACAAGTTGACTTAGCAAATTTCAAATGTCCAAAAGCTGTATTTTTTCTCAATGAACTTCCCCGAAATACGATGGGTAAGGTACAAAAAAATGGATTGCGAAATCAGTTTGAAAAAACTTTTCAGAAAAACCAGTAGAGTACGGCTATCATAAAGCAGCAAATAAATACTGTCTCAATCACCAATAAAGAAATGGCAGGCAGGCCAACGTTTATTACTTCTTTTAACGCAGTTTTCATACCTACTGCAGCGATCGCGGTCAGAAGCGCCCAACGTGAAATTTCAGTTGAAATTTCTGTGATAATTTCTGGAATAATTTGAACAGAATTCATCACCACAAGAACCACAAATGCAAGAACAAAACCTGGAACCAGGGGCGGCCTTTTACCTTCCCCTAATTCCGCCTTACTCAACCGTCGAATGAGAATTGACGCTATCAAAATTATTGGAGCCAACATGGATACACGGATCAGTTTTACGACTGTAGCTATGTCACCGGTCGCTTCTGACTTTGAAAAACCAGCGCCAACAGCCTGAGCGACATCATGAATTGTGGCTCCAAGGAAAATACCAGCTAATTTTGTATTATAACTCAAAGCATCAGCTAAAATTGGGTAAATAATCATCGCAGAAGTTGATAGTATGGTGACGCCAACAACAGTGAATACAAGACGTTCCTCGGTACGCTCATCAATTGGTAATATCGCCGAAATGGCCATGGCGGCCGAAGCACCACAAACAGCAACGGACCCAGCAGATAAAAATGCAAACCGCTGACCATACCCAAAAAACCGCGAAACTAATAATCCAAATAAAATTGTAGCTGTGACGGCACCAACGACAGAAAACACAATAGGCCATCCAAGATCTGCCGCCATCCCAAAACTAATGCGCAGCCCAAGTAAGGCGATGCCAATCCGAAGCAAAGTTTGAGCCGAAAATGCAATGCCAGGTTTGCATTTTTTTTCATCTGACAAAAAATTTAATGCAATGCCAAATAGAAGAGCCATAAGCATGGACGGAGCACCATAATGGTCCGAGATAAACTGAGCGGCCAGTGCAATGAGCGCCGAAATAAGAAATCCAGGGAAGATCAAACTTGCCTCAGAGAGGCGGATTGAAAATATATTCATTTTATCCAGACAAATTTCTTTTTGAGTACCAAAGTTAATAGGCCAAGGCTTGGCTCTACTATTGTTTATTTTCAGTTAATTCACATATCTAATACTAGTATTAAAACATTTAGGCTCTTCCGTTTTATCGGCATAGTAGTCAGCAATAATCTGTGTAAGTTCACCCATAGCTTCAAAAGTTGTACACTCGTCAAGGCCTTCGCACAAATGCATGACATGGGTCCTTGCAGATAATTTGTTTCCTAAACGCAACTCATGGAGCGCGCCTACAAAAAACTGTTCGTCTGGGGTGACATATTCCTGACAGATAAGACACTGCGGATCATGATATCTCAATCCCGAATCTCGGGCCCCGCAAACGGCATTCACTATAGTTAACACAGCATTTGCAATGGTTGCTCCATATGGCTTTTCATATCGTTGCTCCGCAATGTTGAAAGCATTGACCCAAGCGTAAGTCTCAGGATGATGAAACGATAAAAATATTAGTCTCGCGATTTGAAGGATGTCTAATTCTAATTGGTCAAATGATGTTTGAGCTAAGTGTTGACAATCATCAGTCCCAGTATGCTGATGTTTCGTAGCTTTGGAATGGTTATGTGACGACGACATGGATACCCTCATAATTTGAATTTGTGGCCAAGCTCACAAAAATATTTCAACATGCCTAGTTATGCAGGGTGACTACAATTACGGGGTTTCTGTCTTCTGACTATATCTATTCTTTAATGTCAAATTAAGGACATTAGCTTTTTATGAATGAGTTAATTGGAAATAGTTTTTTTGGCAGACATAACAACAAGACTACACAATGTGCTGAATGGTAGAAAAACCCTCAAATTTTGGCGAGCCCTCATATAATTTTGAATTTGCCTTAGCACCCTTGTGCGCTGCTCTGAATTCTTCGCTACGTGTCCAGTCTAAAAATGTACTTTCAGAGCTCCAGACAGTGTGTGACGCGTATAGTACGAGACCATCCACCTCAGGCCCACGCAACATATGAAACTCCACAAAGCCATCGCGGCCCTTTAGATGGCTGTCACGACCCAGCCAAAGCTCTTCAAATGCCTGAGCATTATCGCGCATTACAGAAAAGCGGTTCATTGCAATATACATCTTAATCTCCTGATATATTTTTCCACATTATTATAGATATGTCGTTTTAAAGACAGAGCTTACCTAGGATCATGTCAGCCAAACTTACAAACCTACAGGCAGCCATGCCTCATTTTTTAGATTACTACTAATTACTAGTTTTTTATTAATTGAAATCTGGGCTTTCTACATCACCAGTAATAATTCCTATACGCTCCAACGCTGCCAAAAAATCAACAAATTGAGGACCCTCACTGACCATCATTGCGTAGGATCGGGCAGCAGATTTTTTTCCTCTTCTAATATTATGGAGGGTCATTAAAAAATACCTTTCCTCATCTGTAATTAGATCTTTCGCTTGCAAACTATTCCACTGAAAATAGCAAAAGTTTCGCGCTCTGCTGACGCAGACCATGTCAATTGCCACAGAAATCGCATGAGCGATGGTCGCTCCATATGGTACTGGAAAAATTTTTTCCGCCTCTTGGAATGCTAACTTCCAAGTTTGTTTGGCTGGTTGGTCAACGGCTTCACAGAAATAACGCATTATCCGCAGAACGGAAATCTCAAATATGTCAAAGCTCAGATTCTCAATAATAGATGTATTCTTTAGATTGTGGTCAGAAACTGTCTGAAAGGAATGCGATAAATCAGCCATTTAAACTCTCCTCAAAAGTAGAATTTTTATTACCTGGCTAATATAGTACGCGCTTGGTTTTGGTACTGCTGATGCTAACAAACACGATTGTCAAGATTTAGGAGTAGTCTTGCAAATCTTAATAAATACTGCTTCATTAATTTTGCGAGGTTTCCCCCAGCTACTTTACCAAAATAAGAGGAAATTTCTTGCCAATAGCCAATACTCCTATTTTACAAATTAGAGATTTATCAATAGCGCTACCAGTGAGAGCTGATCGAGAGTACGCTGTGCATAACGTTTCACTGTCCATCAATAGAGGTGAAATCGTCTGCGTTGTTGGCGAAAGTGGTTCGGGCAAGTCTGTGATGACAAGTGCTATTTTGAATGACGTCTCAGAAGGTTTAAGGGTGAAGTCGGGGCAAGTTTTGTTCGATGGGCAAGATATTCTAAAGCTCAGCTCAAAGGAATTAAATAAATTACGCGGCGCTCAGATTTCAATGATCTATCAGGAACCTATGGCGGCTCTTAACCCAGCGATGCGCATCGGCAAACAGGTTGACGAAGTTTTCATGCTTCACCGCCCCGAAATTTTGGCAAAACAGCGCAAAATACAAACCATACGTTTACTTGAGCAAATGAAGCTACCAACACCCGAGCGCATTTATAAAAGCTATCCGCATCAGGTATCAGGCGGGCAGTGTCAGCGTGTTGTGATAGCTATGGCGCTGGCATGTAAACCAGACATATTGATAGCAGATGAGCCTACTACAGCCCTTGATGTAACAACACAGGCCGAAATTCTTCGGCTCATTAAAGACCTAAAAGATGTCTATGATAACGCAACCATCTTTATAACACATGACTTCGGCATCGTGGCGGACATAGCTGATAGGGTTGCCGTAATGTGTAAGGGAGAGATCGTCGAGCAGGGATCAAAGGAAGATGTTCTATTGAACCCAAAGAGACCCTACACCAAGCTTTTGGTAGATGCGATGCCCCTGCTTGAGACTACCCGTGCCCCAGACCAGACACGAGAAGACACACCAGCTGTAGCAGTGACATCTTTGCACAAAATTTATGGATCTGGACCCAAGCGGGTGCACGCACTTAATGATGCTAACTTCATATTGCGCAGAGGAGAAACATTGGGTGTGGTTGGGGAAAGTGGCTCGGGCAAGTCGACTCTGGCAAAGACACTTATGCGTCTTGAAGATCCAACATCAGGATCCGTAATGATTAATAATGATGATTTCCTTGCCCTGTCAGGCCAAGATTTGGATAAGGCACGTAGGAATATTCAAATGATTTTTCAGGATCCATTTGGATCGTTAAATCCCTGCCAAACTGTTGAATATATGGTGACTCGCGGGCTTCTATTGCAGGGAGTAAAGCCCTCACAAGTTCACGAGCATACCATCACACTCCTAAACCAAGTTGGATTAGGAGAGCAGGCACTTAAGCGCAAACCTATTAACTTTTCAGGAGGTCAGCGCCAACGTATAGGCATTGCCCGCGCATTATCCATGGCGCCAAACGTAGTGATTGCCGATGAAAGTGTCTCTGCCCTCGATTTATCAGTCCAAAAACAGGTCTTACGACTAATTAATGATCTCCAAAAAAAATACAAAATGGCTATTATTTTCATCACTCATGACTTGAGGGTCGCAGCACAAATTTCAGACTATATCACAGTTATGGAAAAAGGTGTGATGGTCGAGTTTGGGTCAGCAGAGCAGGTTTTCAACTATCCCAAGCATGATTATACAAAAAAGCTTTTGAATGCTGCGCCAGGCCGCGAATGGACCCCTCCACGGCTTGATCCAGAGGAAGCTGAACAAATTGCACGAGACTTGGAAGTTATGTGATGAACAAACAGAGCGGTTTCATAAGCCAGAAATTTTTAAATGAATTTACCAAGAAATAGCCCAAAATAATAACCTTAAAACTTTAGCCAATCCATAATAAATTTTGTACAAGATAAGTGAAAGTTAATAAGATGAACCTTATATCAAAAATAGATAATTTAAAAAAACAAAACGGGCATTTTTTGACAGTTAAACAGGTCAGAAGCCTAACACCCAACATGCTACGAGTTACGTTACACTGTCCATCGGTCGCAGGGTTTGACGCTGGTATTAATGGCGCTCACTGCAAACTACTTTTGCCGCAAGCTGGAACGTCAGCAGATACTTTCAAACAGATTATCACGATTCAACCAAACGCATTAAGCATGGAGATAAGGCCAATTAGACGGACTTATACCGTAAGGTATTTCCGTTCAGAAACTAAAGAAATGGACATAGATTTTGTAAATCATGGTGATGATGGTCCCGCAAGTTCGTGGGCACGCCAAGCCGAACCGGGAAGCTTCTTAGGACTACTGGGCCCGGCATCGCCCAAAATAAAAGAATTTTACGCTGACTGGTACCTCGTTGCAGCAGATATGTCTGCTCTGCCAGTCGCTGGAGCAACAATTGAATCAATGCCAAAAAATGCGAAAGGTTTAGCAATATTTGAAATTACTACTGAGGCTGACAAACAAAGCTTTAACGCCCCCACCGGTCTTGAAATCCATTGGATGATTCATTCAGATCCACATGTTTCTTCAATCGCCCAATTATCTTTTTTAAGAGAAATGGATTGGCCAAAAGGGACCGTGCAAACCTGTATTGCAGGCGAGAGTGGTTTGATCAAACAATTGCGGCATTATTTAATCACCGAAAAAAATTTACGAAAACAGGATACATATATATCAGGGTATTGGAAAATTGGTTTGGTCGAAGATGAACATCGAGTATGGAAAAACACTCAAAATGCGTAAAGCTGTTGGAAAAATGGTAGTCGTTTAA
>CAJWTH010000087.1 GCA_913047725.1 uncultured Planktomarina sp.
TTATCTTTGCCAACGGCTTTTCCGACAATGCTGCTATCCCCCTCTACATCCAAAACATCGTCCACAATTTGAAAAGCGAGACCAAGCGCCTGAGAGTATTCTCTAAGTTCTTTTGGGTCTTCACCTGCCAATATAGCACCAGCAACGGCAGACCATTCAATTAGTGCACCTGTTTTATTGCGCTGCAATTCTGATATTTCATCCAAACCTAATGCGTAAGAAGATGACCCTGCTTCAATATCTTGCGCTTGGCCTAGAACCATTCCCTGTGCTCCAACCGCACGCGTAAGGCTTGAAATTAATTTTATTATAATATTTGGATCATCGCTACATTCTGACCGACCTAGTAGCTCAAAAGCAAATGTTTGAAGCGCATCTCCAACCAGAACTGCAGTTGCCTCGTCCCATTTTTTGTGAACCGTGAGAACGCCACGGCGCAAATCGTCATCATCCATGCAAGGTAAATCATCATGCACTAGCGAGTAAGTGTGTAAAGCTTCGGCAGCAGCCGCTACAGATATTGCATTAGTTTTTGGTACACCCATTAAGGCAGCACTTTCCATCACAAGGAATCCGCGCAGGCCTTTCCCACCGAGTACCGCATAACGCATGCCATCCACAATATTATCTGTTCCGAAAGACTTAAGCGAATTTGCTAGGTAGTTCTGTATAGCAATGTTTGCCACATTAAGCTTCTCAGATAACTTTATATCTTCCATAAAATTGACACGCTGATCTTATTTTAGCCTGCATCCAGTGGCACTGAACCAGTCGGCTGTCCCTCACTGTTCAAAGTGATAGCTGATACTTTTTCTTCAGCAGCTTTCAACTTTGTTTCACAATGAGATTTCAGTGCAGCGCCTCGTTCATACAAGGAAATTGAAGCGTCCAGGGCAACATCCCCTCGCTCAAGTTGTGTTACCACTTGCTCGAGTTCAGCCATAGCACTCTCAAAGCTCATTTCTTCAATCAACTCATCAACCATTCGTTTTATCCCCTCAAAGCCTTAACATGTGACACAACTGACGCAGCCAACGCGCTAACATCATAACCGCCTTCTAGGCAGGATACCACCCGGCCATTGCTATGCTTTTTGGCCAGTTTGCATAATTCCTTGGTTACCCAAGAAAAATCCGTTTCATCGAGCTCCATGCCAGCCAATGGATCAGCCTTGTGAGCATCAAAACCCGCAGAAATCAACAAAAGTTCTGGGGCCCACCGGTCGACCGCTGGTAATACTTTTTCAGTCATTGCCGTGCGAAAGGCATCTGTGCCAGCACCCTCCATTAGTGGCACATTAACCACATTCCCGTATCCACCCGTCTCATGTGCATGGCCAGTTCCAGGGTACAGCGGCATTTGATGAGTGCTAGCAAATAGTATGCGTTCATCACCCTCCACAAGATCCTGAGTACCATTACCATGGTGTACATCAAAATCTACGATTGCTACTCTGCTTAGGCCGTGATGATCTAATGCATGCTTCGCGGCTAACGCGACATTACCAAAAAAACAAAACCCCATAGGAGTTTCTCGCTCACAGTGATGTCCAGGCGGCCGAGTGGCAACAAATACACTTTGCGCCTCGTCAGCCATCACCATGTCTACAGCTTGGACTGCACCGCCAGCGGCACGTAATGCGGCAGTAAGTGTATCAGGACAAACATGAGTATCATTATCCAAGGAGGTCCAACCTGAGACAGGCACTGCGGCCTGAATTGCACGTATGTGGCTCTGTGAATGCACCCTAAGCAAATCATCATCTGCCACTAGTGGAGCATCAATTATGTCCAAACCTAACGGGGCTAGTGCATCAAGGATGTACTCTAGGCGCGCCACTTGCTCAGGATGACCAGGTGGATTTATGTGCTTCAAACAATCTTTATGAGTAATAATTTTTGTTGTCATATTAGGTGCCTTTATTCCAAACTAAGCATGTACCCTGCTCCTCGAACTGTTTGCAGGTAACGCGGCTGTTTGGGATTGGTTTCTATTTTTCGCCTCAGTCTGGCAATCTGGACGTCGACTGCGCGTTCCTGTGCTTGACCACCACCACGGCCGAGCTGTTCCACCAAAGTAGCTCTGCTCAAAGGCGCGCTACTATTGTTAGAAAAAATTCGCATAAGATGGCTTTCTGTTGCAGTCAATAGGATGCGTCTGTCACCGCGCCATAACTCACCACGATCCACGTCATAGAACACCTCCCCCAAATGCAGTACTTTCGGAACCTCCGCGTTCTGCTCTAGAACTGGCGCACGTCTCAATATTGCGGCTAAACGTAATAAAAGTTCTTTTGGTTCAAATGGTTTTGCTAAATAATCATCTGCTCCAGCTTCTAGACCTCTAATTCTATCTACTGTTTCGCCCTTTGCGGTGAGCAGTAAAATTGGTGTGCTACGCTTCTCCCGGAGATGTTTGGTAAGAGATACTCCATCCTCCCCCGGCATCATGACATCCATAATAATTAAATCAAAATCCAACCCAGCAAGGATACGCCTAGCATGCCCAGCATCTCTGGCAACCGAAACTAAATATCCATTTTTGATAAGGAATTTTTGTAACAGGACTCGTATACGCTCATCATCATCAATAATTAATAAATGAAAGCCAGAGGTCATAGACGCTGCCCTTTACTGAAACTCTCATAATGCTTTTTTAGTTCGGGATCCATCATAGCCTCCAGAACTGAACGAAACCCCTGCACCGCATCTGGACCTGCCTGACGATAAGCAGCTCGCATACGATCACTCTGAGCATTAGAAAGCTTTTGCTCAAACTCAGACCCATCAACTGTCAGGCTCAAATGACGTTGCCTTTTGTCTTGTACCCCGACTTCATTTAACACCAGTCCATCTTGAATTAACGTCCTCAGAACACGATTAAGACTTTGCTTAGTAACTCCCAGTGTAGACAGCAAATTATTTACTGTGGTACCTGGACTGCGCTTTATAAAATGTAGGGCCCTATGATGGGCTCGGCCATAGGACCTTTCGGACAAGATACGATCTGGATCAGCAGTAAAACCTCTGTAGGCAAAAAACATTGCCTCTATGCCTTTTCTTAATTGCTCATCAGTTAAAAAAAGTAATCCACTGGAATTTTCTGACTGGCCGGACCCCAAAATCATACCACTTTCCTTCTTATGTAACTTGGACCAACAATACGTCAGTGTTGTTGACATTCCAAGAATCAATTGTTAAAAAATTTCACATTTTTAGTAATATTATGTCCGAAACGGATGTATTCTGTGAAACAAATGAAAATATGGATGACTTAAAGGAAAACTTACATGTCCGCAGCATACGATGACCGTGATGGTGCCATCTGGATGGATGGTGAGATGGTAAATTGGCGAGATGCCAAAGTACATATTCTGACGCATGCAATGCACTACGGCAGCTCAGTGTTTGAAGGTGAGCGCGCGTACAATGGTAAAATATTTAAGTCAAAAGAGCATTCAGAACGACTTTTGAAATCTGGGGAATATATGGACATTCCAATTCCTTACACCATTGAAGAAATTGAAGCTGCAAAAACTGAAGTCATAGCTGCTTCTGGCCTTCAAGACGCATACGTGCGTGCTATATGCTGGCGCGGATCTGGCGAGGACATGGGCGTAGCTTCTTCGCGAAATCCAGTCAAAATGGCAATCGCAGCATGGGAATGGGGTGCGTACTATGGCGACGCTAAAATGCAAGGAGCCAAACTAGATATCGCAAAATGGAAACGACCAAGTCCAGAAACAATTCCATGTTTTGCCAAGGCAGCTGGGCTTTACATGATATGCTCAATGTCAAAGCACGCTGCCGAAGCTAAGGGTTGCTCAGACGCCATGATGCTTGATTATCGTGGTTATGTAGCAGAGGCTACCGGAGCAAATATTTTCTTTGTTAAGGATGGTGAGGTACACACTCCAGATCCTGACTGCTTTCTAAATGGGATCACAAGACAAACTGTAATAGACATGCTTCAGGAACGTGGCATTAAAGTAAATGTACGCCATATTGATCCAGATGAGCTGAGCAGTTTTGAGCAATGTTGGTTAACGGGGACGGCTGCAGAAGTTACACCAGTGGGACAAATTGGAGATTATACTTTTGAAGTTGGGGCTTTGGTCCGCGAAATTGCCGAAAGCTATGAGAAACTAGTTAGACAATAAGGCAAAAAAATTGGAACCAGCCCAATCTATGAGCGATAGAATGTAGGCAAATTAATGAGAAATCTGTGCGAGGTTACGCTGACGGCCCAACCACTGTTCGCGCCACAAAATCACAATGCCCGAAAGAATGATGACAGTGGCACCGATAATAGTCCACCAATTCGGAATTTCGGCGAACCAAAAGTAACCTATGCCTAAAGCTAATAACATCGATGAATAATCAAATGGAGCTACCACCGAGGCTGGAGCATTTCGATAGGCCGCAGTCAAAAAAATCTGACCAACTCCACCAATTAACCCAGCGCAAATAAGCATTAAACTAGCTTTAAAAGTTGGTACAACCCACCCAAAAGGGAGTGACATTAAAGAAAGTGCGGTGACCAGTAAAGAAAAATAAAAGACAATCTGGGCAGTATTTTCTGTAACGACCAACCGCCTCACAAATATATGAGCCAACGCGGCTAAAGCAGCAGAACCCAGAATTGCTAGAGCACCAATAAGTTCAAATGTACTTCGCTCATCACTAAAATTTATTGTAGGCCATAATATAATCAATACGCCAAAAAAACCCAAAGTTACTGTTATTAAACGGAATGCTCGTACTGTTTCACCCAAAATGACTGCCGCTAAAATTGTTAGCACCAGGGGTGTAGTAAAGCCCAGTGCAGTCACTTCTGGGAACGTCAGCACTCCAATCGCGAAAAAGCGCAACGACATAGCCACTGCACCAGCCAAGCCACGCCAAATATGGCCAGAAACGTTTGAAGTACGTAAAGCGCCAGGAAGGTCACCACGGGCAGCCAGCCAACCAATTACAACCAACATAGAAAAAAAAGCGCGGTAAAATACTTGCTGGCCGGTTGGAACCTCGCCTGCTGTAGCTTTTATTATCGCCATCATAAAAGTAAATATTGAGACAGCGATTATCTTAAAAAATATTCCACGAAGATTATCAGTCATAGTTTCCCAATTTGGCTAAACCCAAGCAGTTCAACGTATTTCAATATTCAAAGAAATGTTCTTTCGATTGCCCACCATAACCCAATACCTGCGATAACAACAGATCCAGGAATTACTACTAGCTTACGATATCTCTGAGATTGGCCAAATGGCAGCGTTAACATAATTAACGCACTGGCAATGATCGCTAATTGACCCAACTCAACCCCAATGTTAAACGCAATTAGTGATAGAATAAACTGCCCCTGTGCCAACCCTAGATCACCAAGTACGGACGCAAAACCTAATCCATGTAAAAGGCCAAAGCAAAAAACTACTACAATTCGCCACCAACCTAATTTTGATTGAAAAATATTTTCTATTGCCACATATGCTATCGATATAGCGATCAAGGCCTCAACCAACCACATTTGCCCAGGTTGAATCACTATCACACTTAGCGTGGCCAGACCCAAAGTTACCGTATGTGCTAGCGTAAAAGCTGTAATCTGCCACAATAAAGCTCGCCATACTTGTGAAAAAAGAAACAAACCAAATACAAAAAGAATGTGATCTAATCCCTTTGGGATAATATGATCAAAACCCTCAACAACAAATCGCAAAAAAACAGCTGGTGCACTTTCCTCTACTTTCCCCATTCGTGGCAATGGAATACTTATCTCGCCACCTTCCAGAAATGCAGCATAAGCATTATCTCCAGTTCCATGTCGTACGACTAAGCCACCATTTTTTGCCACCCAGCCAATGGTGATGGGGCCATCACCAAATTTTAGATTGGCAACCATTTCAATCATAGTTTCACGGGGTAAATCTACGTCCTGCTCTTCGATCACTTTGACGCTTCGAAGTCTAAAACGGCCTGCGCCATCAACCAGCATCCCTTTTTCCAGGCTCGCCCATTCTGACGCTACCAATTTCGCTAACTCGTCCACAGAAAGGGACCTCAACCGATCATACTTTTTTGCTTCAGGAGCTTCATCTGTATCCGTTATCTGCGTAAGGTCGATATCAGCCAGTAGGGTTTCAACGGTTACTAGTAATTTTATTTGAACTTCCGTTTGAGTTACCAAAACATCAGCTATGGCTGGCCGCAGTTCATGTGCTTGCGAGGAACCAGAAAATCCTAATATTCCAAGAAGAAAGCTTGACACCGTGAAGAAAGACCACACCATCAACCTAAATTTAGGAAAGATATTCAACATGTTTAAGTGGTCCTTAGGTCTGTTACTGAGCATAATGTTAGTAGCACCAGTTTATGCCCATGAATTTTGGATTGCACCAGTGACTTACAATTTTGATACTGGTCAACCGATCGAGGCGAATTTCCGTATTGGGCAAGACTTCAGTGGGAGCCGTCTATCATTTTTGAACCACCGCACAGTACGACATGAAGTTTTTCAATCTGGAAGTTCAACAAAAATTTTAGGGCGGGATGGAGATCGACCTGCGTTTCAAACAGGTGGGCTGAACGATGGCTTGGCCATTTTAGTTCACGAAACTAATGATAGTATTTTGAATTATAGTGATTACGAGAAGTTTAAAAATTTTGTAATCCATAAAGACTTTGGAGGGGTCTTGAACGCCCATGAAGAAAGGGGTTTGCCAAAAACTGGGTTTAGCGAAAGTTATCGACGCTACGCAAAATCTCTTATCGCAATTGGGCATGGACGTGGGAAAGATATAATAGTTGGTTTAGATATTGAGATATTAGCTTTAAGAAACCCTTACATAGAGGATTTAAGTGGGGGGATGCGCGTGCAGGTTTTGATGAATGGACAACCTCGACCTTATGTAAAAGTAGAGCTGTTTCGGAAGTTGATAGAAACTGATGAAGACTTTGGAATTAAGTCATATCTGACCGACAAAAACGGTATTGCAATTTTTCCGGTAGAAACAGGGTACAAATATATGGTTGATAATGTGGCGCTAATACCGCTGGAACAAAAAAAAGAAAGTGACCCTGTTTGGCACAGTCTTTGGGCCAACCTCACCTTTTCTGTTCCTAAAAATTAATTTTCTCCAAGAATAATTTTCTGCTTGGCCCAGGCAGCAGCCTCAACAATCGTTGGGTCATGATCTGATAACAAAGCTTCAATCTGGGGGACGTAGTCACTTTCAAAGGAATTTCCCACGGCATATAAGACATTTCGGACAAAGCGGTCCCGCCCAATCCGTTTTATAGGTGAGCCTGAAAATTTTTTTCGAAAGCTTTTGTCTGTAAGAGCTAATAGATCTTGCAGGCGTGGAGCGGCTAAATCATCCTTTGCAGCGTACCGAATATCAGATGCTTCCACTGCAAATTTATTCCACGGGCAGACAGCCAAACAATCATCACAACCATAAATATGATTTCCAATCCCAGACCTGAGTTCGTGATCAACCGGACCCTTATGCTCTATTGTCAGGTAAGAAATACAACGTCTTGCATCCATCTTGTAAGGAGCAACAAAGGCATTGGTTGGGCAGACATCTAAACAGCGAGTACAGTTTCCGCAATGATCGGTCTCAGCCTGATCTGGTTCTAATTCAAGCGTTGTAAAAATTGAGCCTAAAAACATCCAATTACCTGTTTCCTTACTAACTAAAT
>CAJWTH010000088.1 GCA_913047725.1 uncultured Planktomarina sp.
TAGGTTGGGAATTGCATCATCCAATGGAAATGCAGAACTATCTATTTGATTTAATAGAAAAAGCTGGAAAAAAGCATGGTATGAAGCTAGTGGGGGCCCGCGCTCAGAATTGGCTTAGACAAGAAAAATCATACCGAGCGTTTGGCAATGAGCTTGGTCGGGACGCCACTCCCTTGGAAGCAGACTTGCCACGGTTTGTGGATTTAACCAAAAATTTTCATGGCAAGGCAGAAATGGAGGCAGTTGGCATCCGTGTTAAATGCTGCACTGTCCTAATTGACGGACCGGTAGATGCGGATCCTTGGGGTCGTGAAGTGCTTTATTATGGCGATGATCGCGTGGGTCGTCTTACGTCCGGTGGCTACTCGGTACATTTCGAGAAATCTATTGGCATGGGCTACGTCTCTCCGGAGTTGGCTGTTGCTGGCACAAAGCTCAAGGTAAAAATTCTGGATCAATTATGGGATTGCATGGTTGTCGAAGATAGCCCGTATGACCCAAAAAATGAGGCCATCCGTTTAGATGGTTAAAATTAATGACCTGGCCGATAAGAGTAATACAGAAAAAAGAAATTAAGATGGGAACCGGCTGGGACTTAAATCTGATAATATTTTTGGGTCAAAGCTGGGTTCTTTTCCGACTGCTACATCTGCGATAAATTGTGATGCAGCGGGAGCTGTAAAAAAACCATATCCACCTTGGCCCACAGCCCAAATGAAGCTGCTATCTTTTTGGGCTGGTCCCAACACTAAACTTCTATCTGGGGCAAAGGTACGCAAGCCTGCCCAAGATGCAACGGGCCGAGTTACAGGCTCGGTGACATAATCTTGATAACGGGCTAAAGCTTCAGCTAGATCCAATTCGTGAGCCCAGGCATCCATGGGTGGGCTAGGTGTCTCTTCTGCTAAAGATACAATCAAACCGCCAGCATCGGGTTTTGCGTACCAACGCTCGCCGGGGCCAAAGAGTACGGGCCAACCTTTAACGTCTAATTTAGACGGTGGTGAAAGTCTGGCCACACTTCGCCGCATTGGCGTAAGGCCAATTTCAGGAATATTGGCCATCTTTGCAATTTTATCCCCCCAAGCTCCAGCTGCATTAATCAGCATTTTTGTCATAAAGGAGCCTTGATCTGTATCCAACTGCCAACCATCAGACAGCTTTTTGATCGATTTTACTTCATGGTTTGTCTCAATCTGGCTTCCATTGTCACGGAGTAGGCGAGCAAATATTTGGATCATCATATCTGTATCGATGTCTTGTGCTGTCTTACTTACTGCTGCTCTGCGCACATCTTTTTGATTCAAAATTGGAACCATACCCACCGCCTCTCTCAAGGAGATTTCGGTTAGGTGCATTTGTACTAAATCAGATTCATATTGAGTTTCTTCACCCCGCAAACATAACAACATAAACCCGCGTGGACTTAATACCCCGGTTAGGAGGCAATCAAAGTCCTTACGGCCAGCTTTTGCGAGTGCTATTGTAGATGGGCTGCCGTAGTTCACTTCGTAAAGAGCGGCTGACCTTCCTGAGGAATGATATGCCAGATGTGGCTCCCGCTCAAGAACAAGGCATTTCCCAAGGGAGGAAAGGCGAGCTGCTGCAGAAATACCTGCGATGCCTCCACCAATTACTAAAAAATCAAACATCACTTATTTTTACAAAATAATTAAATTTATAAAAGAAAAAAGGAGGCTAAAGGCCTCCTTTTTAGTATTTATTACTAATCTAAGACTAGTTTGGCATTTCACTATCAATGCCTTCAACATAAAAGCCCATTCCAGCTAATGTTCCATCGTCAGCTGTTTCGCCTCTTGCGAGCCAAGCTGAACCATCTTGCTTGTTAACAGGGCCGGTAAAGGCGTGGTAAGAACCGTCTCTTAATCTTGAAAGCAGAGCCTCAGCAGATGCCTTTACATCAGTAGGAACAGCTGAAGTGATTTCGCCAATGCCAACCATGCCAGCACCTATACCATCCCAGGTACTTGTTGATGCCCATGTTCCATCCATTACAGCTTGCGTACGTGCAACATAATATGGTCCCCAATTGTCGATGATGGATGATACCCTAGGCTTAGGGCCATATTCTGCCATGTCTGACGCTTGGCCAAATGTTATTACGTTGCCAGCTGCCTGAGCGGCGGCTTGTGGCGCTGTGGAGTCTGTGTGTTGCAAAACAACGTCAGCACCTTGCTCAATAAGAACTTTTGCGGCGTCTGCCTCCTTAGTTGGATCAAACCATGTATAAGCCCAAATGATTTTAAATTGGACGTCAGGGTTCACGTCCTTGGCATGTATATAAGCAGAATTGATACCTCGAATTACTTCAGGGATGGGGAAAGATCCAATGTATCCAACAATATTTGACTTGGTCATGTGTCCTGCGATGTGGCCTTGAACTGCGCGTCCTTCATAAAACCGTGCTGAATAGACAGAAACATTATCCGCCTGTTTGTAACCCGTGGCATGTTCAAATTTCACATTTGGAAATTTGGCTGCTACGTTAATTGTTGGATCCATATAGCCAAAAGAGGTTGTGAAAATTAGATCGGCTCCTTTAAGCGCCATGTCTGTCATTACACGCTCTGAGTCCGGGCCTTCTGGTACGCTTTCAACGTAAAAAGTTTCAACCTTATCTCCAAATGCAGCTTCAACAGCTTTGCGACCTTGATCATGCTCGTAGGTCCAACCAAAGTCTGTGACTGGGCCTACGTATACGAAACCAACTTTAGTTTTTTCAGCTAGCGAGCCTGTCGCTGCTGTTATAGCTAGCGCAACGCCAGCCAGAATAGATTTAAATTTCATTATGTTTTCTCCCCATTTAAAAAACCTCATCTCGAGGCATGAAACACGCGGCCCAGTGCCGCGGGCGCATTCAGAGCTGACTTCGCCCGATTAGCAGACATCGCGACCAGCACTACAATAGTTATTAGATACGGTGACATGGACAAATACTCAACAGGAATTGATACCCCTGCCGCTTGGAGGTTTAATTGGAGTATTGCGACACCGCCAAAAAGATACGCGCCCAGTAGTACTCGTTCAGGTTTCCAACTTGCAAAAACAACAATAGCCAAGGCAATCCAACCTGATCCCGCAGTCATACCTTCTGTCCACTGTGGCACTCGGACCAATGAAAGTGCAGCTCCTCCAAGTCCTGCACATGCACCACCAAACATGATAGCCATAAATCGCACACGGACGACTTTATAACCCAGTGCATGAGCCGCGTCATGGCTCTCACCAACGGCTCGTAATATTAGGCCGCCGCGAGTATATTTCAAAAACCACCAAACTCCTAAAACTAAAACTAGTGCTGCATACACGGTGAAGTCATGGGAAAACAGTATAGGACCTAGTATTGGGACGTCACTGATTAACGGCAAGTCAAGTTTATAGGTAGTAGGTGGCTTTATACCAACATAGCTCTGACCAATCATAGCTGAAAGGCCAAGTCCAAACAGTGTAAGAGCTAGACCTGAAGCGACCTGATTGGACAAAAAATATTGTGTTAGCACCGCAAATATTACAGATACTGCGGCGCCGCCTATTGCTGCGCAAAGAAATCCAACCATAGGTGATCCGGTTACTACTGCGGCCGCAAACCCACATATAGCACCAATAATCATCATGCCTTCGACGCCTAAATTTAAAATACCAGATTTTTCAACCACCAATTCCCCAATTGCGGCAAGTAGTATCGGCGTTGATGCGACCATTAGTGATGCTACAAGCAATGTTGGGTTGATAGCTGACAGATCCATTACAGAGTCCTTAGGGTTATAAGTAGTGGTGAGGCCTTTCTGATTAGTGGGTAGTTCATAATGTTACCTCTGCTTTGGCCCACTTGATTTTAAAGTTTGTTAAAAGATCAACTGCCAGGAGAAAAAATAAAAGCATCCCCTGGAAGGCTTGTATAGCAGCGGCTGGCAGTCCTAAACTTGATTGTGCAATTTCACCGCCGATGTAGGTGAGAGCCATCAGTAGGCCAGCTAGCATAATACCAAGAGGATTTAAGCGGCCCAGAAACGCTACAATGATGGCAGTGAAGCCGTAACCAGAATTAAAAGCTATATTTACTTGCCCACTTGGCCCTGCAATCTCAAACATTCCTGCAAGTCCCGCCAAAGCGCCACTGCTTCCCAAACAAAAAATTATTAGCCGATTTGGATTAATACCTGCAAAACGCGCTGCCTTAGGACTTTCGCCAGTAAGCCTTATGTGAAACCCTAATTGATGTCGTGCAAGTAAAACATAGGCAAAAATAACCGCCATTAATGCAAACACCACGCCCATATGCACCCCAGATCCAACCCAAATTTCGGCGTTATGTGCACTGTCATATTGTTGTAAATTTCTTGAACCCGGAAATCCAAAGCCTTCTGGATTTTTCATCAATCCCAGAGACATAGAGGCAAGCAGTTGTTCGGCTACATAAACTAACATCAGACTTACCAGTATTTCGTTCGTGCCAAACTTTGTTTTTAAGAGGGCTGGGATCATTGCCCACAGAAAGCCGCCAAGCGCCCCTAGTAAAATCATTGAAGGAAAAATAAATGGGCTTTCGGTCGGGTAAAGCGCGAGGGCAAACCCAGCGCCAAATAAAGCCCCAATGATATATTGTCCCTCCGCACCAATATTCCAAATGCCAGCTCGAAATCCCATTGACAATCCGATGGCTATTAAAACTAATGGGGCGCCTTTGATCAACAGCTGTGGCCGATAATACCAAGCAAATTCTGAGAAAAGAGGGTCATAAAAAATAATTCTTATGGCTTCAAATGGATCTTTACCCAGAAGAGCAAACATTACTCCACCACCAATCATGGTTGCAATTACTGCTAAAACTGGTGCGAGATAAGCCCATGTCTGTGAAGGGCTAGGCCGCTTTTCAAGTCGAAGCATCAGCACCTCCGAGCAGTAAGCCGATCTCGTCTAAGCTAAATTTAGCCATAGGTTGGGCTACTGAAAGTTTGCCGTTATTCAACGCCGAAAATTGGGTAGAGATTTCCATTAATTCATCCAAGTCTTGGCTGATTACTATAATAGCTGCACCTTTGCCCGCTAAATCCAAAAGTGATTGCCGAATTGCAGCAGCCGCTGCTGCATCTACACCCCATGTGGGCTGGTTTACAATTAGAACGTCTGGATCCTGAAGGACTTCACGTCCAATTACATATTTCTGCAGATTTCCACCCGATAAGGACCGCGCGATAGATTGTGGGCCAGGAGTGCGGACATCAAACTCATCTATTATCGTCTGAGTAAAGGCCTTCGCTCGTTGCCAATTTAAAAACCCAGCATTACTCAGGTTTTTTCTTACCATCGCTGTAAGCATAGAATTTTCAATTAGATCCATGTCTGGTGCCGCCGCGTGGCCTAACCTTTCTTCTGGCGCCGCTAAAACACCTAATGCACGTCTTTCGTTGGGTGTCATATGCCCCACTGGCTTTGAATTAAATCGAATTGTATTTGGCGTGGTTAAAACCTCACCGGAGAGGCAGGCTAGTAGTTCATCCTGCCCATTACCGGCGACCCCTCCAATTCCCAAGATTTCACCTTTGTGAAGTCGAAAAGAAATATTTTTCAAGCTAGTGCCGAAAGCGGATTGTGGTGGTAAAGACAAGCCTGCAGCCTCAAGTATTACTTTTCCAAGTTTTAACTTTTTTGGTTTTGCAGAGTTCAAAGTCCCACCCACCATCATCTCGGCAAGCTCTCGCGCAGACTTTTGTCTTGGATCGCATGTGGCTACTTTTTTTCCATTCCGTAAAATTGTTGCCGTCTCACAAAGCGCGCGAATTTCTTCCAGTTTATGAGAGATGTAGAGGATCGATGTACCCTCTGATTTTAACTTTTTTAGTGTGGTGAACAGAGTAGTTACTTCTTGAGGCGTCAAAACACTGGTCGGCTCATCCATAATTAAAAGCTTGGGTTCCTGCAGGAGGCAGCGGATAATCTCTACCCTTTGCCGTTCACCAGCTGACAAATCTCCAACCAAACGTTCCGGATCAAGTGGCAAACCATACGTGACGGAGACTTCGGTTATTCGTATCGACAATATACCAGATTTAGGTGGGTTTTCCATCCCTAATGCAATATTTTCAGCTACACTCAGTGCTTCAAATAAACTGAAATGTTGAAAAACCATTGCAATTCCGGAAGCTCTGGCTGCCCTCGGCTCCAATGGCTTGAAGCTTTCATCGTCCAACTTCATGTTTCCCTTATCAGGGCGAACTAAGCCGTAGATCATTTTTACTAAAGTAGATTTCCCCGCTCCATTTTCGCCAAGCAAGGCATGAATTTCACCAGACTTAATTTTAAAACTTACATTATCATTAGCGGTCACACCTGGATAGGATTTGGTTAATCCATCGATTTGTAAGAGTGTCTTACTCACGCCCGGGCGCTCCTTTGGTTAGCTAAACTATTATGGACCGCTAATAAGCTCTGTGTCACCCCAATCGCAATCGCAATTGGTTGTTTGCCTAGATTGGGATCTCCAATTGGGCACGTTATTTTTAAAATTATACTGTTAGAGTGTCCTAAAGCTGAGAGGCGGCTCTTAAAACGCGTCCACTTACTTTTGGATCCTATTAGGCCACAAAATGCAAAACCTCTTTTAAGCGCCGCGTGGCATAAGGCCAAATCCAGAGCATGAGAGTAGGTAAAGATTAAATGATGAGCCTTTATTGGCACATGGAGCATTAAATGTGCCGGCTCCGCTGCAGGCACTACGGTAACATTACTGGGGATCTCTGACGGGAACCGATTGGGATTGGTGTCTACCCAAGTGATATCAAAATTTTCTAACTGTGCTGCTATCTGGACCACCGCTTGGCCAACGTGACCAGCACCCCATATCCAAAGTGGGGTGCGGGGTGGGTCCACTGGTTCTGCCAGCCAGCCCTTGATAAACTTAAAAGTAGCAGGAGTTCCGCTATTGCGAGTTGCTCGCTGGAGGCGGGCAATTGCTAGGGGTAATTCTTCTGTACCAGTCACGCGTCGAACAAAAAGCTGTGTGGCCTCTACCGGTGAGTCAAAATACTCGGTGATAAGAGTGACATGGCCTCCACAGCACTGACCTAGTTCGGGTCCAAGTGGGTAGCTTCGGACTCCTAATTGTGGATTTTGAGTTGCCTGATATTCCAAGGTGCCACCGCCAATGCTCCCGCTTTGACCACCCTCCCACAATAGCATTGTAGCCCCAACTTCACGCGGAGAGGAGCCTCTTACAGCTGCGATAACTACGCGATAAATTGCGCCGTGCTCTAATATCGCGGCGTTTACCTTTACCTGATCAAAGCTCATATGTTTCACCATTTGCCCGTTTAACCGCAAAAAATATTTCCTCAGCTGTTGCTGGCGCTTGCAGGTTTGGATAATTCGCGCCGCAGGCTGAAACCGCATTTGAAATTGCTAAAAATGCTGAAATCCCATGCATCAGTGGAGGCTCGCCCACCGCTTTAGACCTATAAATGGTATTTTCTGAATTTGGTGCATTCCAAAGTGATACGTTAAAAACCTCTGGTCTATCAGAGCATGCTGGTATTTTGTAAGTTGATGGCGCATGAGTTTTCAAGTGGCCAC
>CAJWTH010000089.1 GCA_913047725.1 uncultured Planktomarina sp.
CCGTACTCTTCACGGTGGCGACGCAAACACCGCTCAAGTTCAAGCCGACTGGTGACGGATAAAAAATTTGGGTGGATCATCTATAAAACTGAATCCATCGCGACGAAAACGTCAACCATTTCTTCGGATATTCAATGGCTCTCAGTATAATAAAATATTGACAAAATTTCTAGATCGATACACGATTTCTTCTTGGGGTGTTATTTCCCATCGTAAACTGAATCTAACATGAGCAATCGGGAGGCTTTACAGATGAAAAATATTTTAGCAACTGCGGCTATCGGTCTAATGACTTTAGGTACCTACGCTAGCGCTGGTACTACGGTTTGTTTAATTACCAAAACTGACTCAAACCCCTTTTTTGTAAAAATGAAAGAGGGAGCCCAAGCTAAAGCAAAAGAGCTGGGTATGACACTCAAAGCTTTCGCGGGGAAAATTGAAGGAGATAATGAAACTCAAGTTGCGGCGATTGAAACCTGCATTCTCGATGGTGCAAAGGGGATTCTGATTACTCCGTCTGATACCAAAGGTGTTGTGTCAGCAGTCAAGCAAGCTCGGGATGCTGGGCTCGTCGTGATTGCATTGGATACACCTCTTGAACCGATTGAAGCCGCGGACGCCACGTTTGCTACTGATAATTTTGTTGCAGGAGAGCTAATAGGCGCTTGGGCTCGGGCAACAATGGGAGATGGGGCCGCGACTGCAAAAATTGGTATGCTTGATATCAGAGTCGAGCAGCCAACTGTAGGCGTTCTTCGGGATCAAGGTTTCTTGAAAGGCTTCGGCATTGATCTTGGTGATCCAAACAAGTGGGGCGATGAAACTGATCCGCGAATAGTTGGCCACGACGTAACGTTTGGCAACGAAGAAATGGGCCGTAAGGCGATGGAAAATCTTCTTGCGATGGACCCAATGATCAACGTGATTTATACTATTAACGAACCCGCCGCGGCGGGCGCATATGAAGCTCTAAAAGCGGTTGGTCGCGAAAACGATGTGCTAATTACTTCTGTAGATGGTGGGTGTCCTGGCGTTGCCAACGTACGGGATGGCGTTATCGGCGCTACATCGCAGCAATATCCTCTTTTAATGGCATCGATGGGCGTTGAGGCAATTAAAAAGTGGGCCGAAGAAGGTATCAAACCAGCCCTGACACCGGGCAAAAACTTTTTTGATACGGGCGTGGCACTTGTAACTGATAACCCTGTACCTGGCGTAGAATCCATATCTGTTGCTGAAGGCATGAAACTTTGCTGGGGTTAAAATAACCTGAGAGAGGGGGGGTGTTTTTCCCCCTCTCTCAAAATTTCTTTATGTTCAAAGGTTGATTCTTTTAACCTTAATTGTGAGGCCAGTTTTTGGAGTAGTTGATGTCAAACGAGACACCACAAGAAGTTAATTTAGAAGCATCATTGTCAGCAGCACCGTCTGAAGTGGCTGAGTTTGCGGAACAAGATGGAGGTGTAATTCGTAAATTTCAGCACATTTTGCATCAGAACCCAGCTTTAGTTCCGCTGATAGTTCTGATATTTTCTATCAGTTTATTTGGCGCCCTACTTGGTTCAAAGTTTTTTAGCCCGTTCGCTTTAACACTTATTCTGCAGCAGGTGCAGATTGTTGCAATACTTGGTGCCGCACAGAGCCTAGTTATTCTTACCGCGGGGATTGACCTGTCGGTTGGCGCTATCATGGTTTTGAGTTCTGTAGTGATGGGACAATTTACATTTCGCTATGGAATTCCTGTCGAACTTGCCATTGTTAGTGGCCTCATTTGCGGCACAGGCTGTGGTTTTGTAAACGGTTGGCTTGTGGCGGTTATGCGATTGCCTCCTTTTATTGTAACTTTGGGTATGTGGCAAATTATACTGGCAACGACCTTTATATACTCCGCTAACGAGTCTATTCGGGCACAGGACATTGAAGAGCAGGCAGTTTTGCTGCACTTTTTTGGTACTAAATTACCGCTGGGTGGAGTTAATTTTACCTTTGGTGCTCTGTTTGCTGTCTTACTAGCATTTGGATTGGCCTATGCGCTAAGAACCACTGCATGGGGGAGGCATGTTTTTGCGGTTGGCGACGATCCCGAGGCTGCCGAATTGTCTGGCGTCAATGTCAAAAAAACCTTAATTTCTGTATACATGCTCGCAGGTTTAATTTGCGCATTCGCGGGTTGGGCTGTTATCGGTAGGATCGGTGCCGTTTCACCAAATGTTGGCCAACTTGGAAATATAGAGTCTATCACAGCGGTGGTGATCGGTGGAATCTCCTTGTTTGGTGGCCGAGGATCTATTGCCGGCATGCTTTTTGGTGCCCTTATTGTTGGCGTTTTTTCGCTAGGATTGAGGCTGCTTGGGGCTGATGCACAATGGACATATTTATTGATTGGGTTGCTGATCATTTTTGCCGTTGCGGTAGATCAGTGGATAAGAAAGGTGTCTGTCTGATGGAACCTATCCTACAAGCTAGAAACCTCATCAAACATTTTGGCCGAGTTACCGCCTTGGATGGGGCAGATTTTGATTTGTTGCCTGGAGAAATTCTTGCCGTCATTGGTGATAACGGAGCTGGGAAGTCCGTGATGATCAAAACGCTGACAGGCGCTGTCCAGTTGGAAAGTGGCGAAATTAAAATGAATGGGAAACCTATTGCCTTTAACTCTCCGATAGACTCTCGTTCAGAGGGAATTGAAACTGTATATCAAACGCTTGCTCTTTCTCCGGCTCTATCGATTGCTGATAATATGTTTATGGGTAGAGAACTGCGTTATCCAGGCATTCGTGGTCGGATTTTTAGACAGCTCGACAAACCCACCATGGAGAAATTTGCGCGAGAAAAATTAAGTGAGCTGGGCCTCTTAACCATTCAGAATATAAGGCAAGCGGTTGAAACTTTATCTGGTGGTCAACGTCAAGGTATTGCGGTTGCAAGGGCTGCAGCGTTTGGATCAAAAGTTATTATACTAGACGAGCCAACCGCGGCATTAGGTGTTAAAGAGGGGCGCAGGGTCCTTGATTTACTGCAGGATGTTAAGGCCCGCGGCATTTCGATTGTGTTGATTAGTCACAATATGCCTCATGTATTTGAAATTTCTGACAGAATACATATTCATCGGTTGGGAAAAAGACTAACCGTCATAAATCCAAAAGACTACACTATGTCTGACGCTGTGGCTTTTATGACAGGGGCAGCCTTGCCGCCTGAATTGGAAAGCAACCATCCCCCCTAAACTGTGGTCCTAATAGTCAAGTAGGCGATGTACTAGACCAATTTCTTAGATTTAATAGCACATGAATGAGTAAGGCGGAGTAATAAATGTCTAGCACTAAAAGCAGAATGAACGAAAAACTTTTGCGGATTGTCTCTGGTAATTATAGCCCAAAAGATTTCATAATAGCAGACGCGAAAGACGGAGATATGGGAGGCGGGGCAGAAGCCGTCGGTCTTGAGGAGAGATTGGTAGCGGGTCTTGGAAAAAAAATTCAAATAGCAAAGCCTATGAAGTATTATCGTCATGCTATGAGGGAGATGGTCGAAGCTGACTTAGTTGATATTATGCTGATGTCCTTATCCTCAGCTGAAGCTTTGGCGAAAGAAGGCTTATTCGATAATAGTAAAGTAACACCGGCGATCCGGTTGAATGACGCTACTGACATTTGGGGATATCGTGGAGCTTGCTACAGGGAAAAGCCCTCTATCGCATTTAAAACAGCTACTATTGAAAACGCTTTGAAATATAGCAAACTAGGTTTGTATTCTATTACGTTTTATAATGACCTAGAGAAAGATGTAGCGAACCTTAACGCCTACTCTCATTTTCGCGACTTGATCGGTGGTACAGATATGGACCACTTCCTTGAAGTCTTTAATCCCGCGGTCAAAATTAACACTGGCCAAGAAGATCTTGGTGCCTACATTAACGACTCAATAGTACGTTGTCTTGCTGGCGTAGGTAATGTAGACCGTCCTTTATTTTTAAAAATTCAATATAATGGTGCTAAAGCAATGGCCGAATTGGCAGAGTTTGATCCAACCAATCTTGTTGTCGGAATCCTAGGTGGCGGCGCTGGAACTACTCGAGATACATTTGAACTTATCGAGCAAGCCAATAGATTTGGAGCACGCGTTGCACTGTTTGGTCGTAAAATTTATACAGCGGAAGACTCAATAGAGATTGTGAAATTAATGCGGCGTATTGTGGAAGCTGATTTGTCCGCTAAGGATGCTGTCAAATTGTATCATGCTAATTTAGAAAAAGAATCTATTTCTCCAAACAGATCACTTGAAGCGGATCTGGAAATTACAGATCATTCGTTAATTGCGGAGGCTAAATGAACTTAGGTTTAAAATCACGTAAAGGTTTTATAACTGGTGGTACTTGGTGCGTAGACCATAATAAGCTTGTAAAGGACTGGCCAAAAGAAGAGGAAGTCGTTGAAATAATAGAAGAACACATAAGAGGTGGAGGTTCGGCTTGCAATCTTGCTTTTGATTTAAAGCGCCTTGATCCTTCGCTACCCGTTTCGACGATTGGTCTTGTGGGCGAGGATGAAGATGGAAGACATCTATTCCAGCAAGCATTAGAGGTTGGGTTGGAAACAAAGTTACTACTTACAACTACCATTGTAAAAACTCAAAAAACAGATGCGTATACCGCAAGCAGCTCCGGGCGACGTACGCATTTATATTTTGCAGGGACTGCCGAGTATCTAACACCCGATCATTTTGACTTTTCCCAAACAAATGCGCGTTTTCTTCATTTGGGTTTGCCAGGGGTGCACGATCAACTTGATAAACCATGGGACCAAGATCCCAATGGATGGGTTACCGTGTTAAAAAAAGCAAAACATGCAGGTCTGGTTACTAATTTAGAGCTATGTTCTTTGCCAGCCGAGAAAATCTATGAAATTGTAACTCCTTGTTTACAGTTTTTAGATCTTTTGATTGTTAACGATTTTGAGATCTGCGCAATTGCAGGAATGGACGTGAACCCGTCGCAGCCAACTGACCTGACTGTATGTGAGGCTGCGGCGCTGGAAGTACTTAACTCTGGCAAAATGCAACTCTTAGCTGTACACTTTCCAGAAGGTGCTTTTGCTATTACGCGTCAAGGCAATATTTTCAAGAAATCTTCTGTAGCGATACCGAATGAAGAAATAATTGGTACAAACGGCGCTGGTGATGCTTTTGCAGCAGGTTTTCTATATGCGTTGCATGAAAATATGGATGTTGAAACCGCGATCAGGCTGGGTCACGCTACTGCTGCCACATCAGTAAGGGGTATAGGAACTTCTGACACGGTTGAATCCTATAAACGCTGCTTAGAGATAGCAGATGAGTGGGGCTGGAGAGACGCTGTGTGAATTTCATATTTTAGCAAACTGAAGCAAATGTTATTCTCTCTATCTGTTCTTATGCTTGGTAATTTGAGATGTTTATTGGAATTGATCTAGGCACGTCTTCAATTAAAATTGCACTCATCGATTACTGTGACGTTGTAATTGAATGTGTGTCGAGATCAATCACTACTGAGCGTCCGAAGACTGGCTATTCAGAGCAAAACCCTAATATTTGGTTTTCTGCACTAGTTGACGCCTTTGATGAATTATCGTTTAAATGTGAACAGCTTATGGGTCAAGTTGAAGGTGTTGGTCTCTCGGGCCATATGCATGCTGCAGTCTTGATCAACAGTGCTGATAAACCGGTCAGTAACGCGATTTTATGGGATGACTTTCGAGCAGTAAAGGAAGCTCAAGAACTGAATGAAAAGTTCCCGGATCTTGCTGAAAAAACTGGTGTTATCGCGATGCCTGGTTTCACAGGTCCAAAATTACTGTGGTTGTCTCGTAACAAACCTGATCACTTTAAGCAGGGAAAATATATCCTTTTTGCTAAAGATTTTTTACGTCTAAAGTTGTCTGGAACTGTTGCGACAGACGTTACAGACGCGGCAGGATCTTGGCTTTTGGATCAGAAAAAAAGAAATTGGGACGAAGACTGCGTTAGTATTTGTAATGCAGATAATTTAATGTTGCCGGATGTTTTTGAATCCCCAGACCCTTGTGGGATACTTAAAACAGAATTTTCTGTCCGCTGGAAATTACCAAAAGGTCTTGTAATTTCAGCTGGTGGGGGAGATGTGGCCTGCGGTGGTGTTGGTGTTGGTGCAGTAAATCAGAAGACAGGGTTTATTTCTTTGGGAACGTCTGCTCAAGTTTTTTTGGGATCAGAAAAATTTGAACCTTCACCCAAAAATTTGGTCCATAGTTTTTGCCACGCCTTGCCTGAAACGTGGTTTGACATGGCCGCTTTGTTGAACGGAACAAGTGTAATGGATGCCGTTTTACGTTGGACCTCAGAAAAAAATATAGAAAGTTTGATTTCTTCGGCGGAGCAAAAGTTTCAAGGCCCAGGAAGTTTACTAGCTTTGCCTTATCTTTCTGGAGAACGCACGCCCCACAACGATAACCAGATTCGAGGTGCAATCGTTGGTTTAAGTCATGCTACAGTTACTGAAGATATCACTCTGGCTTTTTTAGAAAGTATCGCATTTTCTCTTGCAGATGGACTAGATGCTTTATTGGCGAAAAATTCCAAACCTGAAAGACTGATTCTAATAGGTGGTGGCTCTAGGTCAGACTTCTTGGCAAAGTTAATTGCCAGCATACTTAACATTACCATTGTAGGCTGTCGTTCATCAGAATATGCGGTCTCGATTGGCTCTGCTCGGCTAGCGCGATTAGCAGCGAAAAATGAAAGTCCAAGTGATGTTATAGCCACCTTGCCCGTCACTAAAGTTTTTGAACCTGACAAAGTACTTAATGCCCAATATGCAGAGAAAATACTAGAATTTAGATTGCTTTATGGGCAATTAAGAAATTAGACGTTTGGGAAAAACGCAGTTAGACAAAGCTCAGAAGAAATCTGTATGCTTTGCAAAAATATCTTTTAATATTTCTGAGTACAAAAATTGGTTAGCTATGAGGTTTGATCCTGCAGTACAATACATCCGTAGAACGGGCTTGCTCTCGCAATAGGGTTTTGAGTGCGAGAAATAGCTGATTTGGCGTTTTAAAGCCAAAGTATTTTCGGGGTTGATTATTTATCATCTCCATAATCAGTACCACCTGTTCATCTGTCAGGTAGTCGATCTCTTTCCCCTTTGGGAAATATTACTTGATCAGACCGTGGTATTTCTGTTGAGGCCCTTCTTCCATGTGTGATAGGGCTGAGCAAAGAACCCTTAAGCTGGCAGCTTCTGGAGATCTGTTCATGGTAAGTGTCCATTTTCAGGCGCTTTCCACATAGGCTGCTTCCGTATTGGCGGATGAGGTTTGTTCTTACAGGTCACTCGTCAACACATAGGCCGATCAGGATGTGCTTGTATAGCTGGAAGATGGCGCCTGAACTAATTCCAGTAGCGCTTCTTCACATGAGTACGTAGCCGTTAGGTGGCAACCAGTAACTTTTTTATATGTGTAAATGAGTTTGCGCAGGAACTGCCCGATGAAGGC
>CAJWTH010000090.1 GCA_913047725.1 uncultured Planktomarina sp.
CGATTCCGGTACCCGCCTCCACTAAAAAAAATACTATAAAACTACGTACGATTGACTTTAATGGTCATATTGGGAACGATATTTGGAACAATATTAATGCTATCATCTAACGAGTACCCTCCGACATAGCTGGTCCAGACAAGCCTCTACCGACTAGATACATTGGTCAAACTATCTTAGGGTATTCGTGGACCAGAAAGTTTTGTTATTGACGCCCACAATGACAAATTAGTAATTTGAAAGATATTTAACAATATGTCGATGCAACCGCTTACTTGCTTCAAGGCCTATGATGTTCGAGGTGAACTAGGTGTTGATTTTGATACCGATATTGCTTACCGGATTGGGCGTTCCGTTGCGCAACATTTTCGAGCAAAGAAGATTGTAATAGGCAGAGATGCACGCAGGACTTCACCAGAGCTTGCTGCAGCTGTGGCACATGGTGTAAATGATGGCGGTGCGGATGTTTTGGACTTAGGGCTTTGTGGATCCGAAGAGATGTACTGGGCCGTAACCGAGCTAGGCGCATGTGCTGGCATTGAAGTAACTGCTTCACACAATCCTATCAACTATAATGGTATGAAAATCGTAAAATCGGGCTCACGCCCATTAGATGACATTAAAGATTTTAAAAAAATTAAAATATTGGCAGAGAATGCAGCCTGGGATAGTGGACTGATTGGAGGTAATATTAAAGATGTTAGTGTTGAAAGCCGTACAAAATATGTTGATCAATGTTTAGGATTTGTCGATGTCGCTGCACTTAAGCCTTTGCGGATTGTTGTAAATTGTGGGAATGGTGCCGCCGGGCCCACATTTGACGCTATTGCAGACGCGCTAATTAATAAATTTACACCTATTGAATTTATTCGAGTTGACCACGAACCAGATCACACATTTCCGAATGGTATTCCAAACCCTCTCTTACCTGAAAATCATCCAGCTACGGGTGATGTAGTAGTTAGTGAGAATGCAGACTTTGGCGTAGCGTTTGACGGAGATTTTGATCGTTGCTTTTTATTTGATACTAGTGGCGAATTCGTATCGGGCGAATATGTAGTTGGGCTACTGGCTTCAATTTTTCTTAAGAAAGAGAATGGTGGAAAAATTGTTCATGATCCAAGAGTAGTTTGGAATACACAGGACATCGTTGCTGAAAATGGTGGCATCACCATTCAATCTAAAACAGGTCACGCATTTATTAAGCAGACAATGCGTTCTCATGGAGCGGTATACGGAGGCGAAATGTCAGCCCACCATTATTTTAGAGACTTTGCATATTGCGATAGTGGAATGATCCCATGGCTTCTGATCGCTGAATTGATTTCAAAAACTGGGAAAAATCTAAGAGACTTGGTAGCCGATAGGTTCGAGAAATTTCCAAGCAGTGGTGAAATGAACTTTAAGGTTGCAGATGCGGATAAAACAATCACGTCTGTAATGACTGAGTATCAATCTATTGCCGAGCTGGATACAATGGACGGTATTAGTTTATCGTTTTCTGGTTGGCGCTTCAACTTGCGAAAGTCTAACACTGAGCCATTGGTTCGCTTGAATGTTGAGAGTAGGGGGAATGCGGGAGCGTTGGCTGAAAAAATTGAATTGCTTAAAAGTAAAATCTATTAATTTATCCAAAATATTAAGTGCCACTGCCCCAAGTTCAACTTATAATATCCAAACTAAGACCAAAACCGCACCTAATAAATTTTTAAACTCATTTTTTTAAATCACTTGGTAAAGACTATTGAATTTGCTAAAAACAACTATGTTTGGGAATATCAATTAAAAATGACTGTAATTAGAAAAGCCGTATTTCCCGTGGCCGGATTTGGTACCCGTTTCCTTCCTGCAACAAAAGCCATGCCCAAAGAGCTCTTGCCCATCATAGATAAACCCTTGATCCAATATGCAGCTGAAGAAGCGATTGCGGCTGGCATTGATACATTAATTTTTGTCACCGGCCGCAACAAACGTGCAATTGAGGACCACTTTGACAACAATCGAGAACTCGAAATAGCACTGCGCGCCAAAGGTAGACATGATCAAGCAGAGATGGTGCGTAACATCCTGCCAAAAGGTGTGGAATGCATTTTCATGCGTCAACCCGAACAACTTGGCCTTGGGCACGCAGTACTCTGTGCTGAGCGCGCGGTTGGCAATGATCCCTTTGTGGTGTTGCTGGCTGATGATTTTATCACCTATGAAGGTTTAGGCATCACCTCAGATCTAGTGCAGGCCTATGCGCAGTCTGGCAAAACGCAATTAAGTGTAATGCAGGTAGATGGACCTGAAATTTCCAAATATGGTGTTGTGAAACCAAGTCACACATTTGGGTCTGTTGCAGGTCTTGTTGAAAAACCTAACCTTCAAGCAGCGCCATCGAACTTAGCAAGTATTGGCCGATATGTTCTGACGCCTGATATATTTGATATTCTGCGAGAGCAGCGGGCTGATGCAGGCGGCGAACTCCAACTCGCAGATGCACTCAACACACAAGCGGCTATGGGCAATGTCGAAGCAGTCACCTTAAGAGGCCAACGCTTTGACTGTGGCAGTGTGCGAGGATATCTAGAGGCAATCATCCACGTCGCAGAGCGTGACGGTATTTTATAAAAATTTTAAGAGTAAACGCATCAACTATAAGACAATTTTAGCAGCCACACATAAATTAATCCATTGTGAAATGCTATGCGGCTGTAATCCGCGCTGTCGAACTAAGAGGTGCTCTTATAGATTTCACGACACCTGAGCCATTAGTAAGCTTAATTGGTATTTAATTACGATAAAATTACCTACTTAATGGAGACTAATGAAACATTATAAAAAGTGGATGGGCCCTTAGCTTTTAAAAGTATGGATTATCGGTTACCAAATAAAATATCATGGTCCAAACCGATTATTTAAGTTTATATAAAAGTAGATATGAATGTTTTATAATTTGAAACAAGGTAACACGTAAAAGAAATAGTGCTCAGAAACCATTGGCGATCAGTAGAAAATTTCGATTTACAATCATAAAAGATGATAGTTATCCATACTAAGGTTATTAAAAGAAGCTAGCTGATTTAGTATGTTTTTGTTTCACATATTTTAATCAACAATCGAAATGAACTAATAGTAAAATGCAAATTGAGAATACTGCAATTTTTGAAGTCAAAGTTTTAACTCCAAATAGATTTGGAGACGAACGTGGATTTTTTTCAGAAAGCTGGAATAAAGACCTAATGGAAAAAGCAGGGTTCAATTACGAGTTTGTACAGGACAACCATTCAAAGTCCGAGCAGGCAGGGACGGTGCGTGGCCTCCACTTTCAATCGCCACCACATGCACAAGCTAAACTAGTACGCTGCGGCCAAGGGTGCTTGTTCGATGTCGCTGTAGACTTCAGAAATGGTTCTCCCGCTTTTGGTTAATGGGTTGGTGTCGAGTTATCTGCGAACAACGGTAAGCAACTTTTAATACCCATTGGCTTTTTGCATGGCTTCATTACTCGCGCTGCTAAAACTGAGATCATATACAAGTGTACGGATTATTATGCGCCCGAATTTGATAATGCTATACGGTTTGATGACCAGATATTGGAATTGAATGGGGTCTCGATATAGGCGTACTCCTGTCAAGAAAAGGTCAAAACGCACCTTCATTTCAAGACATAAAAAGTCCATTTTTTTGGGTGGAAGGAGGATGAAATTACTCATCACCGGCGGTGCAGGCTTCATAGGCTCAGCAGTTATTCGTCAGGCCATTTCAGATGATCATGAGGTAGTGAACTTAGACGCATTAACATATGCAGCCTGCCTAGATAGTCTAAAAAGCGTTCACGATGCGCCAGGGTATCAGTTCGAGCAGGCAGACATCTGCGACCGACGAATGATTGATACTATATTTTTAAAGCACCAACCCGACGCAGTCATGCATTTAGCTGCGGAGTCTCATGTAGATCGTTCAATTGATGCCCCTGGCGAGTTCATAAAAACTACTATAATCGGCACATACAACATGCTGGAAGCGTCCCGTAAATACTGGGTAGACAAAAATAAGTCAGAGTATTTTCGCTTTCATCATATCTCGACGGATGAAGTTTTTGGATCACTACCATTAAATAAAAATGAGAAATTCACTGAAGACACCGCTTATGATCCACGCTCTCCCTACTCAGCATCTAAAGCAAGCTCTGACCATCTCGTACGAGCTTGGCATGAGACATATGGCCTACCTATCGTGATGACCAATTGCTCAAACAACTACGGCCCATATCATTTTCCAGAAAAACTAGTCCCTGTAATAATTCTTAATGCATTGGCAGGAAAGCCACTACCAATTTATGGCAAGGGCGATAATATTCGGGATTGGCTTTATGTCGAAGATCACGCAACCGCACTACTCACCGTTCTTACAAAAGGTGAGCTTGGGCGAAGTTACAATATTGGCGGAGAAAACGAAGCTACGAACATCGAGATTGTACAAAAAATTTGTTGTATTTTAGATAAAAAACGACCGGCACAAGAGCCATATGCAGACTTAATTGAATTTGTTGATGACCGGCCTGGCCATGATCAGCGTTATGCTATTGATCCGAGTCGCATCAAAAATGAATTGGGTTGGAGCCCCTCAGTGACTTTGGATGAGGGGTTAGAAAAAACAGTCCAGTGGTATATAGATAACGAAGATTGGTGGAAGCCACTGCAAAAACGCGTTGGTGTCGGAACTCGTCTGGGGAAACTTAAATGATTTTAGTGTTTGGAAAATCAGGTCAAGTTGCAACTGAGCTTTCGAAATTTAACGATGTCCTGTGCGTTGGCCGAGATAGCTTAAATTTGGAAGATCCCCACAGCTGCGCTGATGTGATCAATCAGTATCGCCCAAAAGCAGTGATTAATGCAGCAGGCTATACATCTGTCGATCAAGCGGAAGTTGAGGAAGTAACGGCGCTAAGAGTTAACTCAGTGGCGCCAGCCACAATGGCGTTAGCCTGTAAAAATTTAGGTATCCCATTTGTCCATATATCCACAGACTATGTGTTTAATGGCTCAGGTTGCACTGCATGGAATACGGACGACGCAACAGGCCCGCTTGGGGCTTATGGCCGTAGTAAGTGCGAGGGGGAACTAGCAGTTTTAGCCATAAACCCAGAAGCTATTGTGTTAAGAACATCATGGGTTTTTTCTTCAACTGGCACTAATTTTGTGAAAACTATGCTAGGCTTAGCTAAAAATAGATCTCAGCTTACCATAGTTTCTGACCAAATTGGAGGACCAACATCCGCTCGTTCAATAGCAGCCGCGTGTTTCAAAATTGCTACTGATTTAATCAATAATAATGCGAATGTATCTGCAAACGGATTTTACCATTTCGCCGGTGCTCCAGACGTAAGTTGGGCAGTGTTTGCAGAAGAAATATTTGCCCAGATACAAAATAAAATTTCTGTTCAGAAGATTTTGACTATAGATTATCCAACACCGGCAAAGTGCCCTTTGAACTCACGGCTGGATTGTACAAGGCTAGAAAATGATTTTCAGATAACGCGCCCTGACTGGAAAGCAGAGCTCGAATTAGTACTTAAGGATTTGAAGGAACTAAACTCATGACGGCACGTAAAGGCATCATTTTAGCAGGTGGGTCTGGAACACGCCTGCACCCAATTACTATTGGCGTATCGAAGCAGCTATTGCCAGTTTATGATAAGCCAATGATATATTACCCACTATCGGTACTAATGCTCGCTGGAATTCGACAAGTCGCGATCATTACAAATCCAGAATATATAAACCAATTCAAAAGATTGCTAAAAGATGGATCTCAATGGGGTATCGAGTTCACCTATATTGAGCAACCATCACCAGATGGTCTCGCGCAAGCGTACCTACTTGCAGAAGGCTTTCTTAATGGCGCGCCAAGCGCACTCGTACTTGGCGATAATATCTTTTACGGTGACAATTTTTCTGACCTGTTAAAAACGGCAGATGCCAAAACATCTGGTGGATCTATATTTGGCTACCGCGTAACTGACCCTGAACGTTATGGAGTGATTGGCTTTGATGAACATGGCCATACTAATAGCATTGTTGAAAAGCCCAAGACCCCCCGCTCAAACTATGCAGTAACTGGACTCTATTTCTTGGATGCAACTGCGTCAGAGAGAGCCAAGTCTATAAAACCTTCTCAGCGAGGCGAGTTAGAAATTACCAACTTATTGGAAACCTATTTGAATGATGGGTCGTTAGATGTTCAAAAAATGGGCCGTGGCTTTGCATGGCTAGACACGGGAACACACGACAGTCTTTTAGATGCTGGGAATTTAGTTCGGACGCTTCAAAAACGCCAAGGATTACTTGTTGGCAGTCCGGATGAAATCGCTTTCGAGAATGGTTGGATAACTAAGTCTGAGTTAAACGTAATATCTGCAAAATTCCAAAATAATGATTATGGAAATCAATTAGATAGACTAATAAATAGCTAGGATTTATTTATAAATATTATGTTTAAGCTATTTTAAATCTAAATTAGGTGGGCTTAAGATTTTCAGTTCCCTTCCCATTAATTGGTAAGCGTATCATCTCGATTGGTAAAAAATTCCTGTGTAACGGTAGTTCTAAGGGGATTTCCCTAATCAATAACAGTTATAAGCGAAGGCTTACTCAGTTTTCTCACTGAACGTTTTATACTTTTTTGATGCACCACAATCATAAATTAGGCTCAGTGCATGTTGGTTATTGAAAACAAAGTCTTGGATAAACTACATAAATTTATTTCTAATATTTATCCTAATATAAAACTTCACTTATTGAGGCATCAAATAGGACGCAGACTAGTTCAACTACAAAAAGTACATAATGTTCACTCAACACTTAGAAAATGTGGTACCATTACATTCTAAGATAACCTGAGGAGTAAGAAATGTCTTTTACAAGCGAGACCGTGACCATAATCTCTGACGCTGGTGTGGAAGCTCCAGCAGTTGTGGTCTCATCATCACCTAGTAAAATTCGTGTGAATATGCAGGGTGTGGCTATGGATTTTAGGAATGACGCCAAGGGAAGCTGGACAGCCAAATTTTCTGGTTTGTCTTTTACCTTATTAAAGTAATGATGATCGAATAACGAAATTACATTAGAGTCCTCCAATTTGAAAATGTGACATCTTAAAAAGATGCTATTATGCAGTTTATTCCTAAAAAAGATAAACCTTACCTATGCTAAATAATCCCCAATTTTTGCAAAATAAGATGTTAATACGAACAATCTAAAATCAATTTAAACGTACAACCGGCGATGTCTGATAAAGACTCGCAGAGCGTCTGCGCTCCGATTGAGGCTCTGTGAGCTAACAACCCAAATCAAAATTTTCATAAGATTGAAGCATAATAACCACTCTGCTTCAATTGAACAGAATCAAAAAAAATATATTTCTAACAGATGCCAGATATCTTACTGCGCCGTCCATCCACCATCAATTG
>CAJWTH010000091.1 GCA_913047725.1 uncultured Planktomarina sp.
TTAAATAATCTTAACCTTAGGAAATGAAAATGGCCACTAATTCGAAAAACATAGAAACTCTAATGTTGCATGCTGGTAGCCACAGGCGAGACTTGGCGACAAACTCAGTTGCCGTCCCAATTCATCAAACCACTAGTTTTGAATTTGATAGCACAGAACACGCAGGAAAGCTGTTCGCTCTGCAAGAACTTGGAAATATATATACAAGAATTACTAACCCAACGACCCAAATACTTGAAGAAAGACTAGCAGCTTTAGAAGGTGGTCTCGCAGCTGTTGCAGTAGCATCAGGATCTTCGGCAGTTTGTCTAGCAATTCAGAATGTAGCTTCAGCCGGTGATAACATCGTCGTGTCACCATACCTTTATGGGGGAACATACAATTTTTTTACTAACACTCTTTCCAAGATGGGGATTGAAGTACGGTTTGCTGATCCGGAGGATCCAGAAACCTTTGCCAAGTTAAGCGATGACCGCACCAGGGCGTATTTTGGTGAAACTTTGCCCAACCCTCAGCTTGTTCCGTTTCCCATTTCTGATATCGCAAAAATTGGTTTAAAAAGAGGTATTCCTCTTATTGTTGATAATACTGCAGCACCAATAACATGCCGTCCATTTGATCACGGTGCTGCGGTCGTCGTGCATTCTTTAACTAAGTTCATTGGTGGCCATGGAACATCTATAGGTGGCGTTATTATTGATAGTGGAAGTTTCGACTGGACACAAAATCCAGAACAACAACCAAACTTTAATCTGCCTGATGGAAGTTATCATGGTGCTGTGTGGGGTTCATTAGTACCTGAGGCTTTGGGCGCTCCAATAGCTTTTTCTATAAGAGCCCGTGTAGTTTTATTGCGTGACCTGGGTCCATCTTTATCACCATTCAACGCTTTCCAATTCATACAAGGACTGGAGACCCTCCCACTTCGTTTTGAGCGCCATCAATCAAATGCTGTGAAGCTTGCAGAGTACTTGGACCAGCACCAGAAAATTTTGTCAGTAACCTATCCCAGGTTTTTTAAAGGAAACAGCAAGGTACTTGTAAACTCCTATCTAACTGCTGGACATGGCGCATTGATAGGGATTGAGATTAAAGGAGGTGTAATAGCTGGAAAGAGTTTCATTGATAACCTTAAACTAATTTATCATGTGGCTAATATCGGGGATGCACGCACACTTGCCATTCACCCTGCCTCAACTACCCACTCCCAGCTTTCCGCTGAAGACCAAATTAAAGCTGGGGTCAGCCCAGGATACGTGAGGCTGTCAGTTGGTCTTGAACATATAGACGATATTATCGCCGATGTTGAGCAAGCATTAAGACATAATTCAGATGAATAGTGCATCAAGTTGAATTGAAGCATCTAATCAGATCATCAAATTCTTAACAAACAAAGCCCCAGGTCTAAAATTCTAAATAGTAGCTAGTAGAATACCATACACTAAGTTAAGTATTTAATAACAGATAATTACAGTGAAGGAAAACTGATGACGTTGTATGAAAAAATGGAAGCTGCGTGGGATAAACGAGATGGTCAAGCTTATTTGGACTTACATCACGATGAATTCCAGATGACATGGCATTCAAGCGGCAGAGTTTCAAAAAAAGGAGATACCTCTGCCGAACAAATGCAAGCAATTATGGAACGCTCACAAATAAAAGCGCGCCGTTGTATTTACGAAAACGATGATATCGTAGTGCAGCACATGTTTGCAGATTATGAAAATGGAACGAAAGATGCGACTATGCATGTCACATTAAAAAAAGATGGCCTGTTATGGCGCACCGAAACAGGTGTTACGTCGCTGGAAACCTAAAGTTAAAACAATTTAAGGCAGTTCATAGTGTTAAAAAGCCAGAGAGCTGCCTTTATATTGCAGCGTTTAAATGAACATTATCCAAAAACACCAACTCCACTAATTCACAGTAGCATTTATGAGCTACTAATTAGTGTATTACTCAGCGCTCAATGTACCGATGAACGAGTTAACAAGGTTACACCAACGCTTTTCAAAAAAGCCAACACCCCATTTGAAATGCAACATGTTCCTTTGGAAACTGTCTATAAAATTATTCGACCTTGTGGATTAGCACCAAAAAAATCAGAGGCTATAGTGCAACTTTCGAAGATTCTTGTGGCAAAATACTCTGGAAAGGTACCCAAAACCTTTGAAGAGTTGGAAACACTTCCAGGGGTTGGGCATAAGACTGCTGGCGTGGTGATGTCTCAAGGGTTTGGGTATCCTGCATTTCCTGTGGATACGCATATTCATAGGTTAGCACAGAGGTGGGGCCTTACCAAAAAAGGTAATAATGTTGTACAAACGGAACGTGACCTAAAAACGGCGTTTCCAGAGCATGAATGGAATAAGCTACATCTACAAATTATCTTTTATGGTCGAGAATTTTGTTCAGCGAGAGGCTGTGACGGACGTGTTTGTGAAATTTGTAAAACATGTTACCCAAACAGAAAACATCCGTTCAAAACAAAAAAGCCTTAAAACTGATACTTAATTGATTTAATAAAACCTTTGTGCCGGAAACTAACTCTGGTGACGCCGATTAGAGGTTTCTGGTCTTCCTGCTATGGCAAGCTTTGCATCTGGCCGTTTCGTTTGACTAATAATTTTGCCATTCGCAATGACGCAAAGCCGAGTTGCGCGCAGGCGCAACGCTTCAATTGGATTACGCGCATCAAGAATTACTAACGATGCCTTGGCGCCTATGTGAAGACCGTAGTCCTTAAGGCCCATAGTTTTTGCATTATTCACTGTGACCATATCAAAGCAAGTTTGCATCTCTTCTGGACTTGTCATTTGAGCAACATGTAATCCCATAAAAGCGACATCAAGCATGTCGGCTGTACCAAGCGAATACCAGGGATCAAGTACACAGTCTTGCCCCCAACCAACATTTATCCCAAATTCCAACATCTCCTTCACACGCGTTAATCCCCGCCGTTTAGGGTACGTGTCAGCCCTACCCTGCAGAACTATATTAATTAAAGGATTGGGAATGGCATTAATTTCCGCCTCAGCAATCAAAGGCAGAAGCTTTGATACATAGTAATTATCCATTGAATGCATCGACGTTAGATGTGATCCAGTAACCCTTCCCTGCAGTCCAAGACGCTGTGTTTCATATGCAAGTGTTTCAATGTGACGCGAATTTGGATCGTCAGTTTCATCGCAGTGCATATCAACCTGTAACCCACGAGCCGCTGCAATTTCACAAAGCTCTGTCACTGATGCTGATCCATCCAGCATGGAACGTTCAAAATGAGGGATTCCACCCACGACCTCAACACCCATATCTAAAGCCCTAATTGTGTTTGCCCGTGCTGTAGGGTCTCGATAAAATCCATCTTGTGGAAAAGCGACTAACTGTAAATCAATATAATTTTTGACTAGGGAACGAACATGAAGCAATGCCTCAACGCCCAAAAGGCTGTCATCACAGGTATCAACATGGCTACGTATTGCTAATAATCCCATACTCGCTGCCCAATCACAGTATTTCAGTGCTCGAGTAACAATATCGTCCTGTGTCATCACCTGTTTAAGTTCGCCCCAAAGTCCAATGCCTTCAAGTAGCGTTCCCGATGAATTTATACGCGGTAATCCATACGACAGAGTCGCATCCATATGAAAATGAGGGTCAACAAACGGGGGGCTTACTAAATCATCAGTTGCGTCGATCACCTGACCAGCCTGAGCATTTTCAAGCTTATCAATTGCTGTAATTTTGCCACCTTTGATACCAATATCTGTTAATCGGCCATCCGGCAGCGCGCCACCTTTGACAATCAGATCAAACATTACCGTTCTCCTTTATTAAATGGAACCATAAGGGCTGCCGGAACTTCAGCACGCCGTGACATTACAATAAGCGCTAAAATTGATAGTAAATAGGGCATCATTAGAAAAACCTGATAAGGCATTAGTGATCCAAGGCTAGTCTGTTGCACTCGAATCTGAAGGGCGTCAAAAGCTGCAAACAGAACTGCACCCAAAAGGGCTTTGCCTGGCCGCCAAGAGCCAAAAACAACAAGCGCGATACAAATCCAACCACGCCCGTTGACCATTTCGAAAAAGAAACTGTCAAAGGCTGACATTGTTAAAAATGCCCCACCCATAGCCATAAAGCCACTACCAATAATAACAGCAGCCATGCGTATTTTGGTTACAGAAAGGCCTTGGGCAGCAACGGCCGCAGGGTTATCACCTGCGGCCCGCACCGCCAAGCCTAGAGGCGTCCGATAGAGGACTACGGAAGTTATTAAAACAAGTCCAAATGCAAGATAGGTAAATGGCGTTTGCGAAAACAGAGCAGGCCCAATAAATGGAATCTCCGATAGTATTGGAATATCATAAGGTTGAAATGCATCAATTTTGGGTGGGCTAGTAACCTCTGGTAAGGCTAGTCTGTAGGCGTAATAGGTGGATGACGTGGCCAAAAGTGTAATCCCTAGACCAACTACGTGTTGAGATAATCCAAAAGGCACTGTTAATAGACTGTGCAGGAAGCCAAACAGCATACCAACGAGCATGGCAACGCAAATACCCACCCACAGCCCTGTACCCGAGTATACTGCCATCCAGCCAGCAAAAGCCCCTGCAACCATTATACCCTCAATACCGAGGTTCAAAACGCCAGCTTTTTCACAAATCAACTCACCCAAAGTCGCAAAAATTAGTGGAGTAGAAATTCGGATCACAGCTGCCCAAAAACTAGCGGTAAAAAAGATTTCTAAGACCTCCATTCACTTAGTTCCTAACTATTCTGAAACGGGTCAACATAATTGCTAACACCATCAGTAGCAAAGCGGTTGCCAGCATTATGTCAGCCAGATAGGTGGGTACATCAGCTGCCCGGCTCATGCTGTCAGCTCCAACAAAAATACCTGCTACAAAAAGTGCTGCAAAGATAACACCGAGAGGGTGCAGTAGAGCCAGCATTGCAACAATAATTCCGGTATAGCCAAAGCCAGGAGACAAATCGAGTGTTAGGCTCCCTTTCAATCCTGCAACTTCTGAGAAGCCAGCAAGCGCTGCAAGACCACCTGACAGGAGTGCCGTTTTAACCAGAACAAGGTTGACAGGAATTCCTGCAAATGCGGCAGCCTGCCGGTTCAATCCAACAGCACGCATTTCATATCCCAAAGTCATACGAGATTGAACCACCCAGACAGAAATAGCAGAAAAAATTGCTAAACCAAAGCCCCAATGGAGGCGCAAGCCATCAACTAATCGTGGCAACCGTGCCTCAGGTAATAGGCGCGCAGATTTTGGCCAGCCCATGCCCATTGGATCTTTCAAAGGGCCTTCAAGTAACATTGAAACAAACAGTAAAAATATGAAATTAAAGAGTAAAGTTGTAACTACTTCATCAACTCCAAAACGAGTTTTCAGCAATGCTGGAACTAACAATAATATTGCCCCAGCCAGTATCGAAAAAAGTGCAAGTGTAGGGAGGATTGCAATACTGGGCCACGGTAGTAGGCCAGTACCAAGTAGAACTGTTAAAAGCGCACCAGCGTACAGCTGCGCTTCCGCACCTATATTCCAAAATTTAGCACGAAAAGCGACTGCCACAGCAAGGCCAGTAAATATTAGTGGTGTGGCTCGATTTAAAGTTTCCAAAATTGCAAATTTTGACCCAAAAGCACCATTCAAAATTAACCCAAAAACTGAAAACGGATTTGCACCAGCAAGCATTGCCAAAAACGAAGCGATTGCAACTGTGGCACCCAATGCAGTTATGGGAGGTAGTAAACTGCGTGCTAAAGATGGCTTGTCAATGGGCTCAAGTCGCATGAGTTATCTCTTCGTCAAATCCTTGACCTCCCATCCAAACTCCAAGCTGAGCAGGTGTCATCTCGCCTCGACCAAACTCAGGTGAGAGACGCCCATCAGAAATAACGTAGATAACATCTGACAAGCTCATCACTTCATCAAGATCTTCTGAGATTAAGAGTATGGTGGCGCCACGATCCCGAGCCGAAAGTAATTGGCTATGCACATAATTTACGGCACCTACATCGAGGCCACGAACGGGTTGATTTGCTAAAATAATTTTTGGATCGCACTCAAGAACTCGGCCCAATATTAATTTTTGCATATTTCCACCCGATAAAAGACGAATTGGCGTATCCACTCCCGGGCATCGCACATCATATTTTTCTATTACACGATTAGCAAAAGCACGTGAACTTTCCCAGTCTAGCCATCCTCTCCAACTGAAGAGTGCTGTATTATATCTTTCGAGTATTGAATTTTCTGTGATGTCAAAATCTGCTATGCTACCCATTGAGTGTCGATCTTCGGGAATGCGTGCGATCCCGCCATCTACAGCGTCTCGCGGGCTCCAATTTTCAACGGCAACCCCATTTACCCAAACCTTTCCAGCAATGGGTTTACTTAAGCCGCCAACAACATCAGCTATTGAAGCCTGCCCGTTCCCAGAAACGCCTGCTAATCCAATAATCTGACCAGATTTTAGAGCCAGATCGACTGATTTCAAACCGGGGGCGCTACCAATATTTGGTGTAACAACATCTCTTAACTCTAGAAGAGCAGGACCTGATTTTGACGGCAATACTTGTGGTGATTTTGCTTCAGCTCCCATCATCATCTTAGCAAGGGAATCCCTATCAGTATTCTTTATCAACACTTCTCCAGTTTTTTTGCCATGTCGGAGCACGCAGACCCTGTCAGCAATAGCCATCACCTCATGTAATTTATGGGAAATAAAGATAATCGAAAGTCCAAGAGTTGTAGCCAGTCTGAGAGTAACAAAAAGATCATTAGTTTCCTGCGGAGTAAGTACCGCAGTCGGTTCGTCTAAGATCAAGACCTTCACGTCTCGATACAAGGCCTTTAGTATCTCAACCCGTTGTCTTTCCCCAACTGAAAGGCTCCCAACACGAGTATCTGGCGACACAGCAAGGTGAAACTCTTCTGATAGGCTCAAAATTTTAGCACGTGACTTTACATGATAAAGCCATGGACTTGACAGCGACCTAGTACCAAGCGTGATATTTTCCTGAACGGTCAGATTGTCAGCCAAAGTGAAATGCTGGTGTACCATTCCAACACCTGCATCCAATGCGGCCCTTGAATTCCCTGGTGGTAGAATTTGACCAAATACAGAAACTGTGCCGCTGTCAGCTGTATATTGCCCAAACAGGACATTCATGAGGGTAGTTTTGCCGGCACCATTTTCGCCAAGTAAGGCAACAACCTCACCTTTGTTAACTGAAAAACTGACCGCATCATTTGCGGTCAGTTCTCCAAAACATTTTGTGATAGCGTTCAGGCGAAGTGCCTCAACAGAACTTTTTGCCATAATGGTTTTAGGCTATGAAGGTTCACCATCATTAATTATAAC
>CAJWTH010000092.1 GCA_913047725.1 uncultured Planktomarina sp.
AAAAATTACAACATGGTACCTAAACCAAGCAAAGCACCTTAAATTAAGCTGCGTGACGTGATAATAGACACCGGGTTAACTAAATAATGACATACAAATATAGATTTTTTTACAGATGTAAATACAGCTTCTGAGATATCACAACAACTTTCACGGGCATAAAAAGAGCAGATAAATTGTTTGTTAGCCATCGCAGGGCTGTAACATTTCCGAGCCTTTTTTAGTCTGGAAGCATACACGATATTCAAAATTTTAGGCATTTGGGCAATAATGGCCTGAAAAAAATTCCTTTGTTTTTCGTTAAACCCAACTGTTGTTGTTTTTCCGCTAAACCAACTTTGTTCTAATAAAAAAATCAGTTTAACCCGAGGACGCCAATTTACCACTAGCGACTACAGCACATTAGTGCTGTATTGGTCGTAAAAAATCCCACCCACACCAAACAAGGAAACTTTTGTGCGACTAAAAAACACCTCAAAAACAGCCACGCTGTACCGCACCGTTATGCCCGATCATGTATGTTCACACGGCCTAAGATGTAAGGACTTGTTAAAACGTCAAGGGTTCAAGGTGGATGACCAACACCTTACCAGCCGGTCAGAAGTAGAGGCACTTAAGGCCCTTCACAACGTATCAACTGTGCCTCAAATATTCATTGATGAAACCCGCATTGGCGGCTTTGACGGTTTACTTGAGTACTTTGGAAAACCTAAGCCGCGAAAAAATACGACCACGTACCAACCGATTGTCGCTCTATTTTCAATTGGACTTCTCCTTGCGATTACCATCACTTGGTTAAAACTAGACGCTATTTTTAATTTTAAAACTATCGAATGGTTTATCTCCATCTCAATGGTCCTCTTGGGACTTCAAAAGTTGATGGACCTCGAGCGCTTTACCACTATGTTTCTAAGCTACGACCTGCTTGCCCAGCGGTGGGTCAGATACAGCTACATCTATCCCTTCGTGGAGGCTGGGGCTGGCCTGATGATGATAGCGGGCGTGCTAACTTGGATTTCCGCTCCGGCAGCTTTTTTCATTGCCAGCATAGGCGCAGTTAGCGTGTTTAAGGCGGTCTACGTAGACAGGCGTGACCTTAAATGTGCCTGTGTGGGCGGGGACAGCAACGTACCGCTGGGTTTTGTCTCATTAACTGAAAACTTAATGATGGTTGGGATGGCAATCTGGATGATTGCCAAGACATAAAATCAATACCACCTTTAAAAAATAAAAGTGGCCCTTTAAAATTTGTTAGAAAGTTTTATTTCATAGGGATAAAGAGTAGCGACAGCTTAAAACGGGAGCGCTATTATTCAACGGTGACTACGAGAGGAACAATCATGAGGAAGTTATTACTTGCCGGGTTTGTCATGGTGTGGGCATCCATCGCTGCTGCTCACTCTCCACTTAAAAGTACGACGCCAGCTAATGAAGCCATCATTGCTGAGGCGCCAACTGAGATCAGGCTAAATTTTGGAGATGGCATCCACCTGACAAGGTTGACCGTTACCCACGCCAACGAAAAAAAAGATAAATTAGATCTCAGCGAGTATCATGGCTTCACTAAAAGATATAAAATTCCTTTTCAGGCAGTTGGCGTCGGTAACTATTTAATTGAATGGCGCGGATTGGGTGAGGATGGACACGCACTCAATGGCACCTTTAGCTTTACAGTCGAATGACGCTGCCAGACGTCTGGGGCGTGGCGGCGATTGCAACAAAGTTTGCGCTCTACCTTGGAATTCTGGTGTCCTCGGGAACTGTTTTTACGTCATTAGTGTTTCGTCTTAATTCTTATGGTGGCACGTCCGCATGGTTTGCAATCCTAGGCCTTTGCGCTGCAATTCTCTCATTTTCATTGCTGGGTGCAAATCTTGCTGGTGACGCGAGCGGGCTTCTGGATGGCGAGCTCCTCGCCTTACTTTGGAGCACGCCAGCGGGAACAACTTTAGCTTTTCAATTAGTTGGGATGACAGTTTTAATTTTTGGACTTGCAATGGGACAGCCTGGACACTGGATTTCAGCACTTGGAGGTCTCGTCGCTATTTGGTCTTTCAGTAGCGTTGGACATGTTGCTGGATACGACAGATTATTGCTTAAAATCACGCTAGCGACACACCTATGCACAATTGCATTTTGGGTGGGAATATTAATACCACTTAAAGAGCTAACTTCTACAGAACAGACTTGGCCCAAAGCCGCGGACTTGGGCAGACGATTTGGTTTACTTGCAGTTGTTTTGGTTCCACTTGTGATAGCTGCAGGTGGATTTATGAGCTTCGCATTAGTAGGGTCATTTAATGGCTTAGTCAGCACTAGTTATGGCCAGGCTTTAATCGGCAAGATAGCCTTAGTAGCATTGCTACTCACCCTGGCCGCAGCAAACAAATTCAGGTTCATTCCTGAGCTGCATAAAAAGAGTCCAAAAGCAGCTAAAAACCTCACTCGCTCTATATCAGCTGAATGGTTAGCAATTTTTGCTATTCTCGGGATAACAGCCCTATTGACGTCCAACCTGAATTTACCCATGTAAGAAAAATACTAAGCGATGCCACTTAGTAAATAGAAGACGCCAGCTAGAACTTCTAAGTTGCACGCCAGCACCACATCCAATCAAACTTTAATAATAGAAAGGTTAGCTATGCTAAATCAAAAAAATACGTTTATCGATCACATTTGGGAACTTGAAGGCAAAGGCTCTCGCGCTGATTTAGAAAAGTTTTGCGCAGATAATGCCTCCAAACACGTGCACGGGCTTAACGAAGAGGGAACAATTAGGTTCGAGTGGTTTATCGCAAGCGACAACAAAACGGTGACCTTCATTGAGCGGCTCAAAGACGAGGCCGCTGCCAAGGAACGAATTAAGAACCACATGGATAGCCACTTAGCAGCAGAATTCCCTGAAGCTTTTGATATTAAGAAATTAATAGTTCTAGGAGAAATTGGTCCAGAAATTGCGGAAACTTATGCTGCTTTTGGAGCAGAAATCAGAACAAAAGTTGGTGGCTTTTCGTAAAAGGTCAGATCACAGCGTTTATGCCCACCACAAAAGTGGTGGGCATCCATTAATCAAGTAAAAATTGGTTTATCTTAATCCAACAAAAACAATAAATCTGACGCCACAATGATGTGTGTTGTGCAAGCAACTTCGATTTGTTTATGATCAAGCCAATTCTTTTAGGCTTTAAAAAGGGTATCAAAATGGATTGGCAAAATTTTATGGACGAGACAGTAACTGAAATATCAACGCTGTCCAAAGAAATTCCAGACACTGCCCGAGGGTTTGGAGTGATGGGTGCCGCCGCAAAAACACCTGGGGCTCTCGACGAAAAAACAAAAGAAATAATGGCTTTGGGGATTGCAGTAGCCACGCGATGTGACAGTTGTATTGGCTTTCACATAAAGTCTCTTATACGCCTTGGCCTTACGCGGGAGGAGCTTTGCGAGGCATTAGCCATGGCGACTTTCATGGGTGGCGGTCCCTCTTACGCATTCAGTGCAAAAGCCCTGTCTGCCTTTGACACTTTTTCAACAGAAAATTAAGTCTAAAGAAGTTACTCTTTAATCAGCTTTATAAAATCCTACCGTGTCACCACTGGTCGTTACGCCGAGACCATTAAGCAACCGGTTTACGTAATTAAAATACCCAACAATTTGGTTGAGCTCTAAGATCTCCCCGTCTCCAGCACCAGCTTCTTTTAATGCGAAAACATCTTCCTGGACCATATCACTAGGCCGCAGCGTAAGTTTTTCAGCGTAGCACAGCATCTCTAGTTCCATACCACCAAACACATCTTGAGGCGTTTTGGACCAAAGAGCCGCTTCAATTGCCTCTGATTTTTTAACATCATCAATCAGGTGAGCAGCATTTTTCCAGTGGTTTTCCAATGAATACGCACAGTTGTTTAAAATAGAAACATAGCTGCTCACAGTCTCTTGAAACCACATCGGAATTGTATTTGCATTATCATGCAGGGCTGCACGGTATAAAGTGACGTGACCTTTCATCGTATTTGGTCGCAGTGAATGAACTCGCATTACATTGTCCACTGTGCCGTGTGGCGTTCGCGCAAGGTCCAAAACCTCCTTCAGCTCCATCGAGGCATTTTCGTCTGAAATCATGTTGATCCAAGCAGCCATTAATTAATTTCCTTATCCACGCTCATCAGATTGCAATCGACGCTCAAGCCAGCGTACGCCGGCCGACACAACTAAAATTAGAACTAAGTATTCTAAAACTAAGACTGTATATATTTCCAGCGGTCTATATTCGGTCACAACCAACTCATTAGCTTTTCTGGTTAGCTCCTGCATTCCAATAATAGAAACCAGTGATGACATTTTCAGCATGTACACAAGTTGGTTTCCCAATGCAGGTAAAATACGACGTATGGCCTGAGGCAAAATAACAAACCGCATCGTGTCACGATAGTTCAAGGAAACAGAATGAGAGGCCTCGTATTGCCCCTTGTCTATTGACTGAATACCACCCCTGAATATCTCTGCTTGAAACGCACTGTCCGATAGAGCCAAGGCGATAACACCTGCCCAAAATACGGTTACATCCAGTCCTGTGATTGGTGGCAAACCATAGTAAACCCAAAGAATTAGTACAAGGATCGGCACGGATCTTACTACTTCGACGTAAACCCTGTTAAAATTACGAAGCCATGGGTTTTTAGACAACCCTGGCAAAGCCACCAGCAAACCCACAACGACAGAAATTAAAATAGAAGTGAAGGACAGTAGAAGCGTGAAGTAGTACCCCGACAGCAAGAACTTCAAATTAATTAAACCTGACCTGTTGTATGGATTTACTACATACCATCCCCAGTCATCTGAACACCCAGGCAAGAACGCTACGGCCAAAAACAAAATTATAAGTTTTTTCATTATGATCTCTAATGTTGGAGAATTTGTTTTAAAAAGTTTTTACATCGTTGCGTATTTGGGGCGTCAAAGAACTTACTCGGAGGGGCCATTTCGACTATTTTACCCTCATCCATGAAGACCATTTTATCCGCAACGCGTCGCGCAAAACCCATCTCGTGTGTGACACAAATCATTGTAATGCCAGTTTCAGCCAACCCAATCATCACGTCCAAGACCTCACTAATCATCTCTGGATCAAGTGCTGAAGTAGGCTCATCAAATAACAAAATCTTTGGCTCCATACACAGTGAGCGAGCAATTGCGACCCGCTGCTGTTGACCTCCAGATAATTGCCGAGGGTATTTTTGCGCCTGCTCAGGAATTTTAACGCGCTCAAGGTAGGTCATTGCGAGTTTATTTGCCTGCACTCGAGAAAGTTTTTTAGATCGAATTGGTCCCAAGGTAATATTATCCAAAACTGTTAAATGTGGGAACAAATTAAATTGTTGGAATACCATTCCAACCCTGGACCTAATCTGCTGCAAAGAAGCCCCCCTCTCGGCGAGTGTGATCCCGTCAACTATTATCGATCCAGATTCGTGACGCTCAAGTCCATTAATACAACGTATCAAAGTTGATTTACCTGACCCCGACGGACCACAAATAACGACCCGCTCGCCTGCCTTTACACTGAGGGATACATCCTTGAGCGCCTCAAAGTCGCCAAATCTTTTAAAGACATTTTTGATCTGGATGTCTTCATTTATCACAGCTTGGGCCATTTGAACTCCTAATGTTGGGCCAACCAAACAACGCACAGCCGATAAAGGCAAGAATAGGATGGAATGATTGTTTAAAAAATATGCTTTGTAATATCTGATGCAGTCTGTAAAAACTCAGCTATTATCAACGTTAATATAAACTGGGGAGCAAACTATGAAAATATTTAATGTAATCGCCACCACCACTTTGCTGGCGATGGCAGGCCTGCATGCGCAAGCTGGCGCTTTGCAAGAGATTTTAAGTGGAGGTGTACTTAAAGTTGGCACCACTGGTGATTGGAACCCAATGACCATGAAGGATCCCGAAACTAATACCTACACTGGATATGACATAGACGTCATGACCGAATTGGCCGCTGACATGGATGTGGAATTAGAATTTGTCCCAACCGAATGGAAAACGCTGGTAGCTGGTGTTACCTCAGGTAAATACCACATGACCGGCTCCGCATCGGTTTCTGCAGGGCGTGCTAAAGCCACTGGGTATTCAGATAGTTATTTTTCCTTGGCAACCGTGCCTCTGACATTAAAGTCAAACGCCACTAAATTTAAGGATTGGGATGACCTAAACAAACCGGGTGTAAGGGTGGCCGCTACTCTTGGTACAACTCAGGAAAAACAGGTTAAAGAATATTTTCCGAATGCAGAGCACGTCATAATAGAGCCACCGGCGGTGCCATTTCAGCAAGTTTTAAGTGGTCGTGCCGATGCACATATTACTTCTAACGTTGAAGCTAACAAGCTAGTTGCGATACACTCTGACTTAATGATCGTACCGGTATCGGCTCCAAAATCTCCAACACCGATCGCTATATTGTTACCGCAAGCCGATCAAGTTTGGATCAACTACGTTAATACTTGGATTAAACTCAAGACAGAACGTGGCTTCTTTGAAAAGCTTGATGCAAAGTGGAAGCTTAATTAAATCAGTTAAAAGCATGCACCGACGGTGCATGCTTTTACAAACCTGATTCGCCGTTGTTTTCGGCAAGCTTAAACCTTTAACCGAGTGGAACGTCGATGGAATTACTACATTCCTCTTGGTTAGAAATAGAAGATTATTTAAAATTCTCCAACGGGATTATCATCCCCACAGGTTCTATTGAGCAACATGGGCCCATAGGACTAATTGGGACAGACACCCTCTGTGCTAATGACATCGCTACTGAAGCCGCAAAGAAAATAAACGCATTAGTGGCACCAGCTCTGGCTTATGCACCCGCGGAGTTCAATATGGCGTTTGCGGGTACCGCATCAATTTCAATCAGCGTCTATCGTGATTTTTGTATAGAGGTTTTTAGATCATTCGAGCGGCACGGCTTTGAACATATCTATATTATCAATGGTCATGGGGCAAACCTAGATCCACTAAGAGATGCCGCCGATACCTTAAAAAATGCATCTGTCAGAATAAAAAGCTGGTGGGACTTTAGTCGCGTCGCCGAGTTGCGCAGTCAGTTTTATGGTTCTTGGGAGGGCATGCATGCCACTCCCTCCGAAATTGCTATAACGCAGACAAAGTACAGAACTTTGAAAGCAGATCTCGCTAAAGAGCCACCGGAGAAACTTACTTCAGAGTTTATTAAATCTCACGCCGGTGACAAACATGGCCCAGCCAAAGAGCACAGATCACAATTCCCAGACGGACGCGTTGGGTCACACTCAGCACTCGCCACGCCAGA
>CAJWTH010000093.1 GCA_913047725.1 uncultured Planktomarina sp.
GGTGCGCATCGCATATTCGCCCATCAGCACAGGGAGAACAAGTCATGAGACCATCCGGACGAAAATTAAATCAGATGCGAGACATTACTATTGAAACTGGAGTCACACGTCACGCTGAAGGCTCCTGTTTAATTAAGTGTGGTGACACTCATGTCCTTTGCACAGCGAGCCTCGAAGAACGCGTCCCTGCTTTTTTAAGAAATACCGGTTTAGGCTGGGTTACCGCTGAATACGGCATGCTTCCACGCGCCACTCATACTAGAATGCGACGGGAAGCAAAGAACGGTCAATCTGGCCGTACTCAAGAAATCCAAAGATTAATTGGCCGTAGTTTGCGCGCTGGGGTAGATCGCGTAGCTCTGGGTGAACGACAAATCAGCATCGATTGTGACGTAATACAGGCTGATGGTGGCACTCGTTGTGCGGCAATTACCGGAGGATGGGTTGCTTTAAAGTTAGCTGTTAAAAAATTAATCACTGCTGGTGATATTCAAAATGATCCTCTGCTAGATCCAGTTGCTGCCGTTAGCTGTGGCATTTACGCTGGACAACCTATTGTAGATTTGGACTATCCTGAAGATAGCGAAGCGGGTGTAGATGGTAATTTTGTAATGCTAGGTTCCGGTAAGTTAGTCGAAATTCAAATGTCAGCAGAGGGATCAACATTTTCGCGCACTCAAATGGATGAACTTATGAATCTTGCTGAAGCAGGTGTCACTGAATTAGTCACAGCTCAAAAAGCCGCTACCTCTTAATGCGAAAGCTGGCTGAAAACAAAATTGTTTTGGCAAGTCACAACCAAGGAAAATTGAGTGAAATACAAGTTTTACTCCAGCCCTTTGGAATTAGTTGTGTGAGTGCTGGTGAGTTAGGTATTGATGAGCCAGACGAAACAGAAAGTACTTTTTCAGGTAATGCCAGAATAAAAGCACATCATGCATCGATGGCCTCGGGTTTACCTGCCTTGTCGGATGATAGTGGAATTTCTGTTGATGCGTTAGATGGGGCTCCGGGTGTGTATACAGCAGATTGGGCCGAAACAGCAGGTGGTAGAGATTTTAATCTTGCAATGAAGGCTGTCTGGGAGAAGTTGGAGGAGCGACATGTGCCAAGCCCAAGGTTAGCACAGTTTAATTGTACGCTCTGTCTTGCCTGGCCCGATGGACATGATGAAGTGTTTTCTGGCATCGCATCAGGACAGGTTGTTTGGCCTATGCGGGGTCAGCATGGTTTTGGTTTTGATCCAATGTTCCAGCCAGATGGATACACAAAGACTTTCGCCGAAATGCATCCTGAAGAAAAAAATCCCCTAACACACAGGGCAGATGCTTTTGCTAAATTAGTAGCTGGCTGCCTTGGATAACGATTGGCGTCATGGTGGGTTTGGGCTTTACATTCACTGGCCCTTTTGTGAAGCTAAGTGCCCTTATTGTGATTTTAATTCTTATGTAAATTTAAATGTAGACGCCCAACTCTGGGAAGACGCGCTTATTTCAGAGTTAGATCGTAACGCCAAACTTACTAGTGGACGACTTCTTAATTCCATATTCTTTGGTGGTGGAACACCAAGTTTAATGCCACCATCACTAGTAGAAAAACTAATATCGAGAGCGTATGAACATTGGATGCCAGCAAATGATATTGAAATTACCTTGGAGGCTAATCCATCATCAGTTGAAGCTGAGAGGTTTTCAGGTTTTAAGACAGCTGGTGTAAATAGAGTTTCGGTTGGTATTCAGGCCTTGAATAATCCTGACCTTAAGAAGCTTGGGAGACTGCACTCTGTAGACGACGCAATGCTGGCTTTAGAGGTAGCACATCGCCACTTTGATCGCGTGAGTTTTGATTTAATTTATGGACGGCAAAACCAATCTTTATCATCTTGGGAGACTGAGCTCACAAGGGCCATATCTCTAAATAGCGGCCACCTGTCACTCTATCAACTGACCATTGAGCCTGGCACTGCGTTTGGATACCGGGCCAATGCAGGAAAGCTTACAGGGCTGCCCAATGAAGATCTATCGGCTGATATGTTTGAATTTACAGACATAACCTGCGCTTCAGCTGGTCTAAATTCCTATGAAGTGTCTAACTTTTCTTCTGAAGGCTTAGAATCCAAACATAACTTAATCTATTGGATGGGTGGGGATTATATTGGGATTGGTCCTGGGGCACATGGAAGAATAACATCAGGTAATCAGAGACTTGCAACCAAAACAATGCTTTCTCCAGCGGCTTGGCTTGATGCAGTTCATCTTAAATCCAGCGGTGAACTTGCACCTGATATTCTCTCTAATACCGACCATGCAAATGAACTCATTATGATGGGCCTACGGTTAAAGAGTGGTATTTCCCAATCAAGACTAGAAGCTGTGGTTGGTAAGAAATTTGATATCACAACAGAACTAACCGACCTTGGCCTTCTAAATATTTCAGACGGCTTCATAAAAGCAACCAACTCAGGGCGTGCACTGTTAAATCAAGTAATACAGAAACTAATGTTTTAGCTTTTGGTTAAATAGCGACACAGGTCATCAAGCTGTTCTAAATTCTTATATTGAATTTTGATTTCACCAGACGCATTATTAGGTTTATGAGATATTAACACCTTCATTTTGAGAGCTGCAGAGAGGTCTCCCTCAAGAGCCTTTGTATCAGCGTCCTTAGGTGTTTCAGGCAAACGTATTGGCTTTTCACCAACAGGGTTCTTCACTAGAGTTTCTGTCTGCCTTACAGATAAACCTCGCGCTATTATAATCTTTGCTATTCCTGAGGGATCACTAGAAGTGATTAGGGCTCTAGCGTGCCCACTAGAAATTTTTCCTTTAATTACAAGATCTTGAACATATTTTGGCAGTGCAAGAAGTCTGAGAAAGTTGGCTATATGGGGTCGTGACTTACCAAGCGCCTGTGCCATTTGATCTTGTGTATGGCCAAACTTATCCATCAATTGACGATATCCCGCAGCCTCTTCGATAGGGTTTAAGTCAGCCCTTTGAATATTTTCAATTATAGCTATCTCAAGAACGTCTTCATTTGAAAACTCACGAACTACAACTGGTATTCGGTGGATCTGCGCAATTTGAGAAGCTCTCCAACGCCTCTCACCGGCAACAATCTCAAAATCACCCTCTTTACTTGGGTGTGAGCGAACAACAAGTGGCTGAATAATTCCCTTAGCGCGGATTGACGCCGCAAGATCACTTAAATCATCCTTGTCAAAATATCTTCGTGGCTGATCTGGATTAGGGTGAATTTTTTCAATCGGCAACAATGTATCATTTTTGAATTGAGCCTTTATGTCTGAGGTTTCTTTTGACGATGGCTCTATATCCGCCATAAGAGCGGACAACCCCCTACCAAGACCCCGCTGGCGCTTACCTACATCAGACATTTGCAACTCCCATTTATTTAGGCCGTAAAAGTAACTCTTCAGCTAAAGCGCGGTACGCTGCCGCTCCCTTAGACTTAGTATCATAACTCAAAACTGTTTTAGAGAAAGATGGCGCCTCACTAACTCGCACATTTCTTGGGATCACTGTCTTAAAAACCAGTTCTCCTAAGTTTTTTCGTGCATCATCTTCCACCTGTAGGGACAAACCGTTACGAGAATCAAACATGGTTAAAACAATACCATCGATTCTTAAATCTGGGTTCCCCGCGCTACGAATTTCCCGAACAGACAAGAGAAGCTGCGAAAGTCCCTCCAAAGCATAAAATTCACTTTGCAAAGGTATTACCAAAGAATCAGCCGCAATAAGAGCGTTTACGGTCAAAACACTTAAAGATGGGGGACAATCAAAGAAAATATAATCATAGAAGGTGACGTCTGAATTATTTATCGCACGCTCCAGCAATTTGCTTCTATCTTTTGTGGCAGCAAATTCAATGTCTGCGGAACTGAGATCCACTGTAGATGGTATAATGTGTAGGTTTTCAACATCTGTTTTGATTATAAATTGATCTTCAATGAGACCTCCACTAAGTACATCATATGTTGTAAATTCTCGGTCTTCAGCAACAGAACCAAGGCCCGTAGATGCGTTTCCTTGAGGGTCTAGGTCTAAAATCAATACCTTACGACCTCTTTCACAAAATGCCGCTGCCAAATTAAGAGTCGTAGTTGTTTTACCAACCCCCCCTTTTTGGTTCGCAAATGCTATTATCTTAGGTTTATTTTTTTGCACGGCAGACGTTCCTAATAACCAATATCGCCCCATCGGGGTTTGTCTTGCTTTGTACCACATCGCAATCAAATGACCACGCGTCTCGTGCTAATTTAAGCTCTTGAGAAAACGTTTTACCCTTCATAATCAAGCAGACTGTGTCGTCTTCAATGAGGTGTTCAACATGTTCCAATAATTTAGGAAGCGCAGCGAGAGCTCGAACCGAAACGATAGAGGCTGCCTTAACAGAGGCTGCCTCTACTCGTTTATTTTGAATTTCACAGTTTAAATCTAGTTTTAACACCACCTGCCTCAGAAACACCGCCTTTCGCGCATCACTTTCGACCAAAATCACTTTAGTTAATGGAGATATGGTCTTTAAGAGGATGGCTGCGACCACTCCCGGAAAACCACCACCACTACCCACATCAACCCACAGGGAACCAATATCTGTCAAAACTACTATTTGCGCTGAATCTTCAATGTGGCGATCCCAAATATCTGCCACATCACCCTTAGCAACTAAGTTAATTACAGGGTTCCACTTAATCACGAGGGCTACATAATCCTCTAACTGCTTTATTGTTTCACGTGAAACATCTGGAAAGCATTTCAGAGACCTTTTTTTCATATGGCTTTCTTTAACTCAAGGCCCTTCAGTCCCAGCAATACTGCTGTCAAAGCCGCCGGCGTTACACCCTCTATATTTTTCGCAGCGCCTAAGGACCGTGGCCTAGCAACTGACAGCTTACTAATCATTTCTGACGACAAGCCCGACACAAGACTATAATTAAAATTTGGAGGTATCGCGACACCAAGGTCCTTGGCTAAAGCCTCAACATCCCGCCTCTGCCGCTCAATATACGTAACATAGACGGCCTCACAAGCCGCTTGTTTCTTTGTTGCTTTAGATGACTTTGCAAATGCTGGTTCCAAATCAGCTAAGTGTTCAACAGAAACCCCAGGAATTGCCAATAATTCGTGACCATTTCTACGGCGCCCATCCAAACCAAGGTCTATTCCTGCTGATCTAGCCTGATTTGGCGATACAGACATGCCTGACAAAATATGTTTACAAGCAACTAAGCCCTCCATTTTTTTTGAATAAGCTTTGTAGCGAACCTCGGATACACACCCAGACAACCACCCCTGCTCTGTTAGCCGTTGGTCTGCGTTGTCTGCACGTAACTTTAATCGAAACTCTGCCCTAGAAGTGAACATTCGATAGGGCTCTGAGGCTCCACGTGATGTAAGATCATCAATCATAACCCCGATATAACTTGAGGAACGATTAAATTTTATACCTGGCACATCTTTTATTTTTTTCGCAACACCTATCGCCGCCACTAAACCTTGAGCAGCAGCTTCTTCATAACCAGTGGTACCGTTAATTTGCCCAGCTAAAAATAATCCATCAAGTAGGTTTGATTCCAAATCCCCCGATAATCCCATTGGGTTCATAAAGTCATATTCAATAGCATAACCTGGTTGCAAAATCTCAACATTCTCTAAACCGACGATAGATCTAACGTATTGATGTTGTAGCGTTTCAGGCAGTGATGTTGAAATACCGTTTGGGTAAATACAATTAGTTGTTAGCCCTTCTGGCTCCAGAAATATCTGATGGCTTTGCTTGTCTGGGAATCGAATAATCTTATCTTCAATAGACGGACAATATCTTGGACCAACCCCCGCTATATGCCCACCGTACATTGCTGACTTGCCCAAATTTTCTTTAATAACTTCATGGGTGTTTTGGTTCGTATGTGTAATTCCACAAGAAACCTGCTTCACACTCGGCGATTGTGATAGAAACGATAGCATTACTGGGTCGTCATCAGCAGGCTGGCTCTCCAAAACTTCCCAGTTGATAGTATTCCCATTCAGCCTGGGTGGCGTACCAGTCTTTAGTCGACCAAACTTAGCACCCAACTCCTCCATCTGATTCGACAGGTGGTCAGCAGCGGCCTCACCCATCCGTCCCGCTGAAACCCGCTTGTCCCCTATATGTATTACTCCGCGCATGAACGTACCAGCCGTTAAAATAACTGTATTAGAGTGCACATTAGTACCATCAGACAATACAACCCCATCAATACGGCCATCCTTAGACAAGAGGCCCGCAACCTCTCCCTCAATCTCTGTAAAGCTTTCTTTTTCTAAAATGTTTTGAACAGCCTGCAAGTAGAGCTTTCGGTCTGACTGTGTACGTGGCCCTTGCACGGCAGGCCCCCTACTTCGGTTTAGGAGCCGAAACTGTATACCAGAGACATCAGCAGCCCTGCCCATTATACCATCAAGGGCATCAATTTCACGAACTAAGTGCCCCTTGCCCAAACCACCAATTGCAGGATTGCATGACATAGATCCAGTTTTTGACTTGTCTAGCGTCACTAATGCGGCGTTTAAGCCATACCGACACGCCGCATGAATAGCCTCACAACCAGCGTGGCCACCACCAACTACAACAACATCAAAATGTTTCACGTGAAACACACCCCTCACTTACCTAAGCAAAAACTAGAAAATATTTCATCTAAGACACTTTCTATATCAATTTTTCCGAAAACAAAATCTAACTGTGTACACGCAAAGTATAACTCCTGACTCGCTAACTCATAAGGTAAGGGATCCTGATATAAAAACGCTTTTGCTTTTAACAAGCAATCATTAGCTGCTTTTAACCCATCAACTTGACGTTCACGGATAGCGGCGACGTCCAACGTAGTTTCTTGTGAAAGTTTTTTACTTATTAAGTTCAATAAGTTAGATAATCCCTCACCTGTCTTTCCAGACACAGCTAAGCCTGCAGCCTCTCTAGTATCTGCCTTGCTCAGTACGACAATATCCCCAGGTTCTTTGGAAATAAGTAGCTCGTCTTTATCACTATCAACCAGAAAAATCCTAACGTCAGCAAGCTCAGATCTCCTGTAAGACATTGATATACCAAGTTTTTCAATGTAATCATCTGTATCTCTTAAACCAGCAGTATCCATGAAAGTTACAGGTAGACCATTCAGGTCTATGCGAACCTCAATCACATCCCGAGTGGTACCGGCTATGTCAGAAGTAATTGCCACGTCTCTACC
>CAJWTH010000094.1 GCA_913047725.1 uncultured Planktomarina sp.
TATTTAGGTAATACGCTTCTTAAATGCCACGGTTCAGGTCCTGCGATCAAACCAGGAAGCTATGGTGAGTGCCGATCTACCTTACAAAAAGTTGATGGTGAGTTTATTGACGCTTTTGGAACAGAAAAGTGGACTGAAATAGTAAATACACAGTTAAAGACCATGACTGACATAGCGTTCTGCGAAATTCTTGGGTTTAGTTATTAAACGTATTATTAATAGACTTAAAAGTATCCTTTAAACTGCTATCATTTTCGCAAGCTAGGTTCATTCTAACTTTCTTTTTAGCAGGTTTTGGTGCGAAGTCCGCGGACACAGAAGAAAACTTCTTATTGAGCTGCACTTGAAGCATATTTCCTTCTACCGTTTTAATATTAGTTCTACTGAATTTAAATGGCACCGATTTATTTGTAACCAGATCAACGACAACATACGCTTCGACCATAAGGCCACAGGTTGTAGTTAGCTCTACCTCAGCAATGATTGGATCCGCTTTACCAGGACGAAATTGTTTAAATGATATATTTGATAGGTAACCATTGATATCATTATGAAACTTATAGGTTAAAAAGTTAGTTAAAATTAAAATAACGATAAAAACAAATTTCATTTTTTTCACCTAACACAAACAGTAATTTATGTTTATTTTATCAATTTATTAACGATACATAGTCACACTTTAATGGGCATTATTCAAATCAAATATGCCCTTGTCGCAAAACTGAGTAGGACCAACGGCTATGACTTCTATAGATAAAAAATTCGATAGACTTTCAAAGACGGCTTACGAAAGTCAATTTCTACTACATGGAGCATTACCTGAAGGAGTGCATTGGGTTGGTAGTAAACGACAAAGCCTTAGGTTCCAGCTTTTACTAAAAACAATTCTTGATCATAGTAATATAGGAGAAAAATCAATTGCTGATGTGGGCTGCGGATATGGCGCCTTAGCAGAGTATATCAAACATAATGTTGATAACAAAGGGCTTCAATATTTTGGCTACGATATCTCTGACCAACTAATCAGCCACTGTAATAAAAATATTAATTACAGATGGACAGATTTCAAAGTCAGGAAATCTCCACATAAGACAGTTGACTATTGTGTCATGTCGGGCACCTACAATCTGGCTATGACAAGCAGTGTGCAGCAATGGGAGGATTATGTTTTTGAGTGCCTAGATGATTGCTGGAAACAAACCCGTAAATTGATGATATTTAATCTACAAATTTCGAAAGTCGCATATATTTCAAAAGGCGATATCTATTATGCCAATCAAAGAAAAACTCTAAGTAAATGTATTTCGATGTTTGGACCAACGGAGATAGTTCAACATCCACTTTTATCCAAAGACGCAATGTTTATAGTAAAAAAAAATTGATTATGTAGCTGCCAAGGCATGCCTTTAATGCCATAAAAATTTTAGAATAGTTCAGTTAAAAAGAACTAAAAAACAGCTGAGGGCAAAGCAAAAATATGCCCTTAGCATCAGGCTTATAATTGGTTGAGACTTTTAGTGTTTATCGCCCCATACTCCATGAAACTCGTACGCAACAGCCTGTGTCTCACCTACTACCCAAGCGTCGTGACCAGGATCAATAGCATATGCATCACCCGCAGAGTAAGTTTTTTCAGCGCCATCATCGTGGCGGCAAGTAATCGTACCTTCCACGATGACCCCTAAATGCTTTGCCTGACAGCTATCCGTACCCACCATAGGCTTTATATCTTCTGACCATTTCCAACCAGGCTGAACAGTGAGTTTCATAACCCGTTGGCCGCCAACATTTACTGTTTCAACCCGCGCATTGTTAGGGGTTGCCACTTCATCCGCATCATTTGCAAAGTTTTTTATTTCAATCGAAGCCATTTTTTTTCCTTAGTCCAGTAAAGTTGCACCTGTTTCAAAACGAATAATCTGACCATCTTTGAGCTTAGCAACACCCATAACAGCTTCTCTTGAGCCGTCAGGATATGACATAAAGTCATGACTAACCACTATATCGTCATTTTCATAAACACAGCGAGACGACTCGTTAACAAACTTTTCGTTACCCATCATGCCCCCCACCATGGAGATCCATTCTGTTTTACCAAATTCATTACCACTTTTATGAAAAACAAATACACAGTCTTCGTGAAGTAGCTCTGCATAAGCATTTACATCTCTGTTAGTCATTGTGGCATTAAGTTTAGCGTGCATAGACATCTTTCATTCCTTTCAAAATATTTAAAAATAGATAGTTAATTTTAGCTTGACTATTTTAGTAAGATACCAAAATGTATACAACTAAAAAATAGTTTAAAATATTTTTTTACGTGATGACAGCTACGAAAATCAAAAATAATGTATATTTAAGATGGTTCTAAAAGAGCAGCTTCTATTGCATTTGTGATTTTTGGAGACAGTGGCCCTGTTAAAGGACCCCACGTGCCCAGAACTTTACCCTCAGCGCCTATCAGCACCTTACTGAAGTTCCACAAAGGAACAAATCCATCTTGCGACTTGACGGCTTTGTAAAATGGATGCGCGTTGTCGCCCTTGATGGACAGACGAGTAGTCATAGGAATATCCAAACCATAGGTTAACTCACAAAAATCTTTCACTTCAGTATCTGTACTGAGTTCCTGGTTGAAGTCATCTGAAGGAACAGCCAGAAGGTTGAAACCTCTATCATTATACTTATTGTAAAGTTTCTGCATGGCAGAATATTGGCTCGTAAACCCGCATCTAGACGCAGTGTTTACAACCAAATAAGGTTTGCCACGCCATTCCGCTGTATTGACGTTGCCGCCATCAATAGAGGGAAATTCAACATAGGGAATTTCTGCACTTGCTGTGCTAGTAAATAAACTCATGCCTATGCTCGCCCCCAATATTATGCAGCACTGCCTCAGGCGCTTCACTAATGATTTTGTTTTCTTCATAATTCTTTTACGCAGCCATTTGTGATTTAGATCAATTCGGATTTAACGTGTAATAAACATCGAGAATAGGTGTGGTATTAAGTAAAGTACTTGAGCACTAAAATTTAATGTTTAACTTCACTAAGCTAATCGCTTAGACCTTGGGCTAGAATCTGTCTGTTGGGCTAAATGCTCCACTAAACGAAGTGACAACTCTAGTTTCACTTTTGTAGATTTGGGATCACTCCAAAGATTATGCGTTTCGTTTGGATCATTTTCCAAGTCATAGAGTTCACCCCAGTCTTCGCCAGCGTAAACTGAAAGCCTCCAAGTTTTTGATCGTAAGGTTCGAACACGGGGTACAGTTACCATTCCCATGCGCGCGTCATTATTGTTAAATTCAATCAAAACCTCATCTCGATGAGGCTTGTCCCCTGAGAGGCTTCCCAAAAAGCTTTTCCCTTGAATTCCGTTATATGGTGCTAAACCCGCCCGGTCTAAAATGCTGGCTGATAAATCTATTGTAGACCCTAAGGTGTCTGTGCGTACAGCCACTCGGGTGTCGGGGTCAGACCAAATCATTGGCACACGAGTGATAGAGCCCAGCTTTAGTGGACCCTTGAGAAGCATATTGAAATCACCAAGGTAATCTCCATGATCTGAGGTGAACACGATTACTGTATTTTCATATTGTCCACTATCTTTCAAAGTCTGAATTAATCGACCAACTTGATCATCAATCATCGTGATCATGCCAGCAGTCAAAGCCATAGTTTCTTTTATATGTTCATCACTTGCCCTAAAAGCCATTTGAGGGATTGCGTTAGCTTCGCCCGTTGCCCACATACGATTCACTTCCTCCATTGGAGGAGTTGGATTTTTATGAGCGGAATAGGGCAGATCCACAGAAAACTCATCAGGCGAGTACATGTCCCAATATTTTCCGGGAGGGTTGAACGGATGGTGCGGATCAGGGAATGAAACAAATGCAAAAAAGGGCTCGTCGTGAGTTACGCTGTCATTGATATAATCAACGGCTCGATCACCAATCCAAGTAGTCGGATATGCTTCCTCTGGAATTGGCGTGCGGAAAGCCTGAGGGCATGAATAATTATGTGGTAATTCATTTTTTCTATCATGCAAATCTCGCCAGTTTGGATATGTTTTTCGAAACCATTGTCCATAATGGCCACCGCAAGCATCCCCATGACCGGTCACCATATCTACGTGCTGAAAGCCATAATATGGGGTTTCAAAGTCGATTTCTTTTGAACCATTGAAGCTTGAGGGCTCTTCGGCCAAATATGGTTTTTCTTCTGGCTTCCAAGCTTCAGGAACAAGTCGCTGTACCGTATCTTTGGAGCCTAGTGGCTCCTTTGCTGTAAATGGTTGCAAATGACTTTTACCAATACTCGCAGTGCGATATCCACCAGCACTCAACACATCAACAAAAGTGTTAGCCCGCCTCGGCAACGCGCACCCGTTATATCGAAGCCCATTCACACTCGGCATCCGTCCAGTCATCAATGAGGCTCGGTTTGGGGCGCAGACGGGCAGAGCCACATGAAAATCTTCAAACGCGGTTCCTTTTGCTGCAATAGCGTCAATATTTGGCGTACGCACAACTGGATGCCCCATACAGCCGAGCCAATCTGCACGTTGCTGGTCTGTTATTACAAACAGAAAGTTAGGTTTTATTGTCATATCATTATTCTTGTTCGTGCTCATTTCTTTCCCCGTCCAACTTAAAACGACAATACAAACTTTATTAAACTAAAGATCTTTATCCAATTTAAAATCTTAATACCTAATCAACCAAGTTGACCGCATAGCAAACATCTTTTCAATTGGATTCTTGATCATATTATTTTCTGATTATCCAATAAAATATCTAGCTTAATAACCATAATCTAATCAATATTAAGGGCCATGCAATCATTGTATTGCAAAGTTGGCGGAAACACCGAGCTTGCAGCATGCATCCACAACTTACTGACAGTAAATTAGAATTTAGTTATCTAAAAGATATGTTTTTATTAAGTACAATAGGCAGTAAATCTTAATTGTAGATCGAAATTTGCAATTCTTGCAGGTTTAAAAGACACAGTTTAACTGACCGCCTGACGGACATATCTTCATTTATACATACAATCAGCTAAATTCTGATGACCTTCATTAAGTTTACTTCCTGAAACCACAGTTTATTCTAAAAAAGTGTGTAATACAGATAACCGATCAACTTAAAGTATTACAAAAAAATTTGTAATGAGGATTTCAATGGCTCTTCTTAAACCCAATTTCACGCCCTCGTTCAATATTACTCGGATTAGTCATATTGTCCTAACCAGTATAGACCTCGATGCCTCACAATACTTTTATGAAACCGGACTTGGCCTCGAAGTTACTTTCAGGGATTCAAATAGCCTGTGTCTTCGTGCAATTGAGGAAACATCCCATCACTCATTAGTATTTTATAAAGTGCAATCGAACAAAACATCGACATGTCGTAGCATCGGTTACAGGGTACAGACCAACGACGACCTACAAAAAGCTTACGATTACTTTTCAGAAAGAGGTGATAACGTTAAATTCGTGGACCGAGCTTTTCAGGGCCTTACTCTGCAGGTTACCGATGGAGTTAGCGTCCCGCTTGAATTCTGTGCAGAGATGGAACAATCCACATGTCGAATGCAGAATTTTCATCACCATGCTGGGGGTAAACTAGCATTTTTTGATCACATCCAGATTGCGACACCTGACGTTGCCGAGGCCTATCAATGGTATTCTGATTTAGGCTTCAGATTGTCTGAATACACTGCCGCTGATGGCACTGATGAAATGTGGGGTATATGGCTGAAACGTAAGAACAATACTCAAGATGTAGTTTTTTCAAATGGGGCCGGACCGCAATTACACCATTTTGCTTATCACACACCTGAAATAGCTAACGTTATCCATGCGGCGGATGTAATGGCTTCTCTCGGACTAGCAGGCTCCATGGATAGGGCCCCAGGGCGCCACGGTATTGGAAATGCTTTTTTTATATACTTCCGTGATCCAGATGGTCACAGAGTAGAGATTTTTACCAGCCATTATAACTTTATAGATGTTGATCACGCACCAAAACGGTGGGATCTCTCAGATACGACGCGATCACAGTTATGGGGCTTTCCCGCACCAAAAAAGTGGTTTTATGAAGCAACTACCTTTGAGGCCGTGCCCGTCACTCCACCCACAATGGCGGCAGCCCCCGTTACATTGGAAGATTTTCTAGCGAAAGATTCGGAAGAATGAAATTTGGAACTATTTATCTAAACGGTCATCTGGAACCAATAATTCAAGCGTCAGACGGTCGAGCTCGGTTGCTCAAAGATGCATCTGATGGAGCCAATTGTCCTAAATTCCCATCTCTCTTAGAGCTGATAATTGCAACGGAACACACGCCAAGTTTATTGTCTGAACTAATTAAAGCCGCTAACAGATGCGATGGCTTCGATCCAATAGACTGGGCTCCACCAGTTCCTAATCCGTCCAAAATTCTTGGCGTTGCTTTTAACAATAAAGAACTAATGAAAAAAGCTCACAAAGATCCTGGCGTACCGAATTACTTTTTAAAACCTCCCTCCGCACTTCAAGGTCACCTGAAACCTATTATCGTCGATCCTAATTGGGGCGCCGTTATTCCCGAACCCGAATTATGTGCAATCATTGGTCGCAGGGCAAAACACATTACGGAAAAGGAAGCTTTAGATCATGTATTTGGCTACATGATCCATAATGATGTAACCTCACATGGATTGAAATTCCAGAAAGACAGTATAGCGATCACTTATGATAAGGACATGGCAAGACCTGAGTTCTATCAATGGCGTAACCTTAATGGGCCAGACGATACCGATGCTTATTACGTGTATCATACCCGATCTAAAGGCACTGATACATTTGGCCCAATGGGCCCTTGGATTACACCTCGAGAGGCGATTAAAAACCCAAATAAACTAGCCGTTATTGGACGTTTGGGCGAAGAGGTCTTCACTCAAGACAATACCGCGAACTATCGCTTTAGTGTAGAGGAATGCATTGCAGAGGCCAGTCGGTATTTTACGTTAGAACCAGGTGATCTAATTTCATTCGGGACAACGGGTAAGGGTTCTGGACGTTTTCCACGCGGTCACAAAAGCCTCTTGATAGGCGAAGAACTGGGTCATATCAGCATTTCGATCGAACCATTGGGTGAACTAAGCAATCCTATCCAACACCAATCTGGGGGAGCATGATGGTTATATCGATAAATCCAAATAATGTCCCCCACCACAAGAATCCAATCCCAGCTGCAGCCTTGCATCG
>CAJWTH010000095.1 GCA_913047725.1 uncultured Planktomarina sp.
ATTTCGACTGAAGCTCAGCGCCAAATGACTTTATTAAGCCTTGAGGTCGCTGAGTTGCGGGCGCAAATCGGCGGATTGCAGTCAATATTAGGTGATTTCAGACGCCGTGATGAAGCGAATAAAGTAGAGATTACAAATTTAGGTGGCGAGCTTAACCTGGCATTGGCACAAGTGGCGTCTGAGGAACGTAAAAATCGTCTATTACAGGAAGCTGAAAGTGATCGCCTTTCTAAAGAGGCAGAGCGTCTGGCTTTAGTGGCTAAAACATTAGAGCAATATAAATCTGAATTCTTTGGCCGTATGCGCCTTTTGTTGGAGGGCCGAGACGGAGTTAGTATTGTTGGAGATCGATTTGTGTTTTCCTCGGAGGTTTTGTTCGCTTCGGGGAGAGCGGATCTGACCCCTGAAGGGCAACGTGAAATTGCCAAAATAACAGAAGTACTCAAGGGGATTACATCTGAGATGCCAGATGACATAGATTGGATACTGCAGGTTGATGGTCACACTGATGACCTAGCTATAACTGGCGGTATTGAGTTCCGAAATAATTGGGAACTGAGCCAGGCACGGGCACTGTCTGTGGTTCTTTTTATGGTCAAAGCCAAAGGCATGGACCCTCGGCGCTTATCCGCAAATGGTTTTGGAGAATTCCAACCCCTTAATAAAGATAACACTAGTATTGCTCGTGCTCAAAACCGTAGAATTGAGTTGAAACTCACTGGTAAGTAACCAAAGTAAAAATTTAAACCTTATATTAACTTATTTAGAGCTGGACTGTGCCACTTTTCTATAAGCTAGAAGGTCACATGGTTACTTTGCGGTGATTAACTTTGGTGAGCGCCCCTTATCTGTAATCAGTGGTTTTTTCGGTTCTTCAATTTGAAGGTCTAATTTTTCTTCTTTGACTGAAACCTTTACATTTCCACCTTTGATTAAGGTGCCAAATAATAGCTCTTCCGCCAATGGTTTTTTGATATGTTCTTGAATGACGCGTCCCAAGGGTCGGGCACCCATTTTATCATCATAACCCTTGTTACCTAACCAATCTGCAGCTGATTTGGTAATTTCAATAGTAACATTTCGGTCCATTAGTTGAGCCTCTAACTGTAGCACAAACTTTTCGACCACTTGCGCGATTACATCTCGATCTAGTGGTGCGAAGCTAACAACTGCATCGAGGCGATTACGAAACTCTGGTGTAAACGTACGCTCTATAGCCGCTGTATCTTCGCCTTCTCGACGATCTCTTCCAAAGCCAATTGCAGCCTTTGACATTTCTGATGCACCAGCGTTGGAAGTCATAATCAAAATCACATTTCGAAAGTCTGTGGTTCTTCCATTGTGGTCAGTGAGCTTGCCGTGATCCATTACTTGCAACAAAATATTAAAAACATCGGGATGCGCTTTTTCAATCTCGTCCAATAATAAAACGCAGTGTGGGTTCTGGTCTACACCATCTGTTAACATGCCACCTTGGTCGAAGCCGACATAGCCAGGAGGCGCTCCAATCAATCTACTGATCGCATGTTTTTCCATATACTCAGACATATCGAAACGTATTAATTCAACGCCCAAGCTATCAGCCAATTGCTTCGCTACTTCAGTTTTACCTACGCCAGTGGGTCCAGTAAAAAGGTAGTTTCCTATTGGTTTTTCTGGTTCCCTTAACCCGGCCCGTGATAGTTTAATTGCTGATGCGACTGCTTCAATTGCGGGATCTTGGCCAAAAACAACTCGTTTTAGACCCGTCTCGAGGTCGCGCAGTACTTCAGCATCGTCTTTTGAAACTGATTTGGCGGGGATCCGCGCAATTTTTGCCACCACAGCTTCAATCTCTTTGACCCCTATGGTTTTGCGCCTCTTGTTCTCGCTTAACAAATGCTGCGCCGCGCCAGCTTCATCAATCACGTCGATGGCCTTATCTGGCAGTTTACGATCATTAATATAGCGTGAAGAGAGTTCTACTGCGATTTTAATTGCATCCGATGTGTACTTAATATCGTGGTGTTCCTCAAAGTATGGCTTAAGACCTTTTAAAATTTTAATACTGTCTTCTACCGATGGCTCAACAATATCAATTTTTTGGAAACGTCGTGCTAAAGCACGATCTTTCTCAAAGTGTTGTCTAAACTCTTTGTAGGTAGTGGAGCCCATGCAACGTAACTTGCCACCTTGCAGTGCGGGTTTTAATAAGTTGGATGCATCCATTGCACCCCCAGAGGTGGCGCCTGCTCCAATAACTGTATGAATTTCATCGATGAACAAAACAGCATCATCGTGGTCTTCCATTTCTGTCATTACAGCTTTTAAACGTTCTTCAAAGTCTCCACGATATCGAGTGCCAGCTAATAGTGCACCCATATCGAGAGAGTAAATAGTAGTTTTAAGTAGGATGGCAGGAGTTTTGGATTGTACTATCTTCCGAGCTAACCCCTCCGCAATCGCGGTTTTACCTACACCAGGGTCACCTACCAAAAGGGGGTTATTTTTGCGCCTACGGCAAAGTACTTGGATGCAACGTTCAACTTCATGGTCTCGTCCAATCAAGGGGTCGACATCCCCTTGAGCGGCCTTTGCGTTCAAATCCACACAATATTTTGCAAGAGCACTTTCTTTTTCTTCGGATTCACCTGCTTCACCTGCCAAAACCTCTTCGTCATCTTCAGCGCCAACGACTGGTCGACTCTCGATAAAATCTGGATCCTTTGCCACACCATGAGCAATAAAATTTACTGCATCATAACGGGTCATATCTTGTTCCTGAAGGAAGAACGCCGCATTGCTTTCGCGTTCAGCAAAGATGGCTACCAAAACATTAGCGCCCGTGACCTCTGTCCTGCCAGAGGACTGTACATGGATTGCTGCACGCTGCACCACTCGCTGGAAGGCTGCCGTGGGTACGGCTTCTGAACCTTCTACATCAGTTGTTAAAGTAGTGAGCTCATCTTCAATAAAATCAACTAGTTGCTTCCGTAATATTTTCAGATCAACCGAACAGGCTCGCATCACCTTTGAGGCATCTGGCTCATCAAGCAGGGCCAGTAAGAGATGTTCTAACGTTGCCAGCTCATGCTTACGGGCGTTTGCGGCTGCCAATGCTTCATGAATGGCATTTTCTAAAGTTGATGAAAATGATGGCACGCGGCGCTCCTACAGTTTTGGGTGATCACGAAGATCTTTGTTCTAATAGACTTCGGTTTTCTTTTCCAACCTTCAAGGGGTAATATGCATTTTCTGTGCTAAAAAAAACATTTTTGGTATTTCTTGGCCTAAAATTAGCTAAAATTATCTTTTTTAATCCGAATTTTGGCAAAAACTTTTTCTGGAACTTCGCCTAGCATCCCAATCGAGGCCTGAAATTTGGCATCATCGGCCCTCAAAAAGGGATTAGTTCTCTTTTCTATCCCTAAGTTACTCGGTACTGTTGGTAATCCAGCAGCCCTATTTTTTTCAATTTCAGCAGCACGGGCGTCACATTCGGGGTTTGTTTCGCCAAGCGATTGGGCGAAAGCCATATTGGCGGCTGTGTATTCGTGGCCTGAATATACAGTCGTATTATCTGGCAATGCACGAAGTCTCAAAAGACTTTGCCACATTTGCGTGGCAGAGCCCTCAAAAAGGCGACCACAACCCATTGCCATTAAGCTGTCAGCAGAAAAGACGGCATTAATTTCCTGCATATACAGTGCTAAATGGCCAATAGTATGACCAGACACGTCAATTACTTGGCTTTTAACACCTAAAATATTAATGTCTTCACCTGGTTCAATAGCGTAATCCAGTTTTGGCAATCTGTGCGCATCAGCTTTTGCTCCAATGACTTTGCAGGTGGCCTCATTTTGTTGCGCGGCCAGCCACCCTTGTAAGTCAGGTAACCCGTCAGTGTGATCCTGATGGTGGTGTGTTAAGAAAACTTCAGTAACAGTAATATTTAATTCAATAATTTTTTTTATAATAGGCTTTGATTCTGGCACATCAATTATGGATGCGGTGCCAGTATCGCTGTTATGGATTAGAAAAGCGTAGTTATCAGATAAGCACGGTATAGTATGAATTTTAATAGACATATTTGCCATCGTGGTTTCTTTTCTATTTATTAGTTTTGTTATTATTGTAATCCAAGAAAGCTAATCTGCAATGCATATTGATGTGCGCGACTTAAGGGAATTTTATTATGCTTCGGCACTTGGTCGGTCTGTTCAGCGTGCGTTGAGTGATCAAGTTGTTCGGTTGTGGCCGAGTGCTAAGGGACAGACGGTTGTTGGCTACGGCTTTGCCGTGCCGATATTGAGGCCATTTCTTAAAGATGCGCGCCGCGTTGCGGCGTTGATGCCTGCCCGCCAGGGTGCAATGCACTGGCCTAGTGGCTCTCCCAATCAATCGGTACTTTGTGAAGAAACTCGATGGCCTGTAGAAACTGGATCCATCGATAAGTTACTAATTTTACATGGGCTTGATACGTCAGAGCATTCGGCTGCAGTGCTGGAGGAATGTTATCGAGTATTAGAACCAGCTGGCAGTGCAATCTTCATAGTGCCTAATCGTGCGAGTTTGTGGGCTCGGCGTGATGGGACCCCGTTTTCTTTTGCCCGTCCTTACACAGCGGGTCAGCTAGAATCTGGACTTAAATCGCACGGTTTTTTACCAAGGCACCATGTTACAGCGCTATACCAGCCACCTTGGGATAATCACTTTTGGCGACGGGTGGCGCAACCGATCGAGAACATTGGTCAATATATTCCGACCTGGTGGGGTGGGGGTGTATTAATTCTTGAGGTTAGCAAACAGGTTCCTCGGCCTCGTAGGCCAGGGTTGGGTCAAATTATTTCACGACCTTTGGGCATGCTAGAGGGTATAAAAGTGACTGAACCAATTTAACCCAAGCCTGGCAACCCAAATTCTGAAAGATTCGCGTGTTTTGAAAGGACTTAGTTAGACACAAACCGTCGCACCCCGTTTGGGGACCTTTTTTTCTTTGATTATGAAATGAAAATTGCGACTCATGGGCATTGCAGGACATTAAACCCTCTGCTACACCGCAGCCGAAATCGATATCGCGTCTTGATGATGCGAATTTGAATTTCCAGACTGAACATTCCGTTCGGATTGGTACTTAAGTAGAGGGTTGCTCTTGTCTGAACCAGCGTCAATCTCCTCCGGAATTGCGAGCCGCTATGCAACAGCGGTCTTTGAGCTTGCGAAACAAGAAAAGAAATTGAAGCAATTAGAAAAAGATGTGGATGAGCTTGACGATGCTTTAAACAAGAGTTTGGACTTACGTTCATTGGTGACGTCGCCGCTCTACACCCGTGGTGAAGTTGGTCAAGCAATTGAAGCGGTAGCTCGATCAATGAAGCTACAGCCTACTATGGTAAATACTCTAGCTCTAATGGCAAAAAAACGCCGTCTGTTTGTAATGCCAAATTTATTGGTGGCCTTAAGAACTCGTATTGCCAAAGAAAAAGGTCAAGTAACTGCAGAGGTTATCTCTGCTAAAGAGTTGAGCAAGGCACAAGCTGCGTCCTTGGCTAAGACCTTAAAGGCACAAATGAGTATGGATGTGGAATTAAAAGCGACCGTCGATGAAAGCCTTATTGGCGGTCTTGTAGTTAAGGTAGGCTCGAAAATGATAGATACATCGATTAGGGCCAAACTCAATGCACTTCAGAACAAAATGAAAGAGGTCGGATAAATGGCGATCGAAGCTGCAGAGATTTCTGCGATATTAAAAGAACAAATCAAAAATTTTGGAAAAGAAGCGGAGGTTTCTGAGGTAGGGCGAGTACTATCTGTTGGAGACGGGATCGCGCGGGTCTATGGATTGGACAATGTACAGGCCGGAGAAATGGTCGAGTTTCCTGGTGGAATTCAAGGAATGGCTTTGAACTTAGAGGCCGATAACGTTGGTGTTGTTATTTTTGGTACAGACCGTGACATTAAAGAAGGCGATATAGTCAAGAGGACTAACTCGATCGTTGACGTACCTGTCGGACCAGAATTGCTAGGACGGGTTGTTGATGGCCTTGGGAACCCTTTAGACGGCAAAGGCCCAATCAAAACAAAGATGCGGAGCCAAGCTGACGTAAAAGCTCCGGGGATTATTCCTCGTAAATCAGTCCATGAACCTATGGCTACGGGTTTAAAATCAGTTGATGCGATGATCCCAATTGGCCGCGGCCAGCGAGAGTTGATTATTGGTGACCGCCAGACTGGGAAGACGGCTGTAGCTTTGGACACTATACTAAATCAAAAGTCGTACAATGACGCAGCAATCGACGATACTGGCAAATTATACTGTGTCTACGTGGCTATTGGACAAAAACGCTCTACAGTTGCTCAGCTTGTAAAAAAGCTGGAAGAATCTGGAGCGATTGATTATTCAATCGTAGTAGCAGCGACAGCGTCTGATCCCGCACCAATGCAATTTTTGGCGCCCTATGCTGCAACTTCTATGGCCGAATATTTCAGAGATAATGGTAAGCATGCTTTGATCATTTATGATGATCTATCAAAACAAGCTGTTTCATATCGCCAGATGTCGTTACTTTTGCGTCGCCCGCCTGGTCGCGAGGCATACCCAGGTGATGTGTTTTATCTCCACTCCCGACTGTTGGAACGCTCTTCTAAATTGAACGAAGATAATGGGTCCGGTTCTTTGACTGCGCTGCCCATAATAGAAACCCAAGGTGGAGATGTGTCGGCCTTTATTCCTACTAACGTAATTTCTATAACTGATGGCCAAATCTTTTTAGAAACTGAATTGTTCTACCAAGGTATCCGACCGGCAGTGAATACGGGTCTATCAGTTTCAAGGGTTGGATCGTCAGCTCAGACAAACTCTATGAAATCTGTGGCAGGTCCTGTTAAATTAGAATTAGCGCAATATCGTGAGATGGCTGCTTTTGCACAGTTTGGTTCAGACCTCGACGCAGCAACACAGCGCTTATTGGCACGCGGTGCGCGGCTGACAGAGCTGATGAAACAACCTCAGTATTCGCCCATGTCCAATGCAGAAATTGTTTGTGTAATTTATGCTGGTACTAAAGGTTATTTAGATAAAATTGACGTAACAGACGTTAGTCGCTTTGAAGCTAATTTGTTAGCTCACCTTCGCGGTAAGGCGAGCGATGTGTTGGCGATGATTACAAATGATGATCCAAAAATTAAGGGGGATGCTGAAGATAAAAT
>CAJWTH010000096.1 GCA_913047725.1 uncultured Planktomarina sp.
CCGAGGCTGAACAGAGGTACTATGCACAGTTCAACACATTAGATATGGTCGCATAGCATCAAGTAATCCGCCTCCGGCAAACAAGGGCCGATTCCAATAGGTAACAACTAGTGATCTCACTTCATTAAAAAAAGCCGATGTTTCACATAAAATAGTTTTGCTATATGATCATAAGCAATACTTATCTGAACTTCATTATTTAATAAGAAAGCTACAAAATTCATGAAACGTATTTTAGTGGACATGTCTTTAACCTCATTGCACCATGGACACATTCGTTTGCTGCAAAAGGCATCGCTTTTGGGGCATGTTGTAGTGGCACTCTGCTCTGATGATGAGATTTTAAAAGCAAAGGGCTTTCTTCCGGTGCTTTCATTTGAACACAGAAAAGAGATTGCTCTTGCTATCAGATACGTTGAGGAAGTTATTGAATGCAAATGGTTGATTGATGAAGCTTATCTGAACTTTCACAACATAGATTTACTTGTTCATGGAGATGATAATGTAAACCCTGTACCACCGGAACGGTTGGTTTTATTTCCGAGAACAGGCGGCATAAGTAGTACAGTATTAAGTAACCGCGGGGACAGCTAAAATGACAGGTTCCACCTTACCGTTCGCAAAACGAAAAATTAAGCAACCTGAAATTTGGCAATATCTATTGCAACGGAGTGAAACACATTATCCCATGGTTCCCAAGTATTGCGTTCAAACACATCAACAAAGGGTCCGGGGGGAGTAAGCAAAATATTATTCCAGGGGCTTTGCCGCCAATGAAGCATCTTAGTTGGTGTTCCAACTCCTGCTGTGATCGTAGACACGGCTGTTGATACTGATACAGCAATATCAAGTGCAGCAGAAAGTGCTGCGACATCGTCTAAGTCATCATAATGATTCAAATCATCAAAATGATGTACCGTTGTTCCAAACTCATCCAGAATTGAAGCTAAATCATCTCTAAAATCTGAACACTGCAAGTTTATGAAAGTTACGTTGGGAAGCGTAAGTACAGGAGCCCAGTCGGATATTTGTGTATAGTTCGGTAGACGTGCGGGTGTCATAAATGGGCTTTTCCAGCTTATACCGACGTAAGGGCCTTTTCCTAACGAATTTAGGCGTTCTTTCCAAAAGTTGACCCTAGCTGGATCAGGAATGAGAAAAGCATCAGGTTTAATTTCTTTAGAAATTTCTGGAATGAAGTGTCGAAAAAGGCTTCCCATTGGCAGGTGAACGTCAAAATCATCCCTTCTAGTATCTAAGCTCTTGTTTTCAACCTTCACCTCTACGTTGGGAAAAGACCGGACAAATAAAGGAACTAGTTTCTCTTGGCATTCCAAAATACAAATCTCAGCTTGGGAGGCCACAAGTGAAAGGCAGGAGGACCACATTACCACATCTCCGGGTCCTTGTTCACTCCAAAGAAGAATCCTCTTACATTTTAAGTTTTCAATCCCATCCCACATGGCCTGTGAGAAATGCCGTTTTTGAGATAAGCCGCCAGCAGTACGCCAGCGCCATTCATGTTCATCAAGGCCTTCCTTCAGCCTCCCAGCCGTCAGAAATGCAAAACCTAAATTATGATGTGCCTCGGCATAGTCTGGCTTGATCTTAATTGCCTGATTGTAGCTTTCTACTGCTGCGGATTCGTCACCCTGCAGATTAAGAGAAATCCCCATATTGTTATAAGCTTCAGCATAGTCTGGCTTGATTTTGAGTGCCTGTTTATAGCTGCCTATTGCTGTTTCGAATTCAAGGCATTCATAAAGAGCAAGGCCCATATTGTTATAAGCTTCAGCGTGGTTAGTCTTAATTTTTAGTGTCTGCTCATAGGCTTCCACAGCTTGAGTAAATTTTCCCTGCTCCCTCAGAACATTTCCCTTATTAAAATAAGCCTCAGTGTAGTCAGAGTTAATCATTAGTGCTTTCTGATAACTGTCTACTGCGGCACCCAATTCACCCTTTTTGTGGAGAGCATTTCCAATATTAAAGTATGCAATTTCTGCCTTTGGGTTAATACTTAATGTTTCATAAAAGCTCTTAATTGCTAAGTCAAACTCACCTTTCTCTTGTAAAGCGCTACCCTTGTTCAGGTGCGCATCAGCATAATTTGGATTGATCTTGATGGCCTGTTCGTAGCTTTCTATCGCAGCATCATACCTTTCAAGCGCAGCATTGGAGGCGCCCTGTAGATTATGTAAGGATACGGCTTTGTTGAACAAGCTTACCAACGGCTTAAGCTTTGATAAAACCTCTTCAAATTGTCCATGCGTGTATAGGCCAACCAGTTCATTAACTTGTTCTTGGGACGGTTCGGAACTTGATGAGCCTTTTGAAGCAATCCCCGCCTTAAGTTTTTGATATCCTTGAATGGCTTTTTTGTTTTTGGGGAACTTTGATAAAACCTGTTTGTAAAGTTCTTCAGCCTCGGCTAATTCCCCCGCCTTCATGAGGCTCTGTGCTTTACGTAAGACTTTATCAACGGAAAGGGACATGAGCATTCCTACAACTTCATTCAATCAAAATGTGCCGTTTCAATTCCAGAACATTTGGAAGCAATATTTACGTATAATTTGCACGAACTGTCCAGTGGGAATGCTGACCTTGCATCCTCATATCTGTAAAGCAGCCAGCCATAGGATAGCAAATTGAACGACACATTAATGATTGTTACTTTAGCCCTGGAACAGGTAATGTCACACTAAGTGTCCAATGCTTGCACCACCCCAACACATCTACATTGGTCACATTAGAGTACGCTTCAGCAGGACGATTAATACCCTCAAAAAAGCTGCATATTTGCGTTATAATAGGCTTTAATTTTATATTAAGTGACACTATTTTAATGGTACACTCTCTAAAGTGACAGTGAGGGCATCATGACAAAGATCGGCTATACCAGAGTTTCCACAACAGACTAGAATACAGACCGTCAAGAGTTGGGGGATATATCGTATGGGAAAAAATCAAACACGCGCTGCCACTAATATTTATAAAAAGTGTATTGGATATTTCTGAGGCGCTTGTTGATGAGGTTATGAATTCGGAAGGTATAGGCAATGGTTCGTAGAGCGCCTTTGGAGAAATTGTCGCCTCTGGACCAAGATGAAGATGGAGAAGTTGCATTTCAACGGGAATTGGACGCGAAAACCCTTGTAAAACAGACCCCTTGGTAGAAAGGCGGAGATACAGCTGCCTCGGTTCCAAGAAGACGAAATCTGGAAGATAAAAAGGAAACGGCACGGCTGCGTCTAAAGATGAGGTTCCACCCGTTTGTCAAACGGATGAACCAGAGCACAAAGTTGAGCAAGCAGCTATGAAGACTGTTTCGACGCCTGGGGCACTTAAGGCCAGATCCAGCGTGGCTATTAGGATAAATGTTTCGCGCCAGCAGTTCGAAGCTATTGAGACCTGGGCATTGGCTAACGATCAAAATCCCCAGAACGTCATAAAATATTTTATCAATAGTGCCAAAACGATAATTTCGGAGAAAAGCATCTCATTAACGTCTGAAAAGCACCGAGCCAAACCGACGGAAATTCTTAATCCTACGTGGCAGGACACGATGTTTCTGCACAAGTTTGATGTTTCCCTTACGGCAGCCGAAATAAACAGATACGCATTTTTGTAGAGATAATTTGCTGACAGAGCCAAAAATGAAAGTGGTTTCCGCGTATTTCACGATGGTTTTGCAAGCTCAAGAATTTCCCGATCAATCATAGATAGGGCAGGGTGCTAAAATGTGTGAATACTGTGCATCTTAGATCTTCGTCCGGGAATGACAGCTGCCGAAGATATTACGACGGATACACGGCGACTTATCAGTTATTTTTCTTTGCACCGATTGTCGATGTCGTTCAAAGTGCGTTAGGCGAGAGATAGACACCAATCATCTCTTCAACAGTCGCAGAACTGCAACGGCAGAAAGTCCTGCGGCGGCTCCAGCTACGGCAAATTTCCACAGTTCATTTAGGTTAAGAAAGTAGCTCAAAATAATGAACGTGGAAAATGTAACCACGAAAATAATATATGAGTTCAAATTTTTTCATTTTCATTGCCCCTTTGAATACCTGCGCGGCATTTATCCGTGCAGGTAAGAAACTTCAGTTAACCTGGAAAATCGTCAGAAGCATTGATTGGATCGCAAACCACAGCACCAATTGCTGCACCTGCGAGGGCACCGGCAACGCTAACAAGGCCTCTGAGGCCTGTACGCCTACCGCGAAACCAGCCGAAACTGCCGCGGCGCAAGCTGTCTCGGAGAGGCGGCTTTCGTTGGTTTGACCATCAAAGCGGGCAGGGGGTCTGCTCTCGGGTCAAAAGGCGGCATCGCTGACTGTAGATTAGACCCCGGCCCTGATGAAGATCAGAGTACGCCATAGGCACGGTATAAGTCTTTCCCAGAGTCACGCACGCCCCTAATATACTCCAAATCAGCTTTTTTAGGTTCACCCATTACCTATATCCTCTGGTTTTAATTTCCAACTGTCCAATAGCTGAATTGCCGCGTTTGTGGGCGCCTTCCAGAATTCCCGTGGGTCTTCTTGTCGTAAGAATTCAGGAAATTGTATAAAAGGTATATAATTGCTAACTCTACCCCATATCCAGCCATCACAATATTTATCTTTAAAGCATCGCAATCTGACAAAAAAATCATCGTCAAAGTTACGAAAACTTGTGGGGCTGGACCTTGGCCTTTGGGACTGGCGTGCATTCTCGAAGTATTGCACTTGAGGCTAACGCCCACCACGCCAGAGGCCATCATACAGGTGGACCAAAGGCCGATCATGCACTTACTTTCAATCTGGATCACTCAAGTGGAGCTGCTCACGGCTTCAAGCATACATCAAGCTGCCACCCACTGCTCCCACATAAACTGTCAATACAGGCCAATACAGGCTGCCACAGCCACTTGACGAACTTATTGCTAATCTCAGGTCAGGTTCATCTACGCTATCCCAGTGTAGGCCTTGGCACATGCCCCAGTCTATTATTACTGACCAGATTATTGACCAAAAAACGCCTTATTGGGATGAACTGGGCTAGGCTAGGCTAGGCTGTATATAATGACGTCAGAGTGTTACCTGATTGATGACGGATTCATGAGGCGCTGAACTCACTGTCTGTCCGCCACTTGGCTCATTTAAATAATTTTTATTGCTTATTAAATAAAAAATAACTTCTTTACCCACAACACTACTCACAATGAAATAACATATCAAAACAGACTATGATTTCTTCCCACGGGTCATGATTGACCGACCCATAGGCTAATAAATTAATCATAAAGCTCGTGAACCAGCTACGGGTGCCTCTGCAGCCTGCCAGCTCAGAAAAAACGCAGGGGCCCATCTCGTTTTTGAAGTAATTCATCTGAATTTCTCAGACTTATCTGGTAAAGAGTGGATCCCGTGTCGCCGACCGCAGGGCTTGGTGCGGGTTTTTGGTTGACGTTGCGAGGCGCAGAGATCATTTAAAACATGTAATTGGTTAGGCTCTCAGTTTTCGTCGGATCAATATTACCACCGCAATTTCAAGCTTGGCCCCAAAACATAGTTCAAGGAGCACGTTCAACGCTCTTGTTTTTAATCGGTCACCGCGCTCGTAAAACTATGGTGGCCAAAAGCACTGTTCCTAGGCCACCAGCGAAACTAAGCGCTAGCGAGATTCCAATATGATCAGTTAACCCTCCCAAGATTATTGCTCCTGTGGCGGTTGCACCGATACTAGCCATGGTCCACAGGCTCATTATACGACCGCGAAAGTCATCATCAAGGTCCATTTGAATCGCTGTTTGGACCGATATACCAGCTAAGGTTCCCGAGAATCCGAGGTAGGAAATGCAAAAAAGCGTTAGATCCCACGAACTAGATAATCCAATCAAAGGTAACAGACCAATACCAAGTAATGCGTTAGCGAGAGCAAATTTTGGTAACTCTCCGGTCATTTGACTTGGTGTGAATGCTTTTGTTACTCCAGCAACGAGCGCACCAAATCCTGCGCTGGATGTCAGCAATCCAAGACCCGTGGCGCCCCTACTGAAAACGCCATCGGCAATGACAGGAAGGATTTCTAAGGTGCCTCGGATTAGAAAAGCATAAAGGACTGTGACTAAGAAAGCCTGACGAATAAGTGTGTTTGAAAGAGCGTGTCGAATACCATTTTGAAGAGCAGCGATAAAAGGCTCATTTTCAGTTGTGGAAGATGATCGCTCTCGAGGGCGCAGCAAACTTATTGTGAAGATGAATGGCAAATAGCAAACGGTTTGAACAAGTAGGGCTGAGCTTATACCCCAGCCCGCTATTAGCCATCCACCAATGGCGGGCCCTGTCAATCTTGCCAAATTGAAATTGATTGCGACAATTGAGACCACAGAGGCAACCGAGGTACGATCAACCAGCCTTGGGGCTAGTGACAACCTCACGGGATTGTAAGCTGAGGTGACTAATCCAGATAAAAAAGACAGAAATGAAAGAAGTATCTCATCAAGAAACCTGAAGGTAAAAAAAAGATAAAAACCAAGAGATATAGTTAATAAAAGTAGCTGTGTCAGCTTTGCTACTTGCGTTATTCTCATTCTGTCGATCAAGACCCCAAATAATGGGCCGGTGACCATTGCTGGAGCAAAATTTACGAACGCGATAAATCCTACAAATGTTGCTGATGATGTTAGGTCCCACGCGATCCAACCAATGGTAACCCGTTGCATCCAAGTTGCGTTTACCGCAAATAAATTACCGGCCAGATAGATGCGGAAATCCCGAAACTTGAGCGCAGATAGGTTCATGAAAATTAGATACTGTATCCATTATCCAGATACTACGTCCATCTCTCTCAGATAATTCAAAAGTTTCATAGATATAGAGCAACAGTTCCGCTCAGGACCCCATCGAAAATAGCCTTGCCGAGTAGTGCGGCACGCTTGAAGCTCATTGAGCAAGTTGTGTGAACCAAAATCAACCCATCGCGCACAAGCTGCAGTGGCCTCTGCATCTTGGCAACTTGGAAAAAACATCGGGGGCCCGTGCGTGATCGGCAACGTTCGATCCGGTTTGATGAAATTTTGTTGGCTAAACGTGAGTGGTGTGTCGCGGACCGCGGGGCTTGGGTAATGATCGTTAGTCAAGGCAATTGACCTGCCCCCCGAGGCTCCCTCATTCATAACGAGAGTTTGCGGGTTTGGGTTT
>CAJWTH010000097.1 GCA_913047725.1 uncultured Planktomarina sp.
CGCCTGCATGGCATGCAGGAGGTCAGCGGTTCGATCCCGCTAGGGTCCACCAAATTTCCAAACGATACAGTGAAACGAATTTTTAATATTCTATTGGGCTCAAAGAACATTTAACTCAAAGTACGTTGAACTGCGTCCCGCCAACCGTCATAAAGTGTATCTCGCTCTCTGCCAGACATCTGTGTCTCAAACCGCCGTTCTAGAGCCCATTTTTTGGCAAAAGTATCTTGGTTTGGATATACCCCTGATTTTGAACCCGCCAACCACGCCACGCCTAAAGCTGTAGTTTCAAGTACTTCTGGACGATCCACCGGAACATCTAAGATATCTGCTAAAAACTGCATCGTATAATTACTAGCTGTCATCCCTCCATCCACCCTTAGTACCGCTGTGTTTGTTCCGCTGACATCACCCTGCATAGCCAGAAGTAAATCACGCGTTTGGTAGCCAACACTCTGCAATGCTGCTTTGGAGATTTCGTTGGGTCCAGAATTACGAGTTAAACCAAATATAGACCCTCGACACTCAGAATCCCAATACGGGGCCCCCAACCCAGTGAATGCCGGCACGAGATACAATGACTGTGTAACGTCAGCTAGTGCAGCCATATTTTCTGTTTGGCTAGCCTCATTAATTATTCCAATTCCATCACGCAGCCACTGCACTGCCGCTCCTGCAATGAAAATTGAGCCTTCTAGGGCATATGTTGGGCGTCCATCAAATTGATAGGCAATCGTTCCTAATAAGCGATTTCTTGATTTAACCAAAGTAGATCCTGTATTTAATAAAGCAAAACAACCAGTGCCATATGTGGATTTCAACATACCAGGAGTGAAACAAGCCTGCCCAATAGTCGCCGCTTGCTGATCACCAGCAACACCAAAGATTGGTATATTTCCTCCAAAACATTTAGTACTCCCAAAATTTGAAGCACAATCATTTACTTTTGGTAATATGGTCATGGGTATGTCTAATAGGTCACAGATTTCTTGGTCCCATTTTCCTTCAACAATATTGTACATCATTGTACGAGCCGCATTGGTCGCATCAGTTACATGAGAAGCTCCATTAGTCATTTTCCAGATCAAATAACTATCTATTGTACCAAATAATAGTTCACCCCTTTGGGCAGCCAATTTTGCACCTTCAACATTCTCCAAAAGCCAGTTGACTTTGGTACCTGAAAAATACGGATCGATCAACAAACCAGTTTTATCTGTAATCATTGCCTCATGCCCAGCAGAGCGAAGAGTATCACAATAGGAAGCGGTCCTACGATCCTGCCACACGATAGCTTTAAAAATTGGAATACCTGAATTTTGATCCCAAATCACGGTCGTTTCTCGCTGATTTGTGATCCCAATTGACGCAATATTCCCTGGTTTACATGATGCCTTCTTCATAACGTCTTGAACAGTTGCCATAACCGAAGCCCAAATTTCTTCCGCATCATGCTCAACCCAACCAGATCGAGGGTAATACTGTGTCAACTCCTGCTGGCTAATAAAGGCAGGCCGCATATTTTTATCAAACAAAATAGCCCGGGTGGAAGTAGTACCTTGATCTATGGCTAATACAAAAGTCATCTCATCTCCATTCAACTCTAACTGTCCCAAGTGGCCAAAGTATAATTTTGAGCTCAATTACATTAGCTTCAGCTATTGGGAGCACAAATTTACTATGGCGTCATAAAACAACCCCTGCATAACTCTAGAGCTTTTGGTCAGCTTCCCCCCGAAAACCAGTCGCAACTACGAATTTTTCTGATGAGTTTGAACGTGACGCGGGAGGCTTAATATTAGAAACCTTAGTAAATTTTTTCTTCAGCAGTCCCTGTAGTTCTCCTTCAGCACCACCGGCCAAAACCTTAGCCACAAAAGTACCACCCGGAGCCAAAACGTCGAACGCAAAAAACGCCGCCGCCTCACAGAGAGATATTATTCGAAGGTGGTCGGTTTGTTTATGTCCAGACGAGGCCGCAGCCATATCTGACATTACAACATCAGCCTCACCATTCAGCCATCCTTTGACTTGCGCGTCTGCTCCGTCAGCCAGAAAATCAAGAATGTAAATTTCAGCGCCAGGGATGGTTTCAACTTCCTGTAGGTCAACACCCAAAACAGTACCAATCTTTTTACTTTTGCGCTCGCCCAGGGCATTTACCCGGCGTGCTGCTACTTGGCACCAACCACCAGGCGCACAGCCTAGATCTACAACGCGAGCTCCTGGAATTAGAAACCTAAATTTGTCATCAATCTCAAGTATTTTATAAGCGGCACGGCCACGATAGCCTTCCGCCTGAGCTCTTTTTACATACGGATCATTTAATTGTCGCTCCAACCATAGCGTTGAAGATAGGCGGCGACCTCTCGCCGTTTTAACTTTTACACGCAGTTCACGTTGGCCACGTCCACTGTTGTTAGATGAGTTTTTCACCATTTGATTAGCTCTTTTGTTCTCGTAAGACAGAATCTGCACTCATTTGGGCGTACAGTAAACCTTCTCTAAGGCCACGATCTGCTACTGACAGATTATGTGTTGGCCAAATACGTAGAAGCGCCTGCAAAATTGCAGCCCCCGACATTATTAACGCCTGACGCTCATGGCCAATAAGTGGATCTTTTTGTCTTCCATCCTGACCCAACCGCAGATAGTCATGTATTACTTTATCAATCTGTGCAGAAGACATCGACAAACCATCTACCTTGTTACGGTCATAACGCCGTAAGCCCAAATGGCTGGCTGCAACAGTAGTAACGGTCCCACTTGTACCGATGATTTGAAACCGATTTGTTTTATGTGCACGCTCATAGGGAACAAATTTTTCAAGTTTTTCTTCAAACATAAGGCTCATGAGGGCAAACCTCCCTGCGTCATCATCTACATCATTAAATAAATCACGTAATGTAGCCACGCCTAACGGTATAGAAATCCAATCAACCACTTTAGCGCCAAATTTATTCGGACGTGAACCTGACCTAAACCCTTTGTGCATGTGCATGATGGCACGACTTCGCAGGGATGGCTCAACATTTACAAGGTCAACCCAAACTAGTTCAGTAGAGCCACCACCTATGTCAACTACTAACAATTGTTCCGTTTCTTGGTGTACTAAAGGCCCACAAGATAGGACTGCTAGCTGGGCCTCCTCCTCAGACGAAATAATATCAAGTTGAAGCCCAGTTTCTATCTTGATTTTGTTCATCAACGCCTGACCGTTTTCTGCTCGTCTACAAGCCTCGGTTGCAACCAATCTCTTTTTCTTAATATTGAATTGAGCAAGCTTTTGAGCGCATATTCGTAATGCTTGCAATGTACGGTTCATCGATACCTGGCTAAGTCGGCCACTACTTTCTAAACCGGCTCCAAGTTGGACCGACTTTGAAAAGCTGTCTACAACTTTAAATTGCGCGCCATCAGGCTGCGCAATAAGCATCCGACAAGAATTTGTACCCAAATCCAGCGCCGCATACAGCTGCTGACTTTGGGGCTTTGAGCCTGCGGTAGATCCAACCGCTTTAGGAACTGCGCCCGCAGACTTAGGACGCTTTGGCGTCATAATTACGCCTTTCGAATATCGAGTTAAAACAACCGTAGGCTCATTCATCCTGTCTTACAATCACAGATGAAGATAATAGAGCGTCCTATTAATTTTAAGCTCAATATTATGGTAATTGATTGGTTAAGACTCCGAAGTCGCTGCTACCCTTTCGGGTGTCGAAAATCGACGATGAATTAACGATACAAGCACCTAGAGACTTAATTAACAGCGAGGAATCAGATGGCAGACGTAGTGATTGTGTATTGGCGAGACATTCCAGCTCAAGTTATTGTGGGCAAGGGGCGTAAAGCATCTAAAATTCAACTTCCAGAGCGTTTCGAGCAGGCAATCGATAGGGCCGCGATGAAAATCGGTGCCGAAGATACTGACTCTTATCTTGCCGAATGGCGAAAAGCAGAATCTTATTCTGTTAATGGAGAACCAGACCTGATTGCTAAGTCAGAAGCCACTAGAATTGACACAGAATACACGAAGCAGAAAATTAAACAGCTGATAGACAACGATGGCTGGGCCAGTTGAAAAGAACAATCAGTAATAAGAGGAACAATCAATGGGCTTATTGAACTTCGCTAAAAAAGATACTCAGGCGCCAGAGAGTAATATCCAACTGGAAAGTTTTCTAAAAGATTTTTCTATTGAAGTTATGCCACGCACAGCTGAAAAAATTGAAAACTTTCAGGATCTGCTTCCGAATGGGACCACTGTTTACATTGCCCACTTAGAAGACACTCCGATAGAGGACATGGTAACAACGGCCAAACGAATAGCTGCCGAGGGGTTTGATGTGATGCCACATTTCCCTGCGCGTATAATTAAAAACAAACAAACTCTGAAAAATTGGATTGCAATGTATCAAGGCGAGGCAAATATTAGCCAAGCTCTGCTATTGGCTGGAGGCTTATCTAAACCGCATGGAGACTTTGAGGATTCAATGCAATTACTTGAAACTGATGTCTTTGGAGATGCAGGGTTCAAAAGGTTACATGTTGCCGGTCATCCTGAAGGTAATAAAGATATTGACCCGGACGGATCTCTAACCAAAGTCAACAAAGCGCTCCACTGGAAACAAGCATTCTCTGACACATCAGACGCTGAAATGGCGATAGCAACACAATTTTGTTTTGAAGCAGATCCGGTAATCAAGTGGGCTAATAGTTTGGTGGAAAATGGTATTAAATTGCCTATCCATATTGGAGTGGCGGGGCCCGCCAAACTGCAAACACTTATCAAATTCTCTATAGCCTGTGGTGTTGGAGCGTCTTTACGTGTTCTACAGCGCCGCGCAAAGGATCTGAGCAAATTACTGCTTCCATTTACGCCAGATGAGTTTCTTGCAAGCTTGGCAATCGAAAAAAGTAAAAACCCAGATTTTAATATAACTAACGTTCATTTTTTTCCACTTGGTGGCATAAAAACAAATGCTAAGTGGGCTACAGAGAACGGCGGATCCTCCGCTGTTCCTCTTTCTCAATCTTAAGGATCCCCTGAATGACACGAACTGTTGTCGAGTCCAAAACTAAGACTGCCATAATTGGCTTTGACGAACCATTTTGTGTTATTGGTGAACGAATTAACCCAACCGGTAGAAAAATATTAAACGCAGAACTGGAAGCTGGAGACTTTTCCAGAGTTGAAGCAGACGCAATGTCTCAAACAGCTGCGGGAGCAAATATTTTAGATATTAATTCTGGTGCAGTATTTTCAAATAAAATGGCCGAAGACCCACGTTACGCAGATAATAACTTCGTGGAGCCCACCCTAATGGAGGAGTTAGTTAAACGGGTGCAGGCTGTAGTTGATACTCCACTGTGCATTGATAGCTCAGTGCCAGGCGCTTTGGAGAATGGCCTAGCTGCTGCCGAGGGGCGCCCGCTACTTAACTCAGTGACGGGTGAGGAAGATAGACTTGAACTAGTGTTGCCACTGGTCAAAAAATACAATGTGCCAGTAGTAGCAATTTCCAATGATGATACCGGCATTTCTGAGGATCCAGACGTAAGGTTTGCAGTTGCCAAGAAAATTGTTGAGCGTGCCGCTGATTTTGGCATTCCCGCACATGACATTGTAGTTGACCCACTCGTGATGCCCGTTGGAGCCATGGGAAGTGCAGGTTTACAGGTATTTACGCTGGTCCGTCGCCTGCGTGATGAACTTGGAGTAAACACGACATGTGGCGCGTCCAATATTTCTTTTGGACTGCCAAATCGGCATGGAATTAATAATGCATTTTTACCAATGGCGATGGTGGCAGGCATGACATCCGCGATTATGAACCCAGTATCTTTGCCTGTAAGCCAAAAAAAGATTGAAGAAAAAAAACTGGCAATAGCAGCGGCTGGAATAATTTTACCACAAGACATGGATGACGAGACATTTGTAAGTTTATTTGGCTTAGGCTCTACTCAATTTCGAGCTGGGAAAGAAATGGAAGCCATCCGAGCCGCTAACTTTCTAACGGACAATGACCCCAGCGGCGGCTCCTGGATTAAATTCAATAAAATTCCTGGAGCTGATGCTGGTGGACGTGGTGGACGCAAGCGCCGAAGAAGTTAAAATTTTTAACTTACCACCCTTCTGACTGCAATTTATATCCCCTTAATGGCCGATTTAGTCGCCTGCAACGCTGACTGAAGCAGAGTGACATCGGCCTCCACACAGAGAAATGTACCACCCTGCCCCACAAACCTCTTTTGATCTGTTTCTGAAAACGCAATCGTACCAGCTGCAACGCCAGCAGCGGCTATATCTTTCATTCCTTGGGCGATAACTACCAAGACATCTGGATGATTTAAGTCAGCCAAGTATCCCATGTCAGCACTCAAGTCAGCCGGCCCAATAAAAACACAATCCACGCCTGGCACTCGAGCAATTTGTGGAATATTTTTCATTGCCGTTAAAGTTTCCACTTGTACTATTACACATACTTCCTCGTTCGCGGTCTTAGCATAGTCTGGTATTGCGTTGTATTGACTAGCCCTCACCAGCGCGTACCCGACACCCCGGCGGCCCTCTGGGGCATATTTACAGGCAGCCACAACATCAGCAGCCTGCTCTGCAGTCTCAACCATCGGCACTAAAACAGTTTGGGCACCTAGATCTAAAACTTGTTTTAAAATCCAATCATCCCCTTGAGGTACACGCACGATCGCGCTTGTGGGCTGGCCTGCCAATGCACGCAATTGTTCTTCAATCCTAGGAAGGTCATTTGGACCATGCTCTCCATCGATCAAACACCAGTCAAAACCAGCACCACCAGCCATTTCAGCTACGCCTGGGCTAGCTAAACCAAGCCATAATCCATATTGCATCTTGCCAGACAGGATTGCAGATTTTAATCTATTTTTTGGAGCTGGCATTCGGAAGTCCTTTAAATTGCTTGTTTGAAGACATCCATATATTAGCATTAATGGCAAGACTTCTTAGTGAGCACCCAGCGCAATAGGCTTGCATGAATTGACAAAAAGTAAGTAAGTAACAGCTAGGAAATCTGGCGAATTGGACAGCAAACATGGTTGCACAATATTTGGTAGCAGATGTCGG
>CAJWTH010000098.1 GCA_913047725.1 uncultured Planktomarina sp.
GATTTTGGTCATCTACCTTTAATCGCTGGTGAGGGTGCTGTAGATGTATTGGAAGACGCACGATCCATAATAAGTCATGCTAATCCCATTGCGGATCGCCTGCGAGGTCTCGTCAGAGTGGGCCAGCGGCGTTGGAATTTAATTTTGCTTGATGGCCAGACTATTGCACTACCGGAGAATAGTCCTGAACTAGCCTTGTCCCAAGCAATTGTATTAGGACAGGCTCAAAACTTGTTTGAGCGCGATATATCACTCATAGATTTCCGTGACCCTAGCCGGCCTACGCTACGAATACGGCCTGCTGCGTTGAGCCATATGAAAAAATCCATAAAAGAAATGCTTCTGGAGGGTCAGAATGAATGATCTATACAATACTCAGCGCGCAATGCGGGGGATGCGAAAATTTGCTATCCAACGCGGCGTTATCGCAGTTATAGATGCTGGAAGTTCCAAAGTTGCCTGTTTAATCCTTCGTTTTGATAGTTCCGATGATATCCTTTCTGGAGAAGTTATTGGCTCAATGGCTGGGCAATCAACTTTCCGTGTAATTGGTGCCGCCACTACTAAATCTCGTGGTATTAGCCTTGGTGAAATAGAATCCATGGTTGAGACTGAGCGTGCTATCCGTACAGCGTTACAAGCAGCACAAAAAATGGCTGGTGTACGTGTCGATCATGCAATTGCAAGCTTTTCAGGCGCTGCACCAAAAAGTTATGGTGTTTTCGGCGAAGTTTTAATTGATAATGGCGCTGTTGAGTCATATGATATTGGGAGAGTTTTGGCCGCTTGTGACTTGCCAGATTTTGGGATGAATAGAACTGTGTTGCATGCGCAACCAGTAAATTTTACTCTTGATGACCGCTCTTGGATGACAGACCCACGCGGCCATTCTGGCCAAAAATTATCTACAGATTTACATATTGTCACCGTAAAAGAGTCTGCAATTCAAAATTTGAACTACTGTGTGAAGCGTTGTGATGTGGAATTGGCTGGAGTAGCTTCATCATCTTATGTTTCTGGGCAAGCTGCTCTGGTTGAAGATGAACAAGAACTCGGTGCTGCTTGTATTGATATGGGCGGTGGTACTACTGGTATTTCTATATTTTTCAAAAAACACCAAATATTTACTGATAGTGTCGGCTTGGGTGGCGACCATGTGACCAGTGATATTTCGATGGGACTGAAAATACCGATGTCCAGCGCCGAACGTATAAAGACAATTTATGGAGGAGCGATGTCAACTGGCATGGATGATCGCGAAATGATAGAAACTGAAGGTAATAGTGGTGATTGGGAGCACGACCGTCGCCAGGTTAGTAGATCAGAGTTAATAGGGATCATTCGGCCGCGTATGGAGGAAATCTTGGAAGATGTTAGGGAGCGGCTGAATGTGGCAGGTTTTGATAAGCTCCCTGGAAAGCAAATTGTTCTTACTGGTGGAGCTAGCCAAATCCCAGGCTTAGATGGTTTAGCGGCGAGGATATTAGGGCAACATGTGCGATTAGGTCGCCCGGTCAGGGTCCAAGGGCTGCCGCAAGCTGCAACTGGCCCTGCATTTTCTGGAGTTGTGGGATTAGCATTAACAGCAGCAAACCCGCAAGACGAATGGTGGGATTTTGAAGTACTGCAGCCGCAAATTATTGGACAGCCTTTACGCCATGCGATGCGGTGGTTTCGTAATAATTGGTGAGGGCTTGCCTATGTGAGGACCCAACTATTAGCTAAAGAGGAGAAAAAGAGGAGCATATATAGTTATAAATAACAATTTTTTCGTGACTTAAGAGTAATTTTTCGTTAAACTAAAAAAATAAATTTAAGCTGCAGATCAATGTGGCCAGAGCAGGTGGAAAAAACATGACATTAAACTTAACCATGGCAGGACATGAAGAATTAAAACCCCGCATTACCGTATTTGGTGTTGGTGGTGCTGGCGGAAACGCAGTTGACAACATGATAGATAAATCTCTTGAAGGTGTGGAATTTGTAGTTGCTAATACAGATGCGCAGGCACTGCAACAATCTGGTGCGCCGGCAAAAATACAGCTGGGTGTCAAGGCCACAGAGGGGCTTGGGGCCGGTGCGAGGGCAGCAGTTGGCGCGACCGCAGCAGAGGAAAGTATTGAACAGATCGTTGATCACCTTGCAGGAACACACATGTGTTTTATTACAGCTGGAATGGGTGGAGGTACGGGCACTGGAGCTGCTCCAATTATTGCCCAAGCTGCACGGGAACTTGGGGTTTTGACTGTTGGTGTAGTTACTAAACCCTTTCAGTTTGAGGGTAGTAAACGGATGCGCCAAGCCGAAGAAGGTGTCGAAGCGTTGCAGCAAGTTGTTGATACACTGATAATTATACCTAACCAAAATTTGTTTCGAGTAGCCAATGAAAAGACTACCTTTACTGACGCTTTTAGCATGGCCGATGATGTCCTCTATCAAGGAGTGAAGGGTGTGACTGATTTAATGGTAAGACCTGGTCTAATTAATCTTGATTTTGCTGATGTCCGTGCGGTTATGGATGAAATGGGAAAGGCCATGATGGGAACAGGTGAGGCTACTGGTGAAGATCGTGCGGTTCAGGCGGCCGACAAAGCCGTTTCTAACCCGTTATTAGATGAAATCAGTCTTCGTGGAGCAAAAGGTGTTCTAATTAATATTACTGGTGGAGTTGACTTAACACTATTCGAACTTGATGAGGCTGCAAACCGCATTCGTGAGGAAGTTGATCCGGATGCAAATATAATTGTTGGCTCAACATTGGATACCACATTAGAGGGTGTGATGCGTGTTTCAGTAGTTGCTACAGGAATTGATGCTGGCCAAGCCCGTAGTTTTAGAACTCCATCGGCTAGAGCTGAGGTTGTAACACCAAGGTTTGAACAGTCTGAAATGGAGAGTGAAGATTATAAGCTTCCTGAGCTCACTTTTGCTGAGAATGAAAGTTCCGTGTCGCCTGATTCTGAACTAATTCCTGATGTTGCAGCTTTAAATGAAGAGACATTATCATCGGAAGATTCTGTTCAAACTAATGAAGGAGAGATGCTAATTGATGCTAACGATTTGGAGCCTAGCATGAGTTATGTTGGCTTGTCTGAGCCTGGAACGCCGAGTCCAGAGGCGATGGCCCGATTGCGTGCAGCAGTTGAAAAAGTGCCATTGGAAACCAAAATCAACGATTCCGTTAAGCCATCTGTTGCTGAGGTTGCCGAAAAACCTAGGTTCGGTTTTAACTCATTAATTAGTAGGATGACAGGCCAACATGAATCTGTGGATAGAAGTGAGGTTTCTGCTCCTTCAACTGTGATTGATCAGGAGTTTGAGGCAGAAAAAGGTGCCAATGAAAGAATTGATATTCCTGCATTTTTACGACGACAAGCTAATTAAAGGTTTTGCAATAACAAAGTCAAAGAGCGTCCTTTTGGCGCTCTTTTTTATATGAACCAATATTTTGAAACTGCTATTGGCATATTATTGCTAATTTTTATTGAAAGATGTTTCAAATGGTTGCAAAGCGTGAGTTGAGTATGTGCCTGGGCCAGGCTATTAATCGTAGCAGCAGAAGCTCTTATTTCTGTAAAAATTGAGGTTGAATTGCAAAAGACATTAAAATCAGATGTTGTTTTTATTGGAACAGGTTTACATACAGGTGTTGATGTAAAGTTGATTGTGCGACCCGCTGCTGCAGAAACAGGTATTTGGTTTCGAAGGATGGATGTCGCAGAAGAAAGTGCATTTATATGCGCTAATTGGCAATTCTCTGTACATACAGCACTTTGTACACGCCTTGAAAACCAAGAAGGTGTAAGTGTATCGACAGTAGAGCATATTATGGCGGCGCTTGCGGGCTGCGGTATTAACAATGCTTTGCTTGAGTTGGATGGCCCTGAGCTACCAATTATGGATGGTAGCGCTCATGATTTTGTACGTGGGTTTTTAAAAGTTGGTTTTTTAAAACAAACGGTACCAGTGCGCGTACTTGAGATACTTGAGAAAGTGGAAGTTAGCGTAAATGGAGCCTATGCCGCTCTTGAGCCATATCCTGGAACAAAGATGGAATTTATGATCGATTTTCCTGATGCTGCTATAGGACAACAATCCAAATCCCTAGATTTGGCGAATGGTAGTTTTGTAAAAGAGCTGAGTAATAGTCGAACTTTCTGTGCAAATTCGGATGTTGATATCATGCGGTCACAAGGCCTCGCACTTGGTGGCACATTAATGAATGCCGTGGTTGTTGATGGTAGCGATGTTTTGAATCCAGGCGGTATGCGTTATGTTGATGAACCAGTTCGGCATAAAATGTTAGATGCGGTAGGTGATTTGGCGCTTGCTGGTGGTCCAATTATTGGCCGTTATGTCGGTCGTAGGTCTGGCCACACCGCAACTAATAAATTATTACAAAAGTTATTTTCGAAACCATTAGCCTTTCGTATGATTGATTGTAATTTAGAAATGACTATGTGTTTACCTGGTGCTGGGCTTGTCTGGGATGATGTTTGCTTAGCCGAGTAAATTCTTGCGGCATATAAAAAATAAACAATCTGTTATTTTCAAAAAAATATTCTGTGTTAGTTTGCATTAATCGAATGCTATGAGGGTATCCATGTGATCAAGAAAATTTTAATTTTTTGTGTTTTCGCCACAACCTTAATTGGGTGTAGTGAAGTAAAATTTGGGTTAGAGGATCCTATAGAAAGTTACTCTGCAAAAGAAATCTATGATAAAGCTGACTTAAATTTAAAACAAAAAAAATTCGTGAAAGCTGCTGAGTATTATGGAGAAATAGAACGACTTTATCCTTATTCAGAATGGGCTAAGCGGGGTTTGATTATGCAAGCTTTCAGTTTTCATAAAAGCCTTGATTACCCTAATAGCAGGAGCTCTGCCCAACGCTATCTTGACTTCTATCCAGCAGCTGACGATGCCGCCTATGCGCAATATCTCTTGGCGCTTAGCTATTACGATCAGATTGACGAAATTGGCCGCGATCAAGGTGTTGCGACTAAAGCGTTGGAAGCGCTGAGGGTTATTGTTGAGAGATATCCAGACAGTGAATACTCGCAGGTAGCGAAACTTAAATTTGATAGAACTCTTGATCATTTGGCTACCAAAGAAATGGAAGTGGGCCGCTACTATTTAGAAAAAGGGCATTACACTGCCGCTGCTAATCGGTTTCGTATAGTTATTGAAGATTTTAAATCTACCAATCAAACACCGGAAGCGCTTCACCGTTTGGTTGAATCTTATCTTTCATTGGGGCTAATCGAGGAGGCTCAATCGGCTGGTGCTATTCTTAAACTTAATTATAAATCTACAGATTGGTATAATGATAGCTATAATTTACTGAGTGGTCAGGGATTGAAACCGGTCCCATTTGGTACAAATTGGCTAACCACGATCTATCGCCAAATGATAAAGGGCCAATGGCTTTAATTTTAGTGAGACAACCATGTTAAGAGGTTTAATCGTTAAAGACATGCTCATAATTGATGAGTTAGAGCTATCGTTCGAACCAGGCTTAAATGTATTGACTGGCGAAACTGGTGCTGGAAAATCAATATTGCTTGATTGCTTGGGTTTCGTGTTGGGATGGCGAGGGCAGACTGGACTTGTGCGGCAAGGCGCTGAACAAGGTGAAGTCACTGCGTGGTTTGATATTCAGCCTAATCACCCAGTAAATAATATTTTGATTGATAGTGGTATTGAACTGGATCCTGAACTAATTCTAAGACGTATTAATGGTCAAGACGGCCGAAAGACAGCTTTTGTAAACGGAGTTCGTTGTTCAGCTCAGGTGCTTCGCCTAATAAGTGAAACTTTGCTTGAGTTGCACGGTCAAAATGATGATCGAGGATTATTAAATGTTCGGTCTCACCAGGTACTTTTGGACGATTATGCAGGGGCTAATAATTTAAAGAATGAGTGCAGTGTGGCATGGAACAAAATGTTGCTTGCGGAAAAAGCGTTAGCAAAAACTACAACTGAAATAAAAACTTTAGAGGTAGAAGAGGATTACCTGCGCTACACAGTTGCAGAGTTGTCGCATCTTGATGTTAGCAAAGGTGATGATGATAGTCTGGATGCGCGTCGGCGTTTGATGCAGTCTGCTGAAAAAATAAGGGAAGACGTTACAAAGTCAATTGAGTCTATCTCTGGAAATGGTGCCGAAACACAAATAAGTAACGCCTTACGCTGGATCGAAAGTGCCGCTGAGAAACTTGATGGACAGCTTGCGCCGGCTTCTGAAACCTTACAGTTAGCGTTGAACGCTGTTGGAAAAGCGCAGCAAGAAATTGAAGTTGTTGTCTCAAATCTTACTTTTGATGCAGTCGAGCTTGAGCAAACCGAAGAACGGTTATTTGCAATTAGAGCCGCGGCGCGCAAGCATTCTGTGGTTCCAGATGAAATACCTCGAGTTTTGGAGGATCTAACACAAAAAATAGATAATCTGAATAGTGGTAATGCTAATCTTGAACAACTTGAATTTGATGTAAGGGATAAGTCAAAGAAATATAATAGCATAATATTACAACTCAGAAAGGCCCGCGTATCTGCCGCAAAGATTTTGGATGCGGCGATGTTGGCTGAGCTAGTTCCTTTAAAAATGGAACGGGCCTTATTTAGAACAGAAATAGTAGATCAGGAGGGTGGGTCGACTGGTGCTGACAAAGTTTCTTTCAAGGTGGCAACTAACCCTGGATCTCCAACTGGGCCATTAGAAAAAATTGCGTCAGGTGGGGAATTGAGCCGCTTTCTCCTCGCATTGAAGGTTTGCCTATCGAAAGAGTCCTCGGATCGTACAATGATTTTTGATGAGATTGACCGTGGTGTTGGTGGTTCAACTGCTGACGCGGTTGGGCG
>CAJWTH010000099.1 GCA_913047725.1 uncultured Planktomarina sp.
GGTGAGCGGGTAGTAGCGGATCTCCGAAAAGCAATTTTTAGTCGTATGATAGGTATGTCTCCGGCTTATTATGAGACGTTGATGACTGGTGAGGTGTTGAGTAGGATCACCACTGACACCACTCTTATATTGTCTGTCATAGGATCGTCAGCAAGTTGGCTTTTGCGAAACATGCTTATGATGTCTGGTGGGCTTGTAATGATGCTTTGGACCTCGCCAAAACTTACTGGCCTTGTCCTTCTAATTGTTCCGTTAATTCTTGGACCAATCTTGATATTGGGTCGGCGCTTGCGGGGCCTTTCGCGTGAAAATCAGGATTGGATTGCTGCTTCGTCAGCCAAGGCCTCCGAGGGGCTACTGTCAGTGCAAACAGTTCAAGCTTTTACCCATGAAATCCGTACGGCGCTTGAATTTTCTGAGGTTATCGAAAGAGCCTTTGATAGTGCAAAGGCAAGAATTAAAGTGCGCGCTTTAATTACTATGATTATAATATTTGTAGTGTTTTCTGGCGTGATGGGTGTTCTTTGGGTGGGAGCTATCGACGTACGCAGTGGGATAACGTCAGCGGGTGAGTTGGTTCAATTTGTAATCTACGCGACGATCGTGGCGAGTTCTACGGCAGCACTTTCAGAGTTATGGGCAGAGCTTCAAAGGGCTGCGGGTGCAACTGAGCGCTTGGTTGAATTACTCAATGCGCAAGACACCGTTGTTGATCCTGAAACACCGAAAGCACCAATAGTTGGCCCTATTAAGTTTGAGAATGTCAGTTTTTCTTTTCCAACTCGTCCAGATGTTTCAGCCCTTAATAAGGTCAGTTTTATTATTAACTCAGGAGAGACGGTTGCATTGGTAGGCCCATCGGGTGCTGGTAAATCAACTATTATTCAAATGCTTCAAAGATTTTTTGATCCACAATTTGGAAAAATTAGTTTTGGCGATGTGGGTTTGTCAGAAATGGATCGAAGTACTTTTCGAAAATTTATGTCTATAGTTCCACAAGATCCTGTTATATTTGCCAGCTCTGCATATGATAATATTTTGTTTGGTCGCCCAGGAGCTGAGCGCAGTGAGGTCGTTAAAGCAGCAAAATCTGCAGCGGCACATGATTTTATATCAGAACTTCCAAATGGATATGAAAGCTTTGTTGGTGAGCGAGGGGTCATGCTGTCTGGGGGCCAAAAACAACGCATTGCCATTGCGCGCGCAATCCTACGAGATGCTCCTGTCCTTTTGCTTGATGAAGCCACGTCAGCCCTAGATAGTGAGAGTGAGGCCTTGGTACAGAATGCCTTTGAGAGCCTTTCCAAGGATCGAACAACGTTAGTAGTGGCGCATCGGCTTGCGACTGTGAAAAATGCTGACCGTATCTTAGTTATGGAGCAAGGTCAGATAATAGCACAGGGTACACACTCAGAGTTGATCTCCCAGGGGGGTCTTTATTCACGGTTGGCACAGCTCCAATTTTCTGAAGATTTCAATTCTGAAAAGAAATTCAAAAAAATCGTTTAAGCATAAGGCTTGCGAAACTGTAAAAAACTGCCCATCGTATTAAAAAGGCCACGGAAAGTGGGATTTGATTTGGTGATGGGAGATTAAATATGAGCTTTGCAACAAAGGCCGATGTGGATGCAGTTGGAAATGAAATGCCATGGGTGGAGCGCTCTGTTTCCAAAACGATGTATGAATTTATCAACTCTGTGGCTGAGCGCCACGGAAAACGCCCGGGCATCAGTTTTCAGCTAACCTCTGGTCCAAAAGACAAAGCGGAAACTCTCAGTTGGCAAGAGTTTCGGGATAAATCTGTGCAAGCTGCAAATCTATTCCGACAACTAGGAATAGGTGAAAATGATGTCGTTGCTTACCTTTTGCCAATCTGTAATGAGGCAGCACTGACATTAATTGGTGGGAGTATTGCGGGTATCGCCAATCCGATTAATCCACTGCTCGAACCTGAACAGATTGCTGCAATTCTGCGTGAAACTAATGCAAAGGTATTGGTTACCCTAAGCGGTTTCCCAAAATCTGACTTAGCCCAACTTGCCGCGGATGCTGTGGCGGAGGCAGCAAATGTAGAAACTGTTTTAGAAGTTGATCTTAATCGATATCTGTCACCTCCAAAATCATGGATAGTCCCATTAATCCGTCCAAAAGTTAACGTAAATCATTCCGCCAGAGTAATGGATTTTAATGTAGAACTTGATAAACACAATCTTGTTCTCGATTTTGATGATGCTGCTGATGACCGGGTAGCTGCATATTTTCATACTGGGGGAACTACCGGTATGCCCAAGGTGGCGCAGCATAAATATTCTGGAATGGTCTATAATGGGTGGTTGGGTGATCGGCTGCTTTTCAAGCCGGAAGATACAATAATTTGTCCTCTACCTTTGTTCCATGTGTTTGCCTGTCACGTGATTTTAATGGCCATGATTAGTTCTGGAGCCCACGTGGTGTTCCCAACCCCCCAAGGTTATCGCGGTGATGGGGTGTTTGATAATTTTTGGAAACTGATAGAGCGTTGGAATGTATCTTTTATGATAACTGTACCCACAGCAATATCAGCGTTAATGCAGAGGCCAATTGATGCAGATGTGTCATCTCTTAGAACTGCCTTCTCTGGTTCAGCGCCCTTGCCAGTGGAGTTATTTAAAAAGTTTGAAAAAGCGACAGGCGTTGAGATCGTTGAAGGTTATGGCCTTACAGAGGCAACTTGCCTTGTATCCTGCAACCCAGACCAAGGTCTAAAAAAAGTTGGTTCCGTAGGCCTACCCTTACCTCATACAAATGTAAAAATCTTATTGGATACGGCGGACGGTCCCAAGGAATGTAATCGTGACGAGATAGGCGAGATCTGTATTGAGAACCCAGGGGTTTATGCTGGTAACACGTATACTGAGTTGGCTAAAAACGATAATCTTTACCATTATGAAACATATCTGCGGACAGGTGATTTGGGAAGAATAGACGAGGATGGGTATCTGTGGATCACTGGTCGTGCCAAAGATATAATAATTCGTGGTGGTCATAATATTGATCCGGCGGAAATAGAGGAGGCTTTAGCCGGTCATGAAGCGGTTGGGTTTGCTGGCGCAATTGGTCAACCTGATGCGCATGCTGGCGAAATACCATGTGCGTACGTAGAGCTGGTTGGTGGTGGTTCTGCCACTCCAGAGGAGTTAATCGAATTTGTTAATGCACGAGTAAGTGAGAAAGCCGCACAGGCAAAGTATATTGAGATCTTACCAGAGTTACCAAAAACAGCTGTTGGTAAGGTCTTCAAACCAGCTTTAAGGAAAGCTGCTATCATTAGAATTTATAATGAATCTCTTGAGAGCGCTGGTGTTGATGCCGAAGTGCAATCAGTAATTGAAGATAAGCAGCGTGGCCTAGTGGCGCAAGTATCTGGAGCGGCCGATGATTCAGCTATATTGGGAGTTCTAGGCAGCTTCACGCGACCTTGGGATAGAATTTCTTGAAGATACATAAATTTTATTAATGGGCTATGTTGAACGACTTACATATTCAATGAGTAGTTTGTCCATTTCAGGTTTGACACTTTGATAAAGTTGGTTTGGGGGCACTAATGGAAGCTTCATTTTCACGTAGAAAGCTGGTTACACCTTCAGAGTTGAAAGCTCTGAATGTCCGATCTGATCTCTGGGGTGCTGGACAACTGGCCAGTCATATATTTGCAATCCTAATAATTGGTTATCTCCACAGCCTAATGATGGGCACGGCTTGGATGTTGCTGACGGGATTTTCTCTCGGGATCTTATTGAATTTTTTGTATGCTGGGCAGCATGAACTTAGCCATGCGACAGTGTTTGCAACGCGTAAAACCAATGAAATATTTGGACGACTAATTGGCTTTTTGATGATTTTTCCAAGGGATTATGATCAGGTAATGCATTTTGCTCACCACACCTACACTCAAAGCTGGGAAAAGGATGGTGAGTTGGTCCGTGAGCCCTACACATTAGGTACATATCTTTTGTGGATGTCTGGACTTACTTATTGGCGAAACAGGTTGTTTGGTGTGATCCGACGTGCACGAGGTATAATAATTGAGCCGTATATCCGAGTGGAAGAAGAAGCGAAGGTCATTCGTGAAAGCCGTGTACATCTAGCCCTTTATTTTATTGCTGTAATGGTTTCTGTTGCAATGCAGAGCTGGGTGGTACTCAGCTTTTGGATTTTACCAATGATTGCAACAAAACCTATCCACCAATTACAAAATACTATTGAACACCTTGGTCTCAGCCATAACGATGATATTTTGGATAACACCCGCTCAACAAAAACGAATGCAGTTATGCGCTGGCTTTGTTGGCAAATGCCATATCACACTGCCCATCACGTATTCCCCTCTGTGCCTTTTTGGAAACTTCATAAATTGAATACAAAAATTGAAGCACAGACAGGCCCTGTACATCGAATGGGTTGGATTGAGTTTCAGGTAGAGGTAATAAAGTGCCTCGCCCAGAAAGATGAAAGCAAATGGCCGCAGAATGAGGTTTGGGTGGTCCCAACCTCTGGTGGCCGTACGCGGGTGCCTGCAGAATAAGTTATTTTTACCAGGACTTTGAATTTAAAAATTTTTAGTAACTTAGTGAAATACTTTTGAACAAGAACTTTATGCTCATAACATCTCAAGGAACATTATATGTCTCAAAGTCTCAAAACTTTTACGAGCCTTTGGGCGATGCAGCCACACGACCAAACAGGTGTTAAGTTACCCTATGACGAAGTTTGTCGTTTGGTATCTGCTGCGGGTTATGATGGTATGGCAATTGACCTTGGTGCGGGTGATGTGGCGCAGGCTCATGAGGTGCGTCCACATATGGAACGTTTTGGCCTGACGCCGTTGATCGTTGCATTTCCTAAGACGGTTGAAGGCCTCCGCGAAACATTGATAATGGCAAAAGATTTTGGCAGTCCGTTCGTTGACGTAATTGGACAAGTAACGCCACTTTCAGTGGATGGTATGATCCCTATTATTCGTCAATGGATTGAAATGGCAGATCAAATTGGGATACCAGTACAATTTGAAAGCCACCGAAACTGCATAACTAACGACTTATACTCCACCCTGTGTCTTCTTGATGCTATCCCTGAAATGCGTATGTGTGCTGATTTAAGTCACTATGTGGTGGATCGGGAATTTTGGTTTCCTATGTCTGAGCGAGACTTGGGGTTGATCAGTAGAGTATTGCAGCGTTCTGATAGCTTTCAAGGGCGTGTAGCCAGTCGACAACAAATTCAACTTCAACTTGACTTCCCCCAACACCAAAAGTGGGTGGAATTATTCAAAGGATGGTGGCAGGAAGGTCTGGAAGACTGGCGAACACGAGGTTCTGGAGATTGTATTTTTTTATGTGAGCTTGGTCCCCCAGAGTACGCGATGACTGGTCCAGATGGTAAGGAAATGTCAAATCGCTGGGAGGAGGCGCTTCAAATCCGATCTTGGATCCAAGGTATTTGGGACGACCTTGGTGGAGATAATTGAAAATATGTTTTCTAAATTAAGTATGAACCTACTCTGACTCCATCGCCGGTGTCATTCATTAGGGTGGAAAATAAATCCTATAAAATTTAAAAGCACTTGAGCTGCCAGAATTTGTGTACTGTCGGATGGATCATAGGCCGGTGCAACTTCTACTAAATCAATACCAGCCACTTGCCCACGTTTCGCCAACCCCTGCAAAATCTCGATCACATCATAGTATAGGAAGCCACCGTGGCTCGGTGTGCCGGTACCGGGTGCAATGGAAGGGCAGAAGGCATCAATATCGATTGTGACATAATATCTGGCGCCTTTTGGTATGCGTTTCAGAACACCATCAACGCCTAATTGGCGGACCTGGCGGACTGATAAAATATCAGACCCACGGTTGCGGGCGTCATCGTAGCCCTCTTTGGCCGTGGAACTTACGTTTCTGATGCCTAGCTGTGTCATTCCGCTGACCCAAGGTTTTTCAATTGCACGTCGCATTGGGTTCCCATGGCCCTGGGTCACCCCATGTCGCTCATCCACAAAATCCAAATGTGCATCAATTTGGACGATGTGAATGGGGTCTTGATCAGAAAAAGCATTAATACATGGAATATTTATTGAGTGGTCACCGCCTATAACTACGGGCAATGCGCCTGCTGCTAAGATTTTACGGACGCCAAACTCAATATTTGCATGGCTTTCTTCTGTTTTGGTATGGATGATATCTGCGTCACCAATATCTACAATGCGTACATCTCCTGCAAGGTAAGTTGCATCGTCTTCATGATCATAAGCGCCAGCATGCCCAAATGAAAAAAGAGTAGAGGCCTCTCGCACAGCTCGTGGTCCAAATCTTGCGCCGGAGCGCCACTGTGTTCCAAAATCATATGGAGCGCCCATCACTGCTACATCTGCGTTTATTGTATTCCAATCTTCAACATAGGGCCGCTTCCCAAAGGTTGAAATCCCAACAAAAGGTAAATTTAATCGCCCACTGGCGTAGCCATGCTCTGACATTATTTTTTCCACAATAAGATCTATGGGCTTGATGTTGTGTCAAAGCTTTCTGAATGTCGACGATCAAATTAATAATATTGGTAATATAAAGGATTATAGCCTTAAAAGGCTTTCAAGCTTGAAGTTGATGAGGTAAATCATCCTAGGCTACATGAGGCCTAACACTAAACTAGGAATAGTTTAGTATTTTTATTTTAACTCTTGCAGTTTCTGGGATGAGGGACTAGCAAGCTCAAACTTGGCGCGGGATGGAGCAGTCCGGTAGCTCGTCAGGCTCATAACCTGAAGGTCGTAGGTTCAAATCCTACTCCCGCAACCA
>CAJWTH010000100.1 GCA_913047725.1 uncultured Planktomarina sp.
ATTTCGCCATTTTTGATCTGGTCTACAATGTTAGGGCGTCCCTCGTAGACCTTATTCACTACCACACTTTTAATCCCAGATTTTGCCAAGAATGAAGCCGTTCCTCTTGTGGCTATGAGTGTAAAATTCATTTCTACCAAACAATTGGCGGCCTCTAGTAGCACTGACCCCTTGTCTTCTTCTTTGATTGATAAAAATATTTTGCCTGATATTGGCAATTCAATACCTGCTCCCAACTGTGCTTTGTAGAAGGCGCGGTGGAATTTACTGTCAAAGCCCATGACTTCGCCAGTTGATCGCATTTCGGGGCCCAAAAGAGTGTCCACACCAGGAAAACGTGCAAAGGGTAGTACGGCTTCCTTGACTGCGAAGCCTTTGATAGTGGCAGGGTCTATCAGATTGAAATTTTTCAAAGGTTCCCCGGCCATCACACGTGCCGCGATTGCAGCAATTGGGCTACGCACTGCTTTGGCAACAAAGGGGACGGTACGGCTTGCGCGAGGGTTCACTTCAATCAGGTAGATCTCATGGTCTTTGACTGCAAACTGTACATTCATAAGGCCAATAACATTCAGTGACAGTGCTAAAGCTTCGGTTTGACGTTTTAATTCAAGAATAATGTTTTGAGGCAGTGAGTAGGGTGGAAGGGAGCAGGCGCTATCACCAGAGTGGACACCAGCCTCTTCAATGTGTTGCATTATTCCTGCCACATGCACAGAAGTACCATCACAAAGTGCATCTACATCAATCTCGACAGCGCCCGATAAATAGCTGTCCAGTAAAACGGGGCTATCGCCAGAAACAACCACAGCCTCAGAGATGTAGCGCTCTAGATTAGCTTGATCGTGTACAATTTCCATTGCCCTACCACCCAATACATATGACGGACGGATTACCAATGGAAATCCAATTCCTGCAGCAATTTCTAGAGCCTCTGCGCTGGATTTTGCTAAGCCATTGTGCGGTTGTTTTAGTTTGAGTTGGGTTACTAAAGCTTGGAAGCGTTCCCGGTCTTCGGCCAAGTCAATTGCATCAGGGCTGGTGCCGAGGATTGGAATGCCGGCTTGCTCTAAAGCGTTGGCCAATTTTAGTGGAGTTTGACCACCAAATTGAACAATTACTCCGTGGAGGGTTCCGTTTTCCTGTTCGACCCGCATTATTTCCATAACATGTTCATAGGTCAAAGGCTCAAAATACAGGCGGTCTGAGGTGTCATAATCAGTGCTTACCGTCTCCGGGTTGCAATTGATCATTATGGTTTCGTACCCTTGCTCTGTGAGTGAATAGCAAGCATGGCAACAGCAGTAATCAAATTCAATACCTTGGCCAATCCTGTTTGGACCACCACCCAAAATTATTACTTTCTTACGACTTGAGGGTCTTGCCTCGCATTCAGTCAGACCCATTGCTGGAGCTTCATAGGTGGAATACATGTAGGGCGTTTGGGCTTCAAATTCAGCGGCACATGTATCTATCCGTTTGAACACTGCTACCACGCCAAGGTTCTGTCTCATTTTGCGGATAGCAGTCTCGGTTTTTTTAGTTAAAAATGCTAATCTCGCATCAGAGAAACCCATCATTTTGAGATTACGTATATTAGATTCGTCTTCTGGGATGCCATGAACCTTAATGATATTTTCGGTCTCTATAATTTCGCGGATCTGAGCTAAAAACCATGGGTCAAATCGAGTGATGTCGTAAATCTCAACATCTGAAAAACCAAATCGCATTGCATGTGCAATAACACGCATACGATCTGGTGATTGAATGGCCAACTCTCGGGTCATTACTTTGTCGATTACTGTTTGAATTTCAGCTGTTTTACCAATTAAAATATCGTCCTGCTGAACTATCTGATCTTGGGAAGGCATTCCCTCTATGGCTACTTCGTCAAAACCAGTCAGCCCTGTTTCCATAGAAGATAAAGCTTTTTGTATGGATTCCTGGAAGCTACGACCAATGGCCATAGCTTCACCAACAGATTTCATTGCTGTGGAAAGAACTGCAGGAGAGTTAGGAAATTTTTCAAAAGCAAATCGTGGAATTTTTGTAACCACATAATCTATTGATGGTTCAAAGCTAGCAGGTGTGGCTTTGGTAATATCGTTTTCTAATTCATCAAGCGTATAGCCTACGGCCAATTTTGCTGCAATTTTTGCAATTGGAAAACCAGTGGCTTTAGATGCCAACGCTGAAGATCGAGACACCCGTGGGTTCATCTCAATCACAACCATTCGCCCGTCCTCTGGGTTTACAGCCCACTGCACGTTGGATCCACCAGTCTCAACACCAATTTCGCGTAGCACAGCAATACTAGCATTTCGCATAATTTGATATTCTTTATCAGTTAGCGTCAGTGCCGGTGCAACAGTTATACTGTCGCCAGTATGCACACCCATTGGGTCAATGTTTTCTATTGAGCAAACAATTATAGCGTTGTCAGCAGTATCCCGAACCACTTCCATTTCGTATTCTTTCCACCCCAGAAGGCTTTCATCAATTAGAATTTGGTTGACAGGTGAAGCATCCAGTCCAGTTTTGCAGAAGTGCTCATAGTCCTCCCGATTAAAAGCGACACCGCCTCCAGTTCCACCAAGTGTGAAAGCAGGCCGGATTATTGCTGGTAGACCGATATCATCAAGGGCTTCCAGACAGTCATTCATATTATTGGCAATGGTTGCCCGTGGGTTCTCTAAACCCAATCTATCCATCGCCTCACGAAATAATTTTCTATCTTCGGCCATCTCAATTGCTGGTCGCTTGGCCCCAATCATCTCTACATCAAATTTTTTCAGAACGCCCATTTCTTCGAGTGCGAGGGACGTATTTAATCCAGTCTGCCCACCCATTGTGGGCAGAAGTGCATCTGGCCGTTCAATTTCAATAATTTTTGCAACGGTCTCCGGTGTAATGGGTTCTATATATGTGGCATCTGCCATCTCCGGATCTGTCATTATTGTTGCCGGATTTGAGTTGACAAGAACAACCCGATAGCCTTCTTCTTTCAAAGCTTTACACGCCTGGGCACCAGAGTAATCAAACTCGCAGGCTTGGCCAATAATAATTGGACCTGCCCCAATGATCATGATTGATTTAATATCCGTTCTCTTTGGCATGAATTTGTCCTTAATCAGGGGGCATCAAACTGATCCAACTTATATGGAATGGTGCCTTAGGTGCAAGGTACCTCTCTCATTTCATATTGGATTAGTCTGAACTGGAAGCCCTTCTCAGGAGTTGCAGTCAATAAATTTATGGTAATGGTAGTTCGGTTGTATTTTTCAGTTCTTCCATAACGAAACTAGCGCTTACGTCTGCCAGTTCTATTTGTGAAATGAGCCTCTGATAAAGATCGTCGTAGGCTTGCACATTACTGACCCTGGCTTTGATTAAATAGTCTTGATTTCCCGAAGTTCGATAAGCCGACTGCACTTGTGGCAGGCTATCAATTACTTTGGCAAATTTATCTGCCCAGTCTTTGCTGTGTGTGCGTACAGAAACTGAGATAAAAACTATAAGCCCTAACCCAACGGATTGTGCATCTAGCAAGGCTACCCGCGCCTTTATAATACCACTATCTTGAAGCCGTTTAATTCTGCGCCAAACTGCGTTCCGAGACAAATTAACTGCTTGCGCTAAATCCTCAAGAGATTTGCTTGAATCGCGTTGCATATGTTGCAAAATATGTCGATCATATTCATCATATGTTGCAATATTTGTCTTCATATTAAAAAATTATCACAATAATTAATTAAATTAAAGAATATTTGGGAAATTTTTTTAACCTAATTGAGTTAGGGTCAAATCTGTAAATAGATTAGGAGCTTCTTTATGCAGGTGTCGTCAAAACTTTTAACTAAACATTTGAATGATGTTGATGAGACTTATCATCAACATTTTTTCCATGCTGCATGGTATTTTGTTATGCTTTTAACTGCCGCTGTATGCGCGTTAGTTCATGCGGTTTTGCCATTCTTATTTGAAACTACAGCAAGTAGGATAATTTATGCTCTACATGCACAAATGGAAGCTCGACATCTATTTAATGAGTAATAACGTTCTCATAAGCAATTTTGAGCGTGTAACAGTGAGAAAGTAGCGGATTGGCTTGACTTTACGGCTCTGTCGGGATGTATCAGCGCGACCGCTTTAAGGAGCCTGACCATGCACGCTTACCGTAGCCATACCTGTGCCGATCTTACTGAAAATAATGTTGGGGATACTATCCGCCTGTCGGGATGGGTTCATCGGGTACGGGATCACGGTGGCGTCTTATTCATAGATTTACGAGATCATTATGGAATGACACAGGTTCTCTGTGATCCAGATAGCCCAGTATTTAATGAGGTTGAAAAGCTTAGAAGCGAATGGTGCGTCCGAATTGATGGGACTGTGAAGGCGCGAGATGCCGCGCTTGTGAACACAAAAATTTCAACTGGTAAAGTTGAGGTTTTTATTCTTGACCTTGAGGTGTTGGGAACTTCAGAGGAACTACCATTGATGGTGTTTGGAGATCAGGAATACCCTGAGGAAACCCGTCTTAAGTACCGCTACTTGGATTTGCGGCGTGAAAAATTACAAAATAATATGAAATTACGCTCGGACGTAATTGCATCGATGCGTAAACGGATGTGGGATAAGGGTTTCAGAGAATTTCAAACACCAATCATCACATCTTCTAGTCCGGAGGGCGCACGCGATTTTCTGGTACCCTCTCGCCTACATCCCGGCAAGTTTTATGCTCTGCCACAAGCGCCTCAGCAGTTTAAGCAGCTGATTATGGTTTCAGGGTACGATAAATATTTCCAGATTGCCCCATGTTTTCGCGATGAAGACCCAAGGGCTGATCGCTCTCCAACAGATTTTTACCAGCTAGATTTAGAAATGTCCTTTGTTGAACAGCAGGATATCTTTGATACAATTCAACCAGTTCTTACAGGAGTATTCGAGGAATTTGGTGGTGCTCGACAGGTTGACAAAGTTTGGCCGCAGATAAGCTATCGTGATGCCGCTCTATGGTATGGAAGTGATAAACCAGATTTGCGCAACCCGATTAAAATGGAGATTGTGTCCGACCATTTTAGAGACTCAGGGTTTGCCATTTTTGCCAAGCTCTTAGAGCAAGATGGTACAGAGATCAGGGCCATTCCCGCGCCTACTGGCGGCAGTCGAAAATTTTGCGACCGAATGAATGCGTTTGCTCAAAAAGAAGGCTTGCCTGGTATGGGTTACATTTTTTGGCGCGATCAGGGGGAAGGTATGGAAGCCGCCGGACCCCTAGCCAAAAACATTGGGCCAGAGCGCACTGAGGCTATTCGTGAACAATTAGGATTAGGCGTTGGTGATGCGGCATTTTTCCTTGGTGGCAAGCCTAAAGCTTTTGAGGCGGTTGCTGGCCGAGCCCGAAACTCTATTGGAGAAGAGCTTGGCCTAACGGATAAAAACCGGTTTGCGTTTGCCTGGGTTGTAGATTTTCCAATTTACGAAAAAGATGACGAGACTGGTAAAGTCGACTTTGAACATAATCCTTTTTCTATGCCGCAGGGTGGGATGGATGCACTGTTTGGTGATCCGCTTAAAGTGCTGGGATACCAGTATGATCTGGCTTGTAATGGATATGAATTATTGAGTGGAGCTATACGAAACCACCGACCCGAAATAATGTTTAAAGCTTTTGAGATTGCTGGATACGGAAAAGATGAAGTGGAAAAGCGTTTTGGTGGTATGGTCAATGCATTTCAATATGGGGCGCCACCGCACGGCGGCTGTGCAGCTGGCATTGACCGTATTGTAATGCTTTTGGCAGATGAGGCCAATATTCGTGAAGTAATTATGTTCCCAATGAACCAACGGGCGGAAGACTTAATGATGGCTGCACCATCTGACCCATTGAACGAACAACTGCGGGAACTTTCTTTAAGAGTGGTAAAGCCTGATTGAGGTTACAAAGCTTTGAGAGCTAGAATAGAAAGGAGGAGACAGTTATGATTGGCCGGTTGAACCATGTTGCTATCGCTGTGCCTGATCTGGAAGCTTCTTGCACTCAGTACTCTTCAATATTGGGCGCCAAAGTTGGCAAGCCCCAACATGAGCCCAATCACGGAGTGACAGTGGTTTTTATAGAACTTCCTAATACTAAAATCGAATTGCTTCATCCACTAGGTGACCAGTCTCCCATCACAAGTTTTCTTGATAAGAACCCCTCTGGGGGTATTCATCACATGTGTTACGAGGTGGATGATATTTTGTCTGCGCGGGATCAATTAATAGAATCAGGTGCTAGAGTTTTGGGAGGAGGAGAACCTAAAGTTGGAGCTCACGGAAAACTGGTAATTTTTTTACACCCCAAGGACTTCAATGGCTGCCTAATCGAGCTAGAACAAGTCTAAGGCGTCATTAAGGGATTTTTCATGGGTATTACATCTGCCATTGTGCTTTTTGCGGTTATTTGGTTTCTCACACTTTTTATTGTCTTACCTTTGAAGCTTAAAACTCAAGGAGACTTAGGAAAAGTTGATCACGGTACACATGCTGGCAGCCCAGAAAACCCACAGATGAAAAAACGATTTTTGGTAACAACGGTGGTCGCCGTTATCGTTTGGGCAGTCGTGGCTGGTAGTATCCTGGGTGGCTTTTTCTCAATTCGGGATTTTGATTGGTTCGATAGGATGGCCACACCTGAAGTAAATATAATACAGCAGTAATGTTACTATGTTAAATATTGCTACTTTTAGATTTTTTTAAAAATAGATATTATGAATTAACCCATTTAGTTAGTGCGGAAACGTTAGGGCGTGGACGGTCAGGCATCTCTTCG
>CAJWTH010000101.1 GCA_913047725.1 uncultured Planktomarina sp.
CTATAAAGAGAGATATGGAGTGGCTTGGACTTCACTGGGACCAGATTGAGCATCAGTCCAGTAGATTAGAACGTTATGCAGAGATTGCAAAAAAACTTCGTGAGTTGGGTAAGTTCTACGAATGCTTTGAGACGTCAGTGGAATTAGATCTTAAGAGAAAAAAGCAATTAAACATGGGTAAGCCACCCGTTTATGATCGTTCGGCTCTTGCCTTGTCTGAAATAGATAGAGATGTTTTACGTTCAAAAGTGGGTAGTCATTGGCGCTTCATGTTGGACCAATCCAGGGTCGAGTGGACTGATCAAATTCTTGGAAACTTATCTATTGATGCGGCATCGGTTAGTGATCCAGTTCTTATTCGTGGCGATGGGCAAGTTCTTTATACTTTAGCTTCAATTTGTGATGATACTGACATGGGTGTTACACACGTAGTTCGTGGTTCTGATCACGTAACTAATACGGCTACACAAATTCAAATTATCTCTGCTATCGGAGGAAAAATACCTCAATTTGCTCATCACTCGCTACTGATTGGGCCAAAGGGAGAAGGGCTGTCTAAGCGATTAGGTTCACTAGCGTTAAGGGATATGAGGGAAGCTGGGGTACAGCCAATGGCACTTCTTAGCCACTTGGCTAAGCTGGGTTCGTCAGACCCAGTCGAATTAAGGGCTTCAATAGATGAAATTATTTCTGAGTTTGATGTAGCAAAGTTTGGGGCGGCGCCAACAAAATTCGATGAAGCAGATTTAATGCCTTTAACGGCAAAATATTTGCAAGGTTTGAGTGCCTCTGACGTGGCCATTCATATTTCTAATATAGGTGTACCTTTTGAAAAAGCTGAAGGCTTTTGGAATGTCGTTCGCATGAATATTTCAAGTTTGAACGATTTGCAGATGTGGTGGGATTTAATGGAACAAGGTGCTGACCCACAGATTGACGAGCAAGATCGTGAGTTTGTATTGGAAGCTATCGCAATGCTTCCATTGCAACCCTTTAGTTCTGATACTTGGAGCAACTGGACGAAACTCGTCCAAGAAGCAACTGGCCGCAAAGGTAAGAATTTATTTATGCCATTGAGAAGAGCGCTTACTGGTATGTCTCATGGACCAGATATGGGAGCCTTACTCCCATACTTAAAAAATATAAAAAATATAGTATAAATTTTAAGAAATTTTTTATAAAACTTTATTTAAAAAGGGCCAATTCGACGTGCGGCAATAATCGCACCCAAAATTGGCCCTATTACACTATTTTATGTTGCTTTTAGATCAGTTGCAGATTCACGGCCATTATTGCCAGTTTCCACTTCAAAAGTAACTTTCTGATTCTCATTCAGACCGTCCAGACCTGCGCCTTGTACTGCTGTAATATGTACAAAAACATCTGCACCACCATTATCAGGCGCTATAAATCCATAGCCTTTGTCTGCATTAAACCATTTTACTGTGCCAGTAGCCATTTATTTACTCCAAATTAATATATTGTTTTACGTAGCTTTTAGATCTGTTGCAGCTTCGCGGCCATTGCGGCCAGTTTCGACTTCAAAAGTAACTTTCTGATTTTCATTTAACCCGTCTAGGCCTGCGTTTTGTACCGCTGTTACATGTACAAACACGTCTGCGCCACCATTGTCAGGGGCAATAAAACCATAACCTTTGTCTGCATTAAACCATTTTACGGTGCCAGTAGCCATCCGTTTACTCCATCTTAATATACTGCCCACGGAATTGTGGCAGGTCGGCGTCAGTCAATTCATGTCGAGGACTGTGGCCGTAGGAGGAGAACAGTTTGGTCGAAATGCGGTAACGTTGCAGATTTGCTATGGGCCAGTTACGAAGAAATTGCAAGGCTGAAGACATTTACATTAAGTTTTTGCGAGTTAACGCGCAAACTTTTTGTGCTTCATGCGCTTTGGTTGAGATGCGTCAACACCCAAGCGCCGTTTTTTGTCTTCTTCGTAATCCTCAAAATTACCCTCAAACCATTCAACATGGGCCTCACCCTCGAAGGCTAATATATGGGTACATATCCTATCAAGGAAGAAGCGATCATGCGAGATAACCACAGCACATCCAGCAAAATCTACTAAAGCGTCTTCAAGTGCCCTCAACGTTTCCACGTCCAGGTCATTTGTAGGCTCGTCCAAGAGTAAAACATTCCCACCTGTTCGTAGAAGTCGCGCCATATGTACTCTGTTACGTTCTCCACCTGACAACAAGCTGACTTTTTTCTGTTGTGTGGCGCCTTTGAAATTAAAGGCAGAACAATATGCGCGGCCGTTTACTTCTGCGTCACCTAGCTGAATTACATCCAAACCATCGGCGACTGCTTCCCAAACGTTTGCATTTGGATCTAAGTCATCACGAGATTGATCCACGTATGACAATTGCACCGTATCGCCAAATTCTACTGATCCCTGGTCTGGCTGCTCCTGTCCTGTGAGCATTTTGAACAAAGTAGTTTTTCCAGCGCCGTTGGGGCCAATTACACCGATGATGCCGCCTGGTGGCAGTGAAAACGATAGGTTTTCTAAAAGAAGCTTATCGCCCATAGCCTTCTTAAGGCCTTCTACTTCAATGACCTTAGAGCCAAGCCTTGGGCCGTTGGGAATGACTATTTGCGCACGTCCCAGTTTTTCTCGCTCTGATTGATTTGCCATGTCATTGTAGGCTGCGATACGAGACTTTGATTTTGCTTGTCGAGCTTTTTGCCCTTGCCGCATCCAATCTAACTCTCGCTCTAGAGTTTTTTGTTTGGATTTATCCTCTCTTGCCTCTTGGGATAAACGCTTGGCTTTTTGTTCAAGCCAACTTGAGTAATTTCCTTCATAAGGTACGCCTTGGCCTCGATCAATTTCTAAAATCCAGCTCGTAATATCATCCAGAAAATATCGATCGTGTGTGACTACCAAAATTGTGCCAGTGTAGTCTATGAGATGTTTTTGCAGCCAACCGATTGTCTCTGCATCAAGGTGGTTAGTTGGCTCGTCCAAAAGCAACATTTCTGGTTGCTCTAAAAGCAAACGACACAAAGCAACTCGGCGGGCTTCACCGCCTGAAAGGTTTTCAGGCATTGCATCATCTGGGGGACATCTTAGTGCCTCTAGGCTTACATCTATTTGAGCATCTAAGTCCCAAAGATTTTGAGCGTCAATTTCATCTTGGAGTTGCGCCATTTCATCTGCAGTTTCATCGGAATAATTCATTGCCAAATGATTATAACGATCCAATATATCTTTTTTTTGTTTTACGCCAAGCATAACATTTTCGCGCACTGTAAGTGTCTCGTCCAACTTTGGCTCTTGTGGTAAGTATCCTACTTTTGCACCATCTGCAGCCCAAGCTTCGCCAGTAAAATCCTTATCTAGGCCAGCCATGATTTTTAATAATGTGGACTTTCCAGATCCGTTAACGCCCACAACTCCAATTTTCACACCTGGTAAAAATGATAGGCGGATATTTTCAAAACATTTTTTTCCACCAGGATAGGTTTTGGAAACACCATCCATGTGATAAACGTATTGATATGCGGCCATGTTTGTCCCCGGTGCTAGCTAATTCGTTGCGGCGACTGTTACATTGACAAAAGCGTAGGTGCAAATATGAATTTTAAGTTAAATTCTTATCGACTACCAAACTATCTTGCGCTTAACCTAATGTTAGCTAAACGGAATGAAATATGCGCTACAAAATTCCAAAATCTTACGCAGGCATGAGGGTGGGGCTCCTAGGGGGCTCTTTTGATCCTGCTCATGAGGGTCATTTAAATATATGCCTGCATTCGCTAAAACGTTTCCAACTGGATCAAATTTGGTTGTTGGTAAGTCCAAAGAACCCAATGAAAAACAAAAATCCATTGTCTTTGAATAAAAGAATGGACCATGCAAAGAATATTTTTCAACATCCAAAAATTAAAATTACTGACATTGAGACGCAACTAAAAACCCGTTTTACATACCATACGTTGTTGCTTCTAACGCAGCTCTATCCATCGACTAATTTTACCTGGATTATGGGCGCAGATAACATGGCTCAAGTTCATCTATGGCAAGACTGGAAAGTTATTTTTTCATTAATGCCAGTTGGAGTTCTGGCCCGTCCTGGACAGGGTGTTTCAGCACGCCGTTCGCCGGCTGCTCGTAAATTTGCAACTCACCAAATTTCGGGAAGCCGCTCGAGGAGATTGGGAGGGGCTGTTGCGCCTGCGTGGTGTTTTGTAAATCTCCCTATGAGCAAGACCAGCTCTTCAGAAATTCGTTCGCTAGGATTATGGAGCTAACGTCCTAACGCGGCTTGGCGAAATTTAAAAAAATTAAGCCTAAACCCTAAAAATCTTAGCGTTTAGGTAGATTGTAGAACATATGCCAACTAAAAAACTGCACCTCCAAACTAAAAATATACAAATTGTGCCAAAGGGGTTGCCGATGCGCTTTAATAAACCAAGATTAAAAACAAGTTGGCGTCATTGATAGTGCCATTTAAGTCAGTTTTTGGAAACGGGCTCGCGCGGCCATCTCAATCGCTGCTCCGTGCAGGCGATCGAGATTTAATTCATAACGGATTTCTTGTAACATACGCAGTTCCTCTTGCTTCAACTTTCCATCTGCTGCAGCTACATCACAAGCCATTGCGTATGCAGTTTCGTTTAGGTTGCTCGGTAAGTTGTCACGGATTAAACCAAACAAAGCGTCAAGTCCGTCTTCCTCAGATAGTAAATCCAAAACCATAGCAGCAACGGACTTGATCCGATCTACGTCATAATCACTAAAGATTGGTAAATGATTTACAATAGATTGTATCGTAATTAACTCCGCAGTCCTAATGTTTTCGTCGCTTGCAGAAATAGCAATCATGACTGCCACTAAGCAGTCTTGTGATGAAAGTGGTGCAGGACTATCAGTCAATTTGTCAAAATCCTTTTGTTAGGTTTACTTCAACTTATTGACCCGACGCTCACGCAGCAATAGGGAAGCTGTAAAAAAGTGGAGTTTGATATGTCTGTTCTTCGCGAAGCCGCTACTCAATCTAAGGCATGGCCTTTTGAGGAAGCACGCCGGATATTAAAACGATTTGAGAAAACTCCGCCAAAAAATGGTTATGCGCTGTTTGAGACTGGATATGGACCGAGCGGTCTGCCACATATAGGAACTTTTGGTGAGGTGGCTCGGACGTCCATGGTAATTAGAGCTTTTCAAGAGCTCAGTGAAATTCCAACACGCCTCGTTTGCTTTTCTGACGATTTGGATGGGATGCGGAAGGTGCCAAGCAACGTTCCTAATTCCGAGGGTTTAAATGAGTACTTACAGCTACCTTTAACATCTGTCCCGGACCCATTTGGAGAATATGAAAGCTTTGGTCATCACAATAATGCAATGCTGAAGCGTTTTTTGGATACTTTTGGTTTTGATTATGAGTTCATCAGTGCCACAGAATTTTACAAGAGTGGAAAATTTGATACAATTTTACTTCGGGCAGTTGAAAAATACGATGAAATTATGAAGGTGATGTTAGCTTCGTTGCGTGAAGAGCGTCGGCAAACATATTCTATTTTCTTACCAATCCATCCGGTAACGGGGAGGGTTATGTATGTCCCAATGAAATCTGTCAGCCGAGAGAATGGTACCATTACTTTTGATACCGAGGACGGCACAGAAATGACGCTGCCAGTTACGGGTGGAAACGTCAAACTACAATGGAAACCTGATTTTGGAGCGCGTTGGGCTGCGCTTGGAGTCGATTTTGAAATGTATGGTAAGGATCACTCTACAAATACTCCAATTTATGACAAAATATCTCGTATCTTAGGGCATATCGCTCCTGAACATTTTAGTTATGAGTTATTTCTGGATGAAAATGGCCAGAAAATATCTAAAACCTCTGGTAACGGAGTTTCGATTGACCAGTGGTTGCGTTATGCTAGCACCGCAAGTCTTTCCTATTTTATGTATCTAAAACCAAAAACAGCCAAAAGAATGCATTTTGATGTGATACCCAAAGCTGTAGATGAATATCACCAACAATTACGAGCCTATGAGACACAGGACGATAATGCCCGTCTTAATAATCCTGTTTGGCATATCCATAGTGGTGACGTCCCAAAAAGTGGGATGGTAGTACCTTTTTCTATGTTGTTGAATTTGGCTTCGGTAGTAGGTGCAAAAAACAAAGACCAGTTGTGGGGGTTTATAAAAAGATACGCGCCCGATGCCACTCCAGATATGAATTCTGATTTAGATGCGGCAGTAGAATTCGCCCTGCGGTACTATGATGATTTTGTAAAACCGACCAAAACTTATCGTGCCCCAAGTGATTTAGAAGCTGAGGCTTTGGCGGAATTACTTTCTGGGTTGAAAACGTGGAACCAAGGACCAGACCCTGATGCCCTTCAGAGCCTTGTTTTTTCTTGTGGACGTGAACGGTTTGATCCAATGCGCGATTGGTTTAAAGCATTATATGAAGTGCTGCTTGGTGCCTCGCAAGGCCCCCGGTTTGGCGGTTTCTTGGCTTTGCTTGGTATCGACGAAAGTATAGCTTTGATAGAAAAGTGTTTAGCTGGAGATCTTTCATAATCACATAGATTTTGACCAATCTCGCTCACGCACTACTTAAAAGAAATGTGAGTGAGGAGAAGAAAATGAAATCCATTATTATGGCTTTGGGGCT
>CAJWTH010000102.1 GCA_913047725.1 uncultured Planktomarina sp.
GGAATGTGCTAAAATTGATGGTGGGATGTCCTGCCTAAGCTTGCGGTTTTAAGCCCTTGAGGGGAAATGCATACGGAAAGAATAATAAACTCGCCTAGCTGTGTTGCCGAGGGTGCGCAGTGGCTGGCCACCGCTGAACCGCGGTTTGCGGAAGCGCTTAAGCTGAGCGGAGCGCTGCCGTTGCGGCGACGGCCAGACGGGTTCGCGCAGTTGCTGAGCGCAATCGTCAGCCAACAGATTAGCGTTGCTGCGGCCAATGCCATTTGGGGGCGGATGCGAGATGCGCGGCTCACTGGACCAAATAAGATTAAATGGGCAAGTGATGAGGCGCTGCACGCTGCTGGCCTCAGCCGGCAGAAAATTCGCTATGCGCGGGCATTAGCTGATGCGCGTATCAACTATACTGCGCTGCGAGATGCCCCCAGCGATGTGGTGATTGCTACCTTGACTGAGGTACCGGGTATCGGTGTGTGGACTGCCGAGATTTACGCTATGTTTAGCCTTGGACGAGCGGATGTATTTGCCCCTGGTGATCTCGCATTGCAAGAAGCCTCGCGTCTGCTGTTTGAGTTGCCCGACCGGCCAAGCGAACGCGTGCTAAGGCAAATGGCCGAAGGCTGGTCCCCATGGAGAGCAGTTGCAGCGCGATTGCTCTGGGCCTATTACAAAATTACCAAACAAAGAGATGGTACTAGATGACACTAGTTTTAATCGCAGAGCAGTGTGGACCGATTTTTAAAGTTTTGATTTAATTAAGTGTCTGATAATATTTGTAATATTAGATAAATTTTTGTCGTGTGGGGGCACCACTTTTCATCATTTATTTCATTAGTATCAGTGCCTGAATATTTTGTTTAAAAATCAGTCCCGTTTGCTTTCAATACGACATAAAGTTTGCTGCGCACACGCGCGCGATGACGTTGGTTTAGTCTTTAGTTTGCGGATATATCGTTTGGGTAACACACGATGGTTGGGAGCGACGAGGCATTCCTATTATTCAAATGTGTATATAACCCTTTTATTTGATTTATAACTTTATTCAGAGTTGAATAAGTTATTAGTTTTATGTTGGTTTGTGTAAAACCAACAGTTAACCTTTTTTACTTAGTCAAAGTTATTTGGTGCGATACAAAACAGTCTCTATATTTGAAACAAATATTTGGTTATCAACTCATAACTTTTTTGCCTATCTTAAGTCTAGTGGAGGAGGGTTAGTGCTGTCTTTTCAGAATGGAATAGAAGCCCGTCTAAACAACTGGATCAATTACACTCAGAGGGTCTTTGATGCACGGAATGTAGCAGTTGATCTAGATGTTGCTAACATCATTGTGAGAGGGCGTAAGAACTTACAAAATCTCAAGGAAACTGAACAAATGGTATTTAAAAAATATTTGTTAAATACCGCTTTAACTGCAATATCATTTAGCGTCTTGGGTGGAAGCGATAAATATGGTGAAATAACTGGTAAAGAGCAAAGCTTAAGTCTTGCTAAAGAAAAATGGAATAACGACGGTGCAAGAGAGTATTGGACAGAAATTCGAACAAATCCGCCGATGGTTAATTATATTAAGTTGTTAGTAGATAAAGCACTAGGATTTTGGGATTCATGACTAAGCGACAAAAGCTACTCTTAGCTTTATTCATTGGGTGTTGTTTAGTGTTGGCTGGCCTACGAGTTTACTCCATTTCTGGCCGGAATGAACGACTAATCGAAATGGTTAGTTAATAGTAATATCCGCTTCTTCATAATGCCTAATACGAAGTGATTAAATAGCGCGGGCGGCCATGGCTCCTTCTGCAATTGCGATATGAACCTGACGGGGAGCAACACAATCGCCAATGATATTATGTGGCAAGCCACGAGCCTCAACTGCGGACTGCAACGTGGCCTCCACAAGGCCACCACGCCAATCCACCACAATATCGACATCTTGAATATCCATTTCTTCACCTGTGTGAACTGAGCAGAGGGTTACTGTGTTCCCGACAATAGCATGAATTTCCTGTGATGGGTGCATCACAACTTTTCCCGTAAGAAAACGTTTGTAGATAGGCGCACGTACCGTTGGGGTGACTAATTCGCCTATGGCATATTCGGCAGTGACTAAAGTGATGCGGTTCTGGTCGAGCAGGGCGTCGGCGGCAGACAAGGCGGCGCGCCCTCCACCTTCATCATTGATTAGGATGTGCTGTCCTGTAGGACCATCGGCCATGGCCTGCCATGGGTCAATGACAGGAATTGCATCAGCACCAGTGGCAATCAACAGTGGATTTATGGGGATTGCACCCGTTGCCAAAATTAATACGTCTGTGTCCAGCACGGCGACATCTTTTGGTGTAAGGCGTTGGCCCGTACGAACATGAACTTGGAGTTGGGTTAACTGGGTTTTGTACCAGTCTAGAGTTTTGCGAAACTCTCGGGTCATTGGGGCCTGAGACCAAATTGCCAACTGGCCACCAATATCGCTCGATCCCTCAAAAAGAGTTACTCTATGGCCACGTTCAGCAGCGACGCGGGCCGCTTCCAGCCCTGCAGGGCCACCACCGATAACGGTAACGTTTTTTGGCGTATCAGTTGGCGATAGATTGCCCCACGCGGCATCGCGTCCAGTCATCGGGTTGTGGATACAACGGATTGGTTTTGAGGCCATCGCTTGCGCAACACAAAGATTGGCGCCAACGCAAGGTCGGATGTCTTGAGGGCGCCCTTCGATCAGTTTTCTTACAAGGTCAGGGTCAGATATTTGCGCCCGAGTCATGCCAACCATGTCAGCGTCACCTCGCTCTACGATGGCGTTGGCCATCGCTGGATCAGTAATACGCCCTGCGGTAAAGACTGGCACGGCAACTTGGGATTTAATGCCAGCGGCTAACGGCACAAAAAGGCCGTGAGGTGCGGGGGTGGGTGGCCAATGGTTCATGCGTCCTGCACGTTCGTAATTTGTGCCGACGATGATGTTGAGATAATCAATCAATCCAGTCTGAGCTAGCAGTTTGGCAATTTCCTGCAGGTCGTATTGTGTTAACCCGCCTACAACTTTTTCATCGCCAGGAAGACGCACGCCCAGAATGCGGTCGGGCCCAACTCCAGCACGTACAGCATCTATGGTTCGGAGCAGGAACCGCATACGGTTTTCTAATGAGCCGCCGTAATCGTCGGTACGTGTATTTGAATAGGGTGACAGGAACGCAGCTGGCAGATAGCCAAAGGCAGAAAGCAACTCAACTCCATCAAGGTTACCTTTGCGTACCCGAATTGCGGCAGTTCCATGTGCATCAACGATCTCGTCAATGTCAGCAATGGTCATCTGTTTTGGCGTCTCACGTGAAATGCGGGACATGATTGGGGATGGAGCAATAAGTGGGCGACCTGCACCAGTGTCTGCCACATTGGCTCCTGCATGACCGAGTTGAACCAGAAAGCGCCCCTCATGGCTGTGAATTGCATCAGCCAGCCGTTGATAGCCATCGATACAACTATCATTGCTGGCATTCAAACCACGTCCTGCGCCAACTGAGCCAGAACGATGTACGGCAGTAGAGCCAGTGATTTGGAGTGCAGCGCCACCCCGCGCCTTGGCACGTTGGTATGCGATGTAGTCATCATTGACGTAACCGCCAGCCTCAAGCCCAGGGACGTGGGCTGTGACCAGCACCCGATTGCGAAGCGTGAAGGGGCCGATATCGATTGGCGAAAGTAGGTGTCGATATTTTTCGGTCATCGCGGCCCCTTGTTAGTTGCAATCAGCATTGCGTTGTAGCTACATATTGTAAAGAAAAATCCAAAATCAATTACTTAGACGATAATAAACTGTTTTTTCTCCTTCGTTGGGAAACATAGGGGAGACAATTTATTGTGGTACCATCACAGGAGAAGGGGGTTAAAAGCTGCCGCCTAGCTTGCGTGATAATCCTGCAATCACATTTTTTCAAAAAGGGACAAAGGCTTAAAGCTAAAATTTAGAAAAATTGGAAATACATTTGTAAGAGCATTGCAGAAGATCCAATGGAGGCTCCTGTTAATAGCATCTGTAAATTATAAAATAAAAGTAACGTATTTGGTTTTACTAATAGTGGCGCAACTATCCAATAGCTGCTGGCTAAACAAACTAAAGGCAGCCACCATTCGAATAGAAAGAATGATGTGATAAAACTTATTAAGCTCAAGATTGTACCAAACAACTCTAACAGAACACGAACAATAGATTTTCTATGTGCATCTGAGTTAAATGTTTTTCCTCGAACGGACAGTAATGTTAGCCGCCCAATTATCCCAGCAATTAACATAACTAAGATCAGATAAATCAAAGTGGTATTTCCTGTTTATAATACATAATAAAAAGTGGCCTTTTCTTTAGAATGGAATGTCATCGCCATCCAAAGAGTTATCTGAAATTGATGGTGTATTGCGGTCTTCATTACCAAATGACTGCGCGCTGCCAGCATCACTACCATGCCGGGATACCTTCCACGCTTTTACGTCCGTGTACCACCGCCCATTATATTCTCGGCTTTCTACATCTATTGAGACTTCAAGACTTTCGCCCTGCTGGATTTTGAATTCATCAATTTTATCTCCCCAAACCATAAAGCAAATCTTCTTGGGGTATTGGGCTTCAGTTTCCAAAATAAACTCTTGTTTGCGCCACTCACCATTAGCTGACTGCCCAGACTTTTCTGGCAATAGCTCAATAATTTTTCCTAAAATTTCCAAAGTTTCTACCTTTCCTGAAAACTTGTCTTCATAAACGCTGCCGCTTCTTAGATCCTATCGTAGCAAACTATGTAATCCAAATAAAAGCCTTGTTGGGTGAGAGTGAACCTTGTGGGTTGGTGAGGGGTTGTTGTGGTGTGTATATTAGAAATTATAGACTAGGTGACTTAGTTTGTTATTTTTCTGCTACGCTTTTGTTCTCGATAAAAAGTGTAAACGCCCGTAATGACTATAATCACGGTTCCTACTAAAGTCAGTTGATCAGGCCAATCGTCAAATATCAAAATGCCCACCCCGATTGCTCCAATCATAGAAGTATACCGAAAAGTAGAAACGAAGCTGATCTCGCCTGTTTGCATAGCCATAACACTTAGAAAGGTACCACTCAAAACTGCTACGCTTGCACCAAGAACGAGTAGCCATGAAGATGCAATAACGGGATGCCACTCTGTACCAATCATCATAATTCCAGAAAATACACCAATTCCAATCACCGTCGCTAGCGCCACGGTGATCGTTGGCACTTTACTTTTTAATTTACGAGTAAAAATTTCTCTGACAGTAATGAAAATAAGTGCTGCGACAGCTGAAAGTGAATAAATATTGAAACCGTCAACACCGGGCCGAACAATTATCAGAACACCAATAAAGCCAATTAGTATGGCAATCCAGCGTCGCCATCCAACTGGTTCTGAAAGAAAAAGTGCAGCAGCCATAGTTATAGCAAGCGGTAAGGCCTGTAGAATTGCGGTAACATTTGCTAAAGGCATATGCTTGAGAGCTGTCAGAAAAGCGATTGTTGCACATACCTCGGCACCAACCCGAAACAACAGAAGTAGCTTGTTATAACTTGATAGATTGCGCACTGCAATTTTTGCAAACCACGCCATGATCAAGACAGGTGGAACAGTAATCATACTGCGTAGAAACAGAGCCTGAAACAGAGAGATTTCAGAAAATAGAAGTTTCATAAAAGCATCATTGATAACATATGAAAACATACATCCAGTCATAAAGGCGGCGCCTATTATATTGTTGTTGAGGCGCATCAATAATTCCAAATCACTTTTATTTATTTAGGCAGTAATTCCCCAAGTATCGTTGCTTATTCGTTAAGTGCAACACTACAAATATAACATCATTTAATTACCTATACTTTTACATTCAAACACAAACAAACTTTGGGGCTCTTGCTTTAAAGTAAAAGTTCATTCAGCTTAACTTTCACTATGATATGGAAGAAAAAAAATGAATAAAATTATTCAAGTTGTGATTTATAAAAGTATTTCTGATGAAGTAAAACTCGCCCAGTATGCCAAACTTGCGCTGCCAGCTATTAAAGCGGCGGGAGGAAAGTTTTTAGCCAGAGGTATGCCTATTGCGGTAAGAGAAGCAGGTGAAGCAACCCGGACAGTTGTAATTGAATGGGATAGTTTAGATGCTGCAGACAAGGGCTATGATAGCGATGCATATCAACAGGCGATAATGGCGCTAGATGGTGGTGCAGTTCGGGAGTTTCGCTACATAGAAGCAATGTAGGGTTTAATGCATCTAAAAGAAGACTTCTTTGCTTGGACTCTTTGAGTTGGTAGAGTGCGACACCTGATATGAGCGGCGACCACATTTGGGATATCTTAAGTTTAATAAATTTTTAAAAAGATTGACCAGTAGGGTCCTTTTGAAGCACTATCAAAATTAAATCATACTGGGAGGAAGAGTTTTATGTCAGTAAGGTATTCCCAATATCTAAACGCAGCAGCTGTAAGACATCGTTCTATAAGCTATAATTCTCTGGCCCCAATTGTCGGTGGAAAAGGTCAGAAACCGAGCCGTATCAAAATGAACTTTAGCCAAGTGGTTGAGATTTTGGGGCCTTACTGCGGTTTGAGGGTATTTGATCAACTTAAAGCCGTTGCTCCGCTAGCAGCCTATCTTATGCTTT
>CAJWTH010000103.1 GCA_913047725.1 uncultured Planktomarina sp.
AGCACCGTCACTCCAGTCGAAGGCGACCCGCGGTGCCACTGGTATACCTTCACGTGCGTAATGAATTGCTGGAGCCAAGACTTCGGCTAAGCTCATGCTACCAAAATCTTTAATCATTCGACAAAACCCATCGACGGCACCAGGTAAGGTAACCGCATCTATACCACGCAGTGGCACAGCAATGAGCCCTTTTTCCCGAAGAGCAGCAGCATTTGCTGCCTTTGGAGCGCGTCCAGATCCATTTAAAGCGACGACATCTGAGGTCGAGTTTTTCTGAATAAGAGCAAACATATCGCCACCTAGGCCTGTCATCTGTGGCTCGCACATTCCGAGCAATACTGCTGCTGAGACGGCTGCATCTGCAGCGTTTCCTCCTTTTTTTAGTATGTCTATTGCAACTGTAGCTGCCAAAGGATGAGAGGTTGCACACATCCCGTTGGTGGCTAAGACAACTGAGCGGCCTGGGAGATGAAAATCACGCATGGTATTAAATACCTTTTAAAACTTTTTATAATTATAATATTTATTCTAGCAGATGCGAAGGGTGATGAGCTATAAAACCTACTTGTTTTTTTATTTGTGGTGTGTTGCTTGGAAGTGCTGACTTATGATTAGCAATATTAGGGTTTAAAGTGTTTTGAATAAAACGATAGTAATACAAATTGGCGAGGTTGTGGTACTTCTGACTATCGACTGGGGGAGACTAGAATGAGTAATTTTCCAACTGTGGCAAGGGTTGTGATTATAGGAGGCGGCGTTGTTGGCGTGTCTACATTGTATCACTTGGCTAAAGAAGGCTGGACCAACTGCATTTTACTAGAAAAAAACGAATTAACTGCTGGCTCCACCTGGCATGCCGCGGGAAATTGTCCATCATTTAGTACAAGCTGGGCTGTTATGAATATGCAGCGTTACTCGCTTGGTCTGTATGCTGGCTTGGCGGATGAAGTTGACTATCCGATGAATTATCATGTTACAGGATCTATTCGGTTAGCACATGATAAAAAGAGAATGCAGGAATTTGAGCGAGCCCGTACCATGGGTCAGTATCAAGGCTTAGGTATAGAAATGATGTCCGTGGCGGACATGAAGGATGCCTATCCGTTCCTTGAAACACATGATTTAGCGGGTGGCCTCTGGGATCCGGATGACGGGGATATTGATCCTGCACAACTTACTCAGGCGCTGGCTAAGGGAGCTCGTGATATGGGGGCAACGATCCAACGTTTTTGTCCAGCAACGGGTGTGACCCAAGTTGGTGATGAGTGGATTGTTCACACGGACAAAGGCGACATTCGTTGCGAAAAAGTAGTGAACTGTGCGGGTTACTATGCACAGCGTGTGGGTGAATGGTTTAGGCCTTATGGTGGCCGTACGGTACCAATGACTGTGATGAGCCACCAGTTCTTCCTCACTGAAGAAATCCCAGAGTTAAAAGAATGGACAGAAGCTAATGGCCAAAAAGTGCCACTCCTTAGAGACGTTGATTCATCTTATTATTTACGTCAGGATAAAAATGGCCTGAATCTGGGTCCCTATGAACGCAACTGTAAGGCGCATTGGATTACACCAGAAGACCCAATGCCAGAAGACTTTAGCTTCCAGCTCTATCCGGATGATCTTGAACGTCTGGAATGGTATATTGAGGATGCTATGGAACGTGTGCCAATCTTAGGCTCTCAGGGGGTTGGCCGCGTGATTAATGGTCCAATCCCATATGCGCCAGATGGATTGCCTTTGGTTGGCCCGATGCCTGGTGTAAAAAATGCATATGAGGGGTGTGTGTTCACCTTTGGTATTACCCAAGGTGGTGGTGCAGGTAAGGTGTTAGCTGAATGGATCACAGCTGGCGAAACCGAGTGGGATATGTGGGCAGTCGATCCCCGTAGATATACAGATTATACTGATCAAGACTACTGTAATCAAAAAGCCATGGAAGTTTATGGCCATGAATATGCAATGCATTTCCCCCATCATGAATGGCCTGCAGCTCGGGATAAGAAGCTATCTCCAGTACATGACAAGGTAGTGAGGGCAGGTGGAATTATGGGTGCGTACAACGGCTGGGAGCGGGCAAATTGGTTTGCACGGCAAGGCGACGACGTATCTGAAGAAGCTTCACATACCTGGGACCGGCAGGGGCCATGGGCGCTGAGGATTAAAGAGGAAGCTGAGAACGTGCGGGATAATTGTGGAGTGCTCGACCTCCCGGGGTTCAGTCGATTTAAACTTTCAGGAAAAGGTTCCTCACAGTATTTGCTTGGACTTATTACGGGAGGTTTGCCCAAAATTGGAAGGATGAACCTTGCATATTTTGCTGACACGCGGGGACGAATTTTAACTGAGATGTCCGTCATTCGTCATGAGCATGATCGTTTTACGTTGATCACGGCTGCTTCTGCTCAGTGGCATGACTTTGATGTTTTGAACAACAGCCTGCCAAAACTTTTGACACTCAAAGATAATACAAATGAAATTTCTACCCTAATTGTGACGGGCCCTAAGTCTCGGGATGTTTTGAGCGCTATCGGCACAGGTGCAGACTTGTCACTTGGATGGCTAAGTCATCAATCTACAATTTTAGCTGACCAGGCTTGCACGCTAATCCGTGTTTCATTCGCTGGAGAGCTTGGCTGGGAAGTCCATGCTGAGAATGCAAAAATCCCCATATTGTACGATGCTATAATTTCTGCTGGCGCCAAACCTTTTGGAATGTATGCACTAAACAGTTTGCGTATTGAAAAAGGGTATAGGGCTTGGAAGGGCGACCTCTCCACTGACTACAGCCTTTTTGAGGGTGGCCTGGGGCGTTTTGTTAAATTAGATAAAGTGGAAAATTTTCCTGGGAAGGCGGCACTTCAAAGTGAAATGCAGCAGGGTTCAAAAAAGTTTTTTGCAACTTTAATTGTGGAGGCAGGGGCATCTGATGCTCCATATATGTCAACTATCTGGTATGATGGTAAAATTGTTGGTGAAACAACCTCTGGTGCATTTGGTTACCGCGTGGGTAAGTCTATAGCCTTGTGTGTTCTACGCAGTGATGTGGCAGCGGCTGGGACAGAAGTCGAAGTTGAAATTTTTGGCCAACGATGTAAGGCTACAGTACAATTAGATCAACCGCTTTGGGACGCTAACAATGACCGCCTACGCGCCTAGTGTGATGGTACTCAAGAATAATAAAATTGCTTTATTTATTTATATAGATGCTTTTTGTGTCTGTAAAAATTTAACTTAGTGGCTTTGGGGTTGGACATGATTATTCTAGATGGTGGAATGGGACAAGAGCTAGTAAGCCGGGCGGGTGCTGCAACAGATCTTTGGTCGATGCAGGCTTTAATAGATGAACCTAATTTAGTTCGCCAGGTTCATGATGAGTATTTTAAGGCTGGCGCCCACATTGCCACCACTAATACATATTCAATTTTGCCAGACCGGCTTGAATCTAAGGACTTGCTTCAACATTTTCTACCTATGACCCAGTCTGCCTGCCAAATGGCTGTTGAGGCAAGGGACGCTCATGGGTCAGGACAGGTTGGTGGATCTCTTGGCCCACTAGGCTTTTCCTATCAGCCTGACAAGTCGCCACCTTCAGAGCAGGCTTCTGAGATATATGCTGATATAGCTCGACTACATTCCACATTTGTAGACTTTCACATCCTAGAAACGATGTCGTCAATTGACCAGGCTAGGGGTGGCTTAATGGGTGCCAGTGTTACCGGGCTGCCAGTTTGGGTTTCACTATCGGTGGACGATAGTGATGGCACCAAACTACGCTCAGGAGAACTTTTGGCAGATACAATATCCATGTTAAAAGAATTTAACCCTGCAGTCGTTTTGATAAATTGTTCTTTGCCTGAGGCGGTGTCTCAGGGGCTGCCAGTTTTGTCAGACAATGGCTTTACTCTAGGTGCATACGCAAATGGGTTCACGGGTATTCATTCAGATTTTAATTCAATTCATGCGACCGTAGATTTGCTCAGATCTCGAACAGACCTAGGGCCGTCAGAGTACTTAAATTTTGCAAAGACTTGGGCTGACTGTGGCGCTTCGGTGATTGGTGGCTGCTGTGAGGTTGGACCTGATCATATTGCCTCCTTAGCAAAATATTTTGAGACTTAATTAGGGATTTAAATATTACAGGAGGGTTTCATGGTTCTGGTTCCTACTAAGGCAAGGGCAGTAATTATTGGCGGTGGGGTTGTGGGATGTTCGGTGGCATATCACTTAGCTAAGCTTGGTTGGAAAGATGTAGTTTTACTTGAACGCAAACAACTTACTTCGGGAACCACATGGCACGCTGCAGGTCTGATTGCGCAACTTCGTGCCACTGCCAACATGACGAAGTTGGCTAAATATAGCCAAGAACTATACGGTAACTTAGAGACAGAAACTGGTGTTGCCACAGGCTTTACGCGTTGTGGGTCTATCACTGTTGCACTTACTCATGAACGTAAGGAAGAAATTTTCCGCCAGGCGGCTATGGCCCGAGCCTTTGGTGTAGAAGTTGAAGAAATTACGCCTGAAGAGGTTAAATCAAAATATCAGCATCTGAATATCACGGGGGTAACAGGGGGTGTTTGGTTGCCACTCGACGGTCAGGGTGATCCGACTAATATCGCTCTAGCCCTAGCAAAGGGTGCTCGGAAAATGGGTGCGCAAGTTATTGAGAATATGAAAGTTATAGCTGTTCAGCGTGTTGGGCGTCGGGTTACATCAGTAAATTGGGAAAACGAGCAGGGAGAAAATGGCACAATTGAATGTGAAAATGTGATTAACTGTGGTGGGATGTGGGGCCATGAGGTTGGTCGTATGTTGGGCATTAATGTGCCACTACACGCCTGTGAACATTTCTATATTGTTACTGAACCCATAGATGGACTAACGCAGATGCCAGTACTTCGGGTGCCTGACGAATGTGCCTATTATAAGGAAGATGCTGGCAAAATGTTACTTGGTGCATTTGAACCTCTATCTAAGCCCTGGGCTATGGATGGGATTCCCCAAAACTTTGAATTTGACCAACTTCCAGAAGATTTTGATCATTTTGAACCAATTTTACAATCTGCCGTTGAACGCATGCCAATGTTAGCTGAGGCAGGCATTCATACATTTTTTAATGGACCAGAAAGCTTTACCCCTGATGACGCGTATCACTTAGGTCTCGCTCCAGAGATGGATAATGTTTGGGTGGCTGCTGGGTTTAACTCTATAGGTATCCAATCAGCTGGGGGAGCGGGACAGGCCTTGGCGCAGTGGATGGAGGGTGGCGAGAAGCCTTTTGATTTGGGCGACGTTGATATTAATAGAATGCAGCCGTTTCAGGGAAACAAGCACTATTTATTTGAGCGTTCTAAGGAGACTCTTGGCTTGTTATACGCTGATCATTTTCCATATTTGCAGAAGAGAACTGCTAGGGGTGTAAGGCGCACTCCATTTCATCATCACTTGAAAGAAAATGGCGCAGTTTTTGGTGAGTTGTCTGGATGGGAGCGGGCAAATTGGTTTGCAAACCCAGGGCAAACCCCTGAATATAAATACAGCTGGAAACGCCAAAACTTCTTCGAAAATGTTGCGGCGGAGCATGAGGCAGTCCGTAAAAATATTGGCCTCTATGACATGTCATCTTTTGGCAAGATTAGGGTTGATGGCCCAGATGCCTGCGCGTTTATGAACTATATTGGCGGTGGACAATATGACGTTCAGTTAGGAAAAATTGTATACACCCAGTTTCTTAATGATAAGGCCGGAATCGAAGCTGATGTGACGGTGACGCGGATGTCTGAAACTGGCTACTTGGTGGTAACCCCTGCAGCATCACGACTTGCTGATCAAACATGGATGCTACGCCACAAGGGTGATTTTAATGTAGTGATTAGTGATATTACCTCTGGTGAAGGTGTATTGGCTGTTATGGGTCCAAATGCACGCAACCTGCTTGAAATGGTCTCCCCTAATGACTTTAGCAATGCCAAAAATCCCTTTGGAACTTCGCAAGAGATTGAAATTGGAATGGGTTTAGCTCGGGCGCATCGCGTGACCTATGTCGGTGAGTTAGGTTGGGAAATCTATGTTAGTTCTGATATGGCAGGGCATGTATTTGAAACCCTTTGGGACGCTGGACAGACCCAAAATGCTAAGCTCTGTGGCATGCATATGATGGATAGCTGCCGGATTGAAAAAGGTTTCCGACATTTTGGACATGACATTACTTGTGAGGATCACGTTCTGGAGGCTGGGCTTGGTTTTGCAATTAAAACTGATAAGGCTAATTTTATTGGGCGAGATGCGGTGTTACGTAAAAAAGATGCTGGCCTTGATATGAGATTACTGCAGTTCAAACTTACGGATGCAGAGCCGCTACTTTACCATAATGAAACAGTGCTTCGTGATGGTAAAATTGTGGGATACCTATCCTCTGGTAATTATGGCCATCATTTGGGAGCAGCAATTGGGTTGGGTTATGTGCCCTGTCGGGGAGAGACTGGGTCAGATGTGTTGGCGTCAAGCTATGAAATTGATGTGGCTGGAACACGTGTCAAAGCTGA
>CAJWTH010000104.1 GCA_913047725.1 uncultured Planktomarina sp.
ACTCAGCGACCTCAAGGCTTAATAAAGTCATTTGGCGCTGAGCTTCAGTCGAAATTTCCTCTGTGTTTGAAAGCTCAGTTCGCGCCACAGCCAGTAACGCCTTAAGTTTATCAACTTTGGTGAGATTTTTATTAAAGTTAACTTCCTCTATCCTTTTTGCAGCAGCCAACATTGCCAAAGTTTCTTCCGCTTGTTTTCGCTGTTCATTTAGTTGGAGGGTCAACGACGACAGCGCTGCCTGACTAGTCTCAAAGTTTTTGCGAAGCTGCTCAGTGGCAGCCGCCTCTGCTAAGCGCTCAATTTCTTTCTCCGTCAGAGCTGTTACCTGATCTTGTTGTGTCGCCACAAGTGCCAAAGCATCCGATAAGTTATCACTCTTTGCTTGGTTCTGAAGTCGCAGGTCTGCTATCATCTCATCTAATAGTTCAGCTTGCTTTTCACCCAAAGCTACCTTCTCTAGCTGAGCTTTAATTGTCGCCTGCGCCGCTAATAATGATTGCTGCAACGACGCACGCTCTTCAGCTATCTCGGCAACTGCACCTTGCTCAACAACCTGTTCTGCCAAAAGTTGGCGAACCCTTAATTCAAATTCACTTATTTTAGTATTACTTACCTCTTTTTGTTTTTTGAGTGTGACAACTTCGTCCTCTAATGAAGTCATCAACTCCTTATCTTCCATAGCCTGAGCAACTAAAAGTGTGAGTTGCGCTTCAAATTCTGAAATTTGTCCAGCAGTCTCTGTTTGTTGCTGCAAAAGGGAGGCTACTTTGGTTTCATAATCGGTAATCTCATTTTCTGCCTTTGAGTTTTGTGCAAGCAGGACTGCAACTTGGGTATTGAAATATGAAATCTCCGCCTCAGCTTCTAAATTTTTATCCTGAAGCCTCATAACTTGAAGTTCAAAATCGCTAATCTGGCCTTTATTTTCCTGTTGTAATGCTAATAGTTTGCCAACTTTTATTTCAAAGTCAGTTATCTTGGCAGTGGCATCTGCTAAGTCTGATACTCGCGCGTCCCGTTCCGCCGTTAATGTTGATATTAAAGCCAGCCTGCTAAGGCCAGTAGCTTGAGATTCCAGAAGTGATGCGTCCAAAACTGCCACCTGCTTACGCAGATCCTCAGCGGTAGCTCGTTCTAAACCTAAGGCTTCGCCCAGGGCTATAATTTGTCCAGAAAGATCGTTCAACTGATCATCTTTTTGGGTTATGTCTAGGTTAAGTTCATCGAGCGCAGTTCCCTGCCCTTTGATAGTTTCTTGAAGCACAAATTGCATCACCATAAAGATGGTCAACACAAACATCAGTACAAGCAGGAGCCCCGTCATAGCATCAACAAAACCTGGCCAAATGGAAGCCTGAAATCTTACTCCTGTTCGACGGGAAAGTGCCATCTGTTAAGCCTATTTCCTTCTTGAGGGCGAGGTTTGCGCCAAACTATGTATTGATTTTGAGAGATTTGCTAAATCGCTGCGTATTTGAGATATACTCTCCTGCCGTCCCGTAGAAATTTCTTCCAAGACACGCAACATTTGTACATCTATAGACCGCAACCGCATGCGGCTTTCAGCATCAATACCGTCACCAGTGTTCTCTCCCATGCGCGCAAGCATTTTTTCTTGACTAGCCGCCACACGCTCCAACGCCTGTGTCTGGCCCTGGTCAAGTTTTCCAGTTAATTTCTCAACTGTGATGGCCAACTCAATTAAACGAGTTTCTACGTCCGTTTGTCCCACGCTAGCCTGTGAATACATTCTTGCCATACTAGCCATTTGCTCAGACATTTGGTCCATCATTGAACCGAGTATCGACTGATCTGAAACTCCATCGCCATCGCCACTAGCAAATCCCACCCTAGTAATGCTTGACAGCCATTCTTCTAACTCACCATAAAAACGATTTTGCCCCCGACTGGAAAATACTTCTAAAAGTCCAACCATTAAAGAGCCAGCAAGTCCAAGAAGAGAGGAAGCAAAAGCGATGCCCATACCATCAAGTTGCCCCTCAAGTCCCTTTTGAAGTCTGGAAAAAATATCTACAGCACTTTCGTTCTCACCTGGTGTCAACGATTGAATTGTTTGGACCAATGCTGGTACCGTGGTAGCAAGGCCATAAAAAGTTCCCAGCAAGCCCAAGAAAATTAACATATTGGTAATATAACGGGTCAGTTCGCGTTGTTCATCTATCCGCGTCGAAACTGAGTCTAGGATCGAACGTGAGGAAGAAGACCCCAACTGCATATGCTCGCCGCGTCCACGCAACAGACTGGCAAGAGGTAAAAGTAATTGCGGTGGTTTCGAATCTTGATGCCCGGACTTCTGCGCAGCAAAGCCCTCTATCCACTGCACAGAGTAGATCAGAGATAAGACTTGATGAAAGCATGTAGCAACACCTATAAAAAAGACAAATAAAATGAAGATATTTAAATAGGGATTGGCTAAGAATGTGGGCCCAACATTTGGATAAGCGATGTAACTTAAGAGCCCAACTCCTGCCACGAGAGCCAACATCATCAAAATCTGGCTAAATGGTTGCGAGAACTGAGGGTTTTGATCTTTGTGTATTTGATCCATAGTACTGACCTCGCATACGTTTTCTATAGAAACTTTACTTTGCAATATCCTTTAAGAAAAGGTTTTATACAATTTTTCCAGTTTTGGCGCCTCTTTTATTACAAAACCTAATTTAGGACCGTCAATTTTTAACATTTTCAAAAATTCCATATTTTTATGGAGTCACAAAACTAGATCTATAGTAGACCTGCAGAATCCAACGGCAGGTGATTTCCATCAAACTCTAATAAGGTACTCAATACTTTGGTTAAGAGCCAACTAGGTTAGTCCTTCGGCCTTCCAAAATCTGGAGCATCAGTATCTTGCCCAGCATCAATAATACCGCGTCGAATAGATCGAGTGCGAGAAAAGTAATCGTGGAGTAAGTCACCATCTCCTGTTCTTATCGCCCTTTGAAGAGAAAATAGTTCCTCCGTAAACCGTCCTAAGACCTCAAGGGTAGCTTCTTTGTTAGATAAAAATACGTCCCGCCACATAGTCGGATCACTCGCTGCAATTCGAGTGAAATCCCTAAATCCAGTAGCAGAATAATTAATTACCTCAGAATTCGTAACCCGTTTCATGTCTTCAGCGACGCCAACCATGGTGTAGGCAATCAAATGTGGTGCGTGACTAGTCACCGCCAAAACTAAATCATGATGGTCCGGATCAAGTTCATCAACATTAGCTCCCAAGGCCTTCCAATAAATTGTTAAAGCAGCAACTGCATCAGGGTCTTCACCGTTTGGCGTTATCAAGCACCATCGATTATCAAACAATGCCGCAAATCCAGATTCAGGGCCAGAGTGCTCTGTTCCTGCAAGGGGATGTGCCGGCACAAAATAAACATTTTTGGGAACATAAGGTGAGACTAAATCTATAACAGAACGCTTGACAGAACCAACGTCAGTAACCGTACATCCTGCCTTTAGATGAGGGGCTATTTCAGCCATAATCTTCCCCATAGCACTTATTGGCACACAAAGGACCACCAAGTCAGCATCTAAGACTACACTTTTTAGGTCCTCACTTATGCTATCACAAAGCCCTATCTTACGTGCTGTTTCTCGTGTTTGAGCAGAACGGGCATAGCCAATTACATGCGACCCCATCTTTGCTCTTTTCATAGCCCAATACATAGAAGATGCTATTAAACCCAACCCAATTAACGCAACTCGATTATAACTCATATGAATTGCCTCCAAAAAAACTTTTAACGCCAGCTATAACTCGCTCGCACCCTGCCATATCAGGAACAGTGATCCGCAGTGCGTTAGGGAGACCATAGCTTCCCACCCGACGAACTAATACCCCTATAGATTGTAAATAGTCATCGCAGGCCTCAGCTTGAGCTTGATCAGAAAACCTCGCTAAAATAAAATTAGCTTCAGACGGGTCTGACTGTACACCAATCTTTAATAACTCCGCAGCAAGCCATGTCCTTGCAGCATTATTTTGTTTGCGATGCGCATTTACAAACTCTTTGTCCTTAACTGCAGCCTCACCTGCAAGCAAAGCTGGAACAGATAGATTGAATGGTGCACGTACACGGTCCAAGACGTCAATAATATGTTGTGGAGCGTAGCCCCAACCCACACGCAAGCCACCCAAACCATACATTTTTGACATAGTTCTTAACATAACCACATTAGCCTGGCTTTCGACAAACTTTGCTCCACCGTCCCAACCATTCACGTAATCAGCATAAGCCCCATCCAGTACAACCAAAACATCTTTTGGCGTTCCTTTTATTAATCGCTCAATCTCAACATCTAAAATTTTAGTTCCAGTAGGGTTTCCGGGGTTTGCAATAAAAATAACGCCTGTATTTGAGTTAATTGCATTTAAAATTGCATCTACATCCACGTGGCGGTCTTTTTCCAGTACTGACACCACCGTAGCACCAGCCGCCATTGCACAAATTCGATACATTAAAAAACCATGGGAAGTGTGGATAACTTCTACTCCAGGTCCTGCGTAAGCACGGCAGAGCAAGCTAATTAATTCATCGGAGCCGCAACCACATATAATTTTAGAAACATCTAACCCATGTATTTTTGCTATGGCACTACGCAGATCCAAATGGTCTGAAGGCGGATAGCGATGGAGTGATAGACCCGCCGAAATAAGTGCCTGTTTAGCTGCCAAAGGTGGCCCACTTGGGTTTTCGTTTGATGACAGTTTAAGAATGTTCGGCATTCCCTCAACAGTGGACTTTCCACCAATATAGAGCTCAATATCCATTATACCCGGCCGAGGTTTTGGCTTTTTCATTCTATATCCCTTTCTCTTATTGGTTCTAACGCCAAATATCTAAAAGAAAAGGCCGCGGCAGTTTCCCGTCGCGGCCCGTCAAATAGATTAGAGAAAGTTAATTCTTTGCATAAAATTCAACAACTAGGTTTGGTTCCATAACAACTGGATAAGGTACGTCACCTAAACCTGGAGTGCGAACAAATGTTGCTGTCATTTTAGAATGATCTGCTTCCATGTAATCAGGAACGTCTCGTTCTGGAAGTTGCGTTGCTTCGAGCAAAACCGCCATTTGTTTAGACTTATCTCGCACTTCAATCACGTCACCTTCCGACACTGAGTAAGAAGCAATATTAACTTTTTTACCGTTCACTCGAACATGGCCATGATTTACAAATTGACGCGCCGCAAATATTGTTGCAACAAATTTTGCACGATACACCACTGCATCTAATCGCCGCTCTAGCAAACCAACTAAGTTTTCACCAGTGTCACCTTTTACGCGCTCAGCTTCAGCATAAATGCGTCGAAACTGTTTCTCAGTTAGGTCACCATAATAACCCTTCAGCTTCTGCTTTGCCCGAAGCTGAGTTCCAAAATCGGATAGTTTGCCTTTTCTCCTTTGACCATGCTGGCCGGGGCCATATTCACGGCGATTTACTGGAGACTTGGGGCGGCCCCAAATATTTTCGCCCATCCGGCGGTCAATTTTATGTTTGGCAGCGGTACGTTTTGTCACCTGCTGATCTCCTTCACGGTTTTAAAGAGCCCAAAGTGGACCGATTGAAGGGCGTTGTCCTTTGGGAGAACCCTGACAGGCATCTTCTTGCGAAGGCCACCAACACCAATCTGACGCGGATGCCAGCCAGTGGGTTCATTGTCAAGCTCCAGCCAATATTTTTAACGAAACAGCAACTCAATAAATTTAACGCCGTTCCTTAATTGAAATTTCAATTATGTAAGAATTAAAGAGGCGGCTATCCGCTTTCACTTTAAACTGATAAATTTTACTATTTGTGAGTGGTGTGGGGCCGTTAGTCTACTTCTCTGTGCGATCCTGAAATCTCCACGGCAACTTTGTAGCCCCACACTTAATTACTGCTCAGTTTAACTCTGATTTCTTTGTTACAAATTTGATAGCAGAGATGATTCGTAATGTGAATCCCCTGAACAGCATTTTTTTAAAAATGATTATTCTTAGTCAAAATCAAGCTGGCCTCCGCTTGGGTTTACCTGGGTCAAACTTATGCTTTCCTACAGTCCCACCTTGTTTTGATCTTTTTGGCTTCGGTTTTCCTAATTTTATTGAATTTTTTTCTACTGCTGATCTGTCCCCAACAACAGCTTTAGGGTACTTTGAAGTCTTTCTAGATTTTGATTTTGGCTTTGGCTTTCTTTTAAAACTTTCCACAACACCTTCCGGCCTGCTTTTCGCTACTGATCCACTTTTATTCTTTGGCCTTTCCTTAGCCTGACTTGCGTTGTGGCCATTGGCTTTGGGTTTTCTCTGTTTAGGTTTCGTATCATCGTTCCAATCTACTGGAGCGCTTGACGGAATATTTACTTCTATTTTTTTATCTACCCAAGGTTTCCTTGATTTTGAACGCTCAAAACCAACATCAACCGGAGGGCCATCCAGTTGCGTCACCACAACGTCATCTTCAGCAGTCATATCAGGCCCCAATGCCTGCTTAAAAGCTTTTACCTTGGTTGATTTAATTTCAAAATAAGAAATTTCTG
>CAJWTH010000105.1 GCA_913047725.1 uncultured Planktomarina sp.
CCTGAAGGTCGTAGGTTCAAATCCTACTCCCGCAACCAATTATATCGCAAAGGCCGTCTCTTCTGAGGCGGCTTTTTGCATAATAGGCATTATAGCAACTACAGATAAAGCGCGACGCGCACTAGCTCTGAGCAAAGCTTGTTATACGAATTTAGATCATTAGGTGGGAAAATCATTCAAGGTTTGGGTCATACCTTTTTCGAGTGAGCGGCCTGCATCCTACCCTTTAGCTGGGGTTCCCAAGTGTCACGTATTTCGTTGACCTTGGCTATGAAGGCCTCGTTCTCCGCAACTGGTACATTGATGTCATGCAAGCTGGCTGTCTCAACCATCATTTCGCGGTCTACCTCCTCGAATTCGTTCATCATTTGCTGTGCCGCACTGTGCGTGGCGCCCAGTGCCTCAAGAGCCGAGCGTGCCATACGGATCGAGCCGTCATATGTTTCACGGATAATATCACGACAGCCAACTGCATACAGATCATACACGTGATTGCGATCAACGGCCCGTGCGATGACGTGGACGTTTGGATAGGCATTTGTGACATGGCTTACCAGTTCTGTTATGGTGTCTTTGCCATCAATAGCCACAATCAGAATCTTCGCCTCTCTAATGCCCGCTGCCTCAAGCAAGTCAGGCCGTGAGGCATCGCCAAAGTAAACCCGCATTCCAAATTTTCGCAGTATTTCTAATTGCTCACTACTGTAATCAACTACTGTGGTTTCATAGCCAGCTGCGCCCAACGCTCGGTTCACAATACCTCCAAAACGTCCATGACCAGCGATAATAATTTGGGCGTTACTGTCAATCACATCAGGTTTTTGGGTCTGTACCTTCGTAAAGTGTGGTGCAATGGCCCGCTCATAAAGAATAAAAATTGCGGGCGTCAGCAGCATCGACAAGGCAACAGCTAACAGTAGGATATCTGCTAGATCTTTGGGAAGGACGGCGTTGGCCACTGTAAATGACAAAAGGACAAAACCAAACTCACCAGCTTGTGCGAGCCCAAGGCTGAACAGCCAACGATCTGCCCCCTGAAGTTTGTATAAAACAGCCAGAAGTAATAGGACCGCCGCCTTCAGTGTGATCAATCCGATGGTAATCCCAATGACTGAGACGAAGCTGCCAAATAACAAACTAAAGTTGATGCCTGCTCCCACAGTAATGAAAAAGACTCCAAGCAGAAGTCCGCGATATGGATCAATGTCGCTTTCTAACTCGTGCCTATATTCGCTGCTGGCCAGAACTACGCCTGCCAAAAATGTTCCCAAAGCTGGCGACAGCCCAACCATGGTCATTAACAGCGCAATGCCCACAACAACCATCAGAGCGGTGCTGACAAACAGCTCACGTAAGTGCGCTCGTGCCACGAAACGAAACAATGGTGTAACGGCATATCGGCCCAAAACGATGACACCGCCGACAGCCAACACTGTTACGACTGCGGTTTGCCAACCGTTTAGTCCCTCGACCAGTGATAAGCTCAGTGAGACACCATGATCGTTTTCATGATGTACGTCAGTATTTACCAATATTTCGACTAGCCGGATCTCGATCAATTCAGGCACTGCCAATAGTGGAAGCAAAGCTAACATTGGGATCACTGCAATGTCTTGGGCCAGCAGTATGGCAAAGCTGGAGCGTCCCCCATCCGATCTGGATAACCCTTTTTCCTTGAGTGTTTGGTTAACAATGGCTGTTGAGGATAGGGAAAAGACAAGACCAATGGCCAACGAAACGGACCAAATTTGTCCAAAACTCAAGGCGATGGCCATCACCACCATGGTGGTAAGACTAATTTGCAGCCCTCCCATGATGAATATTTTGCCTCGCATTGCCCACAGCTCGCGGGGGTTCATCTCCAACCCAATTAGGAACAACATCATCACAACGCCAAACTCTGCAAAATGCTGAAGTGCTAAAACATCCACGCCCATCACTTTAAACAATGGGCTGATAATGATTCCTGCAATCAGGTAGCCGAGGACGGAGCCCAACCCCAAACGAGAAGCGATTGGCACAGCAATCGCTCCCGCAAAAAAAAGTACAAAGGTAATAAGCATGAATTCAGGGGTCATTGCCCGTCCTATTTTTATATGTTGGAAAAATTTCCTCTTTAACATATGGCAGTTCACATCTTTGAGCAATGTGGCTGTAGTCTTAGACTTGGCCTCTTTCCTATGACGATTGGCACGTCTGGCCTATCAATTGGAACCTTAAATCCATTTCAGAACTACGGCTGATCTAGAAGCCTTTAAAAAAGCTGTTCATAAGAACCATGATGGATTATTTAGTTGGATAACAAATCAATCCATTACAGCAGATTGAGATAGTTACTATGAATAATAATGAATTTTGGGATGATATTTATAAATCAAAAAAAAATGATGCCGTAAGCTGGTATGTGGATCGACTAGACGTGTCGCTTAAACTAATCCAAGAAAATTGTCCAAAAAAAGAAAATTCGATAATTGATATTGGATCTGGAAGATCTACGTTGGTCGATGACCTTCATGCGTTGGGATACCAGAATTTAACCTTGCTAGATATTTCTGAGGAGGCAATTAATCAAACACTGCAAAGGCTCGAAAAGTTAAAAATTTCGGTATCAAAAATATTTGGTGATATTTCATCGATCACTATCCAGGAAAACTTATACGATGTATGGCATGATAGGGCTGTTTTCCATTTCTTAACTGAAATAAATCAACGCAAAAAATACATACAAAATTTAAAGCGAAGCCTCAAAAAAGATGGTGTAGCAATTATAGCAACTTTTGGTCCAAATGGTCCTGATAGCTGCAGTGGATTAAAAACTATAAAATATAATGAACAAAGCCTGCAAGCAGAGCTGGGCGACGATTTTCAGGTCCTTGGGAGTATGATTGATTACCACCAAACGCCTTTTGAAACTTATCAAGAGTTTATGTATTGTTGGCTCAAGATAAATTCAGTTTAGTGATTAAGGTAATGCTACTTCCCTTACAGCTTTACTTTTGCTTAACTACTTAAACGATCCGTTTGGAGTTTTTCACTGGGCCCCAATTTATGATTTAGTCAAATAACGCGCAGTTGTGAGGTATCTATTGACCCAGCAAACTTCCATTCCTGCAGAGGAATTTATAGACGCCCCTACTGGTTGGGTACGCATATTGGATCGTGAGGCCTTAGAAATTGTGAGACCCTTGATCCCCATTGTACTCAATGGCCAACGATTGGTGCTGTTTCGGGATGAAGAAGGTGAGCTTGGTTTGATTGGACGAAACTGCCCACATCGGGGTGCCGACTTGTGTTACGGGAGGCTGGAGAACAATGGACTGCGCTGCCCTTTCCATGGGTGGCATTTTGACCGTACCGGACAATGCGTAGAACAACCTGCCGAACCTGAGGGCTCGCCTATGTATAAGGCTATTAAGGTGCCAATGACCCCAGTCGAGGAACGTGATGGTGGGATATGGGCCTTTCTGAAAGATGGAGATACAACATGATCAGTCAACAACTCAATGATACTATCACTCGTATTGGACCAAAGACTGAGGCTGGCACTGTCCTGCGGTGTTATTGGCATCCTGCGGCTTTGGTCGAAGAACTTGAGTCACAATTTCCCATACCGGTTAATCTTTTGGGTGAGCGCCTCGCCCTGATGCTAGATGATGCAGGGGATTTGCGATTAATGACACGCATATCTGAAATAGGCGAACCACCAGTCTTCTATCCTGATGCAACAGAAATTAAAATTGAAGTTACAGGTCCAACCTATCCTGTAATGGTTAAGAAGGGCATAGCATTTGCCTATCTAGGTGATGGAGAGGCTCCAGAGTTTCCAAATTTTGATTGTTTCCGCGCTGATGACACCCATGTATTTGCTTTTAAAGGTCTCTGGGAATGTAACTGGCTGCAGGCCTTGGAAATTGGCATTGATCCCGCGCATGCTTCATTCTTGCACCGATTTCTAAAGGACGATGACCAGGGTAGCAATTACGGCAAACAGTTCCGAGATAAAGTGGCGCAAACTAGCATACCAATGACCCAGGTACTGCGAGAATACCCACGGCCTGATATAAACGTTGAGGAAACAGACTACGGGCTGAAGATTACCGCTCTTCGCCATATGGATAATGGACAGACCCATGTACGCATCACAAATCAGATATTTCCTGAAGCGATCTGTATTCCAATGTCTCGCGAGATGACTATTACTCAATGGCACGTCCCGATAGATGATGAAAACTGTTACTGGTTTACACTCTTCACGAGCTTTAAAGAACCTGTGAACAAAGAGCTGATGCGCGCGCAGCGTTTAAAAGAACATGAACTGCCAACCTATGCACCCCTAAAAAACAGAGAAAATTCTTATGGCTACGATCCGCAGGAACAGGCAGATGAGACCTATACTGGAATGGGTATGGACATAAATGTACATGACCAGTGGGCAGTCGAGGGTATGGGTAGGATCCAAAATCGAACGCGCGAACATCTTGGTCGATCGGATAAGGCGATCATTCGTTATCGCCGGATTTTACGTCAAGCAATTGATGCGATGGGAGCAGGTAATCGGAATGCATTGCCTATGCAGGATGGGGAAAAGATACAAACCATAATAGGCCCCTTGTCTAATGATGCCGTGGCGCCAACTGAAAACTGGTCTGGTGCTAGCCATCAGGCTGATTTAGAACGACGTGCTGCTTGCCCGTGGGATGCTTCTGTCTAGTGGAAATGGTTCCAATTAAGGCTACTATATTTGAAGATTTTATTGACGGGTATTTCCCGCTCAATGTTTCACTCGGTCACATGCTTACTCGTCATGGGTTTTCCTCAGCTTGGATTCTAATGCGCGTAGCTCCAATGATGGAAATTCCAGGCCTTACAGCAGCTGATCCTGTTCCCTTACACCTAAATCCCGGACATGGTGGTCAGTTTGACTGGCTGACAGCAACAATACGGATTTCTGGGCAGGTAGCCAGTCTATCTGGATTAGCGAAGTGGCATTGGAATGATGCGGCTAAGGCTAATGAGCAGAAAATTTTAACCACGCTTCGCCTTGCCGAGCCAGCTTTTCTGCGTGGCGTAGGATTTATGGCTGGGGATGTATACTCTCGGTCTCTCGGAAAAGTTAAGCTTGAAACAAGTGACCCTAACATTTTACTTCTATCTACAGGTCAATTGGCTGCGGACCCTGTTTCATATAAACTGACAGATAAACTTGATAGCGCCTTATGCTGGCGTACTGATTTTTCACAAGGCTTGGCCACTGTGACCCGAGCGGCACTGCAGCCGTGGGCTTGTCCTTATCTAGAGTTGCCAGATAAAAAATTTGAGGAAGGTTTGTTGTTTCGAAATACAGACAATCTGCCAATGTCAGGCATTATCTCGGATAGCCTTGCATGCTTATAAAAAAGTTCAAGCCATTGAGCGTTCTATTTGGTCAAGCGTCTCCATAGCAGAAATTGCACTGGTTACGCATGCATTGGGTACACGGCCTTCCCTGACAGCTGAAATAAATTCGCGATCGATTAGTTCGATGCCATTATTTGATACAGTTGTTCCCTTAAGATCTATCTGGTTGTTATTCCCGTCATATAGGTCGTCATAACGGACAATGTAGGTACCGTTATCACAGATATAGCGAAAAAAAGTTCCAAGAGGTCCCTCATTGTTGAAGCTAAGCGATAGGGTGCATATGGCGCCACTTTCTGATTTCATTCCAATAGACATGTCCATGGATATGCCAAGGTCGGGATGTGGTGGTCCTTGTAATCCAAAAGCTTGAACAGCCTTACCACCGGTTTGATATTGAAACAGATCAATGGTGTGACAGGCATGGTGCCACAAGAGGTGATCCGTCCAAGATCTTGGCTCACCTTTTGCGTTGGTATTCGAGCGGCGAAAGAAATAAGTTTGAGCATCCATCTGCTGAATTTTTAGTTCACCGGCATCGATTTTATTTTTAATCCACTGGTGGGGCGGATTAAAGCGGCGTACATGGCCTGCCATGCAAGTCAATCCAGTTTCCTTCTGTTTGTCTAAAACTCGCTGGCTGTCTTCAAGGCTATCAGCCATTGGAATTTCAATTAATACGTGTTTTCCTGCATCCATACAGGCAATTGCCTGATCAGCATGCATTTGGGTCGGTGTAGATAGGATCACAGCATCCACGTCATCGCGTGCAATACATTCCTCTAGTGTTGTACCTGCATGAGCAACGTTGCGGCTGGCGGCTAATGCGTCAATTTTACTTTTGGTTGGTCCCATTAGTGAGGTAACTTGAACTCCCTCGATATTGTCCAAAGCATCTAGGTGTTTAAGGCCAAAGGCACCATAGGCGCCAGCAACGCAAATTCGCATGAATTTTTCCTCAGGTTTTATTTTCAAGAATAATGTGGCCAACGGCCGTATTTGAAGCGGGTACATGATAATGGCGATAAACTTCTGTGACATCCTCATCCAACGCGCCGCGCATGATTAACCACATAACCATTTCAATACCTTCACTGCCGGTTTCTCG
>CAJWTH010000106.1 GCA_913047725.1 uncultured Planktomarina sp.
ACGCTGTTGCAGATGCCGGATCACTAACCCATGCCGGAGAAGTATTGCATTTATCGCAATCTGCTGTTTCTAGACAAGTGAGGGCCTTAGAAGAATCTCTCGACGCAACCCTATTTCACAGACATGCGCGCGGTCTAATTCTTACAGAACAAGGCGAATTATTATTCGAAGCAACCCATGCCATGAGGAAGCGGCTCGACGCAGCATCAGCAAGAATTCGAGATAGTGAAGATGAAGTTTATGGAGAATTACGCGTCACCACTACCACGGGTTTTGGCTCTTTGTGGCTCGCTCCCCGGCTGCCGCACCTTTATGAAAAATATCCTGATCTGAACGTTGATTTGATGCTGGAAGAACGAGTATTAGATCTCCCCATGCGTGAGGCTGATGTTGCCATTCGTATGAAAGAGCCAAGCCAAGCAGATTTGATCCGTAAGAGGCTAATGACAGTACAAATGAGGCTTTACGCGTCAGAACATTATCTTGACGAACGGGGTTTCCCTGAATCACTAAACGATTTATCTTCACATCGCATTATCTGCCAAAACCCTAATGCCCCCCAAGTCGCCGTCAGTGCCTCCTTGGTTCAGAAACTCTTAACATATCAACCAAAGTCGACACTTAAAGTTAATAATTACTTTGGAGTGCTTCAGGGTGTAATTAATAATTTAGGAATTGGTGTGTTGCCAGATTATGTAACGCATGACTTCCCAGACTTAATCCGTGTACTTCCAGAAATAGAACCCGCCGAAGTGCCAGTGTTTTTGGCCTATCCCGAAGAGCTGCGCCATTCCAGACGAATTGCCGCTTTCAGAGACTTTGTACAAGACGAAATCATTGCCCGAAGGCGCTCCGATCGAGGTCAGTCTTAATAAACCAAATCTTTCCCATCAAAATTATTTAAATATACTGGCCAATTAAATATTATTTGGCCGTTAATATATAATTTAAAAGTTTTATTTTTGCCAGAAGTACCTCTTAAACCACAACCACCAGAAGTCATCATGCAGGCCATATTTACAGAATATTTTGTAAATAAATATTTTTTTACCAAGATTAATTTCTATAGAAACCTTTCCCTTAGTTTTAATTTTCCGTATCAATAAACGATTGTGGCCAAAAGGAATATAGGTTGACGGACCCATTGATTACGCCTGAAGTTATTGAAGCTCATGGACTTAGCCAGGAGGAGTATAAACGGATACTTGAACTAATTGGACGATCACCTTCCTTCACTGAACTGGGAATATTTTCCGCAATGTGGAACGAGCATTGTTCATATAAATCATCAAAAAAATGGCTAAGAACACTACCGACAACAGGTCCACAGGTTATTTGTGGACCTGGCGAGAACGCGGGTGTCGTTGATATTGGCGATAACCAAGCAGTTGTTTTTAAAATGGAAAGCCACAATCATCCAAGTTATATTGAACCCTATCAAGGCGCAGCAACTGGTATGGGTGGGATTTTACGTGATGTGTTTACGATGGGCGCCCGTCCAATTGCTGCCATGAACTCACTATCATTCGGCGCGCCAGATCATCCAAAGACAAAAACTTTAGTCTCGGGAGTTGTGGCCGGCATAGGCGGCTACGGTAATTGCTTTGGCGTGCCGACTGTCGGCGGTGAAGTTCGATTTGATACAGCTTATGATGGTAATTGCTTAGTAAATGCCTTTGCCGCAGGTCTAACGGAAACTGACAAGATATTTTATTCTGCAGCTTCGGGGGTCGGAATGCCCGTTGTCTATTTGGGCGCTAAAACTGGTCGTGATGGTGTGGGTGGGGCTACTATGGCCAGTGCAGAATTTGATGAGACCATAGAAAAAAAACGCCCAACTGTTCAGGTAGGCGATCCGTTTACAGAAAAAAGACTGATGGAAGCAACTTTAGAACTTATGGCAACTGGTGCTGTCATTTCAATACAAGACATGGGTGCAGCTGGCTTGACTTGTTCAGCGGTGGAAATGGGAGACAAAGGGAACCTAGGGATACAACTTGACTTAGAAAAAGTTCCTACCAGAGAGCCTAACATGACAGCTTATGAAATGATGTTATCAGAATCTCAAGAACGTATGCTGATGGTATTAAACCCAAAACTTGAGAAAGTGGCCAAAGCTGTTTTCGAAAAGTGGGATCTCGACTTTTCGATAGTGGGCAAAACCATCTCTGAAGATCGGTTTATTATTTTTATGGACGGGGAGCTTAAAGCTGACCTCCCACTGAAAGCCCTATCTGGGACTGCACCTGAGTATGACAGACCATGGGTGGAAACAGTTAATAACGGAGATTTAAGTGACGTTCCACAAATTGATCCAATTGATGGCCTTAAAAAATTAATTACTAGTCCCAATTATGCATCAAAACAGTGGGTTTACGAACAATATGATAGTCAAGTAATGGCTGATACTATTAAGACACCCGGCTTAGGCTCAGGGATTGTCAGAGTGCATGGCACTAATAAGGCTTTAGCATTTACGTCAGATGTAACACCTCGCTATGTGGCAGCAAACCCTTACGAAGGCGGAAAGCAAGCCGTAGCGGAGGCTTACCGCAATCTAGTCTCAGTTGGCGCATTACCCCTTGCGATCACGGATAATCTGAATTTTGGGAACCCTGAAAAACCAGAAGTTATGGGTCAGCTGGTTGGTGCTATAAAAGGTATTTCTGAAGCTGTTCGAGAATTAAATATGCCGGTCGTATCTGGCAACGTCTCCCTTTACAATGAGACCGACGGAGTTGCGATACTACCCACTCCAACAATAGGTGCCGTTGGGTTAATTACCCAGACAGAAGACGCAATAACTGACGTTCCGTGCCAGGACAACGTAGCCCTTCTAATTGGTAAAACTTCAGGCCATTTAGGCCAATCAGCCATTCTGGCTGAAGTTTTTAACCTACAAGAAGGAAGCCCGCCATTTGTAGATTTAGTGGCAGAAAAAACAAATGGTGATTTTATTCGCCAAAATTCTTCATGGATAAGAGCATGTACCGATTTATCAGATGGTGGGCTTGCATTAGCGGCATTTAAGATGTGTGAGGCTGCAGGAATAGGTGTATCACTAAAAATAGAAGATACCGCCATACTGTTTGGAGAGGATCAGGCACGTTATTTAATTGCCTGTGACTTTGATCAAGCAGAAGCAATATTAGCAGCGGCTGGAACGGCAGCCATACCCGCCGAATGTGTTGGAACCTTTGGAGGTGAGCATGTTTGCTTTGGAAACTCTATGTCCGACCTAAAAGGCTTGAGCAAAATTTACCGCAATAGTTTCGAGGCAGCCATTACTTGAATTTACCAAGCTCAGGGGATAAATCCAAGCATAATGAAGTAGGAGAAAATAAATGGCTATGGCTGCAAACGACATTGAGGAATTAATCCGCAGTACATTTCCTCACGCAATAATTACAATTACAGATCTTGCTGGAGATGGTAATCACTATGCCGCAGAGATAACAGATTCAAGTTTCATTGGCAAAAATAGGGTTCAGCAACATCGTGCTGTCTACTCTGCACTAAAAGGTAAAATGGACGGCACAAATGGGGAATTACACGCCTTGGCATTAACAACAAAAATACCAACAGAAGCTGCATAGATGATCAAAGTATAATTTTAATACTGCTAGATTTAATTTAAGAACCTTATAAAGCGAGCCTCAAATAAGAAGCTTGGTGGCTTACTACTTATTGAGGGTTACGCCATTTGCGCAAATTAATTTTATAGGGCACCATAGGTGGACAAGTGCGTATTTTTAGGGTCCCAAGGATTTAGATACAAAACACAAAAAATTGCACGTAATTATTTAGAGGGTAAAAAAAATGACGGCTGAAGATAAAATTCGCGAAACTGTTTCATCCAATGATGTCGTTCTATTTATGAAAGGCAATGCGGCGACGCCACAATGTGGATTTTCAAGCCAAATAGCTGGGATACTGAACTATATGGGCGTTGACTATAAGGACATCAATGTATTGGAGGATGACGGTGTGCGGCAAGGTATTAAAGATTATTCAGATTGGCCAACAATTCCCCAACTTTACATAAAAGGTGAGTTTATTGGTGGATGTGACATAATTCGCGATATGGCAATGTCTGGAGAATTTGACGGACTACTGGAGGAGAACAGTATTATTTATAATAAGGAAGCTGCCGACGAAATCAGAAAAGCAAACAAAGGCTAAACAGTTTTTTAAAAATTTAAAAGCTTAGGGCCAATCACTTTTTTTCTAGACTATCAGCTAAATTTTCTGCCTCTACAGAAAGCTTGCTTAAACGCTCATATAATTCAGTTGTTAAATTTGATGTGCCTAGTTCTTCGTCATAAGCACTCTCGTCCAGAGATCCTTTTTCAATTTTTAATTTTAAGTTATTAACTTCAACTTCAGCTTTTTTTAGATCCTCTTGAATGGAAATGGCTCTATCTGCCGACATCAAGCCTGAGATCAAAAGCATTTGGGACTCAGAAAGGTTCTTAGATTGCTCAACTAAGGTTCTGGCATCAGCACTCAATATTTGCGCAGCGGCTTCTAATGAAGCTTCTTCACCTTCCGGGCAAGCCACGGCAAAGGAACGACCACCTATACTTAAATTTATGTCAGGCATGTTTCTTTTCCTCATCCGCATCCGTGATAGCAGCCAGAATAATATTTATTTGAGATTTTTCAGCCGCCCGTTCAAGACGAATATTATCAATTTCTATTTTAAGAGCATTATTGATTAGTTCCGGATCTCCGACACCCAGTGAGTTAGCATCACGAAGTTTTTGATTCATTTCTCGGAGTTCGGTGTTTGACTGCGTGAGCCTTGATAGAGAAACCTCCAACTCACCCACTAAACCAGCAAGATTATTGTTTTTTTTCTCAGGGTCCGGCATTGTACCCACGACTGCAGCAATTCTATCAAGAGCAGCTTTTAACCTCTTTTCGAGCCCCAAAATATCGTCCATGATTAATCCTTTACACAACTACTTAATTTACAAAGGCATGTCTCGAATCAGAATTATTAAGAATAATGTATTGCAAGACTAGCAAAAGGTCCAAGACCGAGAGGTATTGATATTTTTTTGTTCAAATTGGCTTACTTGATATTTTATCTTTTGTTGATAGGAAGCTAACATATTAGCCAAAACAGGAAGGTTTAGTCGTGGATCTCAAAGCACTTGCTTCAAGAAACCCTGCCCATTGGAAGAAAGCCACCGCCATTCGGGCGCTTACTCTTGATGCGGTAGCTGCGGCTAATTCTGGACATTCTGGAATGGCAATGGGGATGGCTGATGTAGCCACTGTATTATTCGAAAAACATCTAAAGTTTGATTCCCTTGAACCAAACTGGCCAGATCGGGATCGGTTTATATTATCGGCAGGTCACGGCTCAATGTTGCTGTATTCACTTTTGCATTTAACCGGTTACGCAGACATGACTCTTGAGGAAATTAAGAACTTTCGCCAATGGGGTGCCAAAACTGCAGGTCACCCAGAATATGGCCACGCCAGCGGTATTGAAACTACCACTGGGCCTCTTGGCCAGGGCCTTGCCAATTCAGTTGGCTTTGCGATTGCAGAAGAAATTCTGCGCGCTACCTACGGTAAAAGTATTCAAAATCACAAGACATATGTCATCGCAGGTGATGGCTGCTTAATGGAGGGTATTAGCCAAGAAGCTATTGGCTTGGCTGGGCGCCAAAACCTGAGTAATTTAATTGTCTTGTGGGATGATAACAATATCACAATAGATGGCCCAGTTGATTTGTCGGACAAAACAGATCAAATACAGCGTTTCAGAGCATCTGGATGGCACGTGCAGGCCATAGATGGCCATGATCCAAAAGCAATTGACACAGCCCTAAATATCGCACGCCAAACTGAACGACCTTCAATGATTGCTTGCAAGACTCACATTGCGTTGGGCCACGCAGCACAGGATACTTCCAAAGGCCATGGTGCATTAACCGATGCTGAACAATTAGCTGATGCCAAAGCTACTTACGGCTGGAACCACGGTGCTTTTGAAATACCGGCTGATGTGCGAGCTGACTGGAAAGCTATAGGCGCGCGTGGAACAGTAGAGAGATTAGATTGGGAGGCTCGATTTAAGAATTTGTCACGCTCCCGTCAGAGCCAGTTCAATCAAGCATTCTCCGGTGAGACTACAAAAAAATTAGGTACGGCAATCCGGTTAATAAAAAAAGAAGCGTCCGAAAAACTTCCTAAAGTAGCCACCCGTAAAGCGTCAG
>CAJWTH010000107.1 GCA_913047725.1 uncultured Planktomarina sp.
AACTTAAAACCTTTCTTAGTGTGGTTTTGATTCATTTTTAAGGTACCTCGTGTCCGTTAGCGGTAGCGTAGATGTCGAACCATATTTCACGGTTCATTTCTAATTTTAAACATCGCGATAAGTTTTTAATTCGGTCAAGTGAGTTGGTACCCATAACTGGAGCAATATTTGCTGGGTGGAACATTAGCCATGCGACGGCAGCAGCAGCAGCATCGCCTTCTCCTACTTCTGTAAGAATTTTTAATAGTTCTGAGTTTTTTTCTGAGAAAAGCGTTCCACCTGCTAAAGGTGACCACGCCATCGGGACTTTGCCTCGTTCCTGTAAAAATGCTAAGTCGCCGTTAGTCAGGGCGGAGTTTTCGGTTACACTGACTTCGATCTGATTGGTGACCAATGAACTCTTCATTGCAGATTGCAGTAACGTCCAGTCGTGTGGCTTGAAGTTAGACACCCCAACACTTAAAACTTTTCCAGAAGCCACAACATCGTCTAATGCCATGCCTGTTTCGTTATGGTCCATCAATGGATCTGGTCGGTGGATTAATAAAAGATCGATGTGATCTATATTCATTAACTGCAATGAGTGATCAACTGAAGCCTTAATATGTGCAGCGGAAGTGTCGTAATGTTTTACTTTAACGTGAGCATATCGACCCGCCCCCACCAAAATATCGCATTTAGTTATTATTTCAATTTGATCTCTCAGTTTTGGAGATGAGCTTAGCGCAGCTCCAAAAAGTTCTTCTGCAAGATAGCCACCATATATATCAGCCTGATCTATTGTGGTAATTCCCTGCTCTATACAAGCCTCAATCTTTGACTGAACATGCCCAGGCTGTGTGTTTGGGTCGTCTCCCAGACGCCACATGCCATATATAATGCGACTAATTGATAGGTTTTTATTGAGTGATATGCGTTCCATTATTTACGAGATCCGTTTCCTAAGGGCGTTTCGGGGACACCTGGTGGCACGCGACCATATTCATGGGGAAGCGAGCAAGTTTTTAATTCGGATAAAACTAATTTACCCACGTAGTCACATTCTTCAAGGTGTGGGTACCCTGAAAAGATAAAAGATCGCATTCCCATTTTCTGATACGTCTCAATTTCTGTAAGCACCTGGTCAGCGGATCCTACCAGTGCTGCTCCACATCCAGATCGTGCGCGCCCAACACCAGTCCACAGGTGCGGTTCTATAAACCCATCCATATCGGCCAGATCTCGGTTTCTAGACTGCCGAGATACTCCAAGTGAACTACTATCAAGGGCGCGTTCGCGTATTAAGTTTCCAGTATCATCATCTAGCCTAGATACTAATTCCTGTGCAAACTCTCGGGCCTCAGTTTCGGTGTCCCGAACCACCATATGAACCCTCAGTCCATAATCTAAAGTTCTATTATGTGCTCTTGCTCTATCGTTCACTACCATCATTCTATTGGCGAGATCCTCTTTTGTTTCTGGCCACATAAGGTAAACATCGCAATGTTCGGCACAGAGCTCGATGGCATCTGGTGAGTAGCCACCAAAATACAAGAGTGGACCGCCTTTTTGCTGATAAGTTTGGGCTGGCTCTGTGCTTACGTCATTAAAGTTGTAAATATCTCCCTCAAAGTTAATCTTATCTTGGGTCCAAGCTTGTTTCAGTATCTGAACCACTTCATTTGATCTCTTGTAGCGATATGAGCTTGGCTCTTTTTGACCAGGAAAGTCTGATGAAATGATGTTAAGGGTGAGCCGTCCGCTAAGCATATGATCCAGAGTTGCAACGGTGCGTGCAAGCATGATTGGTTGCATTTCTCCACACCGGATGGCGGCTAGAAGGTTAATATCTTTGGTAATTGGCGCGCAGCCTGCCACGAAAGATAAAGTGTCTTGACCAACCTGATAAGACGAGGGGCAAAGAATATTACGGAAGCCGTTAGTTTCAGCTGATTTAACAATTTCGCTGCAATGTGACCAAGATGATCTAAGTTCACCATCTGGAACCCCAAGATGTTTATAATCATCAGAGCATAACGCAGAAAACCACGACACTTCGGTAGCATCTAAGTCTGGAGAAGTAATTGGAACTAGTGTCATTTTAATGCGGAAATATTTGTTTGCATTTGATCATTAAAACCTGCATCAAAAGGTAAATCAATGGTGTATCAATTTAAGGTGGGCTGTGACGCAGAATAATAACTCAGGTTCTTTGCCGGCCTATATCAAAATTAGTGAAGTCATTGCTAGACGCATTAATGCAGGTCAGATTTTAGTTGGAGACAGATTGGCAAACGAGCGGACTATGGCTGTGGAATTTGGTGTGGCTGTAGGGACGTTGCGCAAAGCTTTGTATGACCTACAGGTTCGAGGTCTCATTACGCGAAAGCATGGTTCTGGTAACTACATTAACAAATCGTCTGAGGCCACAAACGTTTACTCGTTTTTTAGGCTTGAATCCCTTGTTGGGGCTGGGCTTCCAACCGCCCGACTAATCTCCATAAAAAGACAAAAAAAGCCTCCAAACACACCTTATTTTGGTCCTGATAGAGAGGCGTTTCGTTTTCGTAGATTGCGATTTTTAGACGACATACCTGCAGCGCTCGAAGAGATTTGGCTTGATGGATCAATTGCTACCACGTTAAACAAAAATGAGATTTCAGAATCTCTGTATCACACATACCAATCACGCTTTGGGTTTTGGATTGTTCGTGCCGAAGATTACGTTACTTTTTCTTCAGTTCCAGACTGGGGGGTGGATCAATTTGGTTTGAGGCCTGGCGATACTGCGGGCTATATCGAAAGAATCGCTTGGGCCAATACGGGTGGTGAGCTTGAATTTTCACGCAGTTGGTATGACCCGAGCGTTGCAAGATATGTAGCAAGAATTAAATAAGGAAACTGAATGACCCTACATTACGGATTGATAGGTTGTGGAATGATGGGGCACGAGCACATTCGAAATATTGCCCTGCTTGAAGATACAGAAATCTCTGTAATTTTTGAGCCAGATCCAGAAATGCGCGCATTTGCTTTGAAAACTTTACCAAAAACAAAAATTGTAAACTCGTTAAAAGAACTCCTCGACCACAACCCCTTAGATTGTTTGGTTATTGTCAGCCCAAATTACTGCCACATGAGCCAATTGAAAGAAATAGCGCAAACCCGCCCATTACCAATTTTATGTGAAAAACCGCTTTATGCTGATCCTAGAGATTTGATAGCTGCAGAGGATTTTTCCAAGAAATATAAATCGTTAGCGTGGGTGGCTATGGAGTATCGTTATATGCCTCCAGTAGCTGCATTCATAGACTTAGCTAACAAGACAACTGGGGGAATAAAGATGCTTACAATTTGTGAGCACCGCTTTCCATTTCTGCCCAAAATCAACGATTGGAACCGATTTAACAAAAATACTGGTGGAACTTTAGTCGAAAAATGCTGTCATTTCTTTGACCTTATGCGTCTTGTTCTACAGTCAGATCCGATACGAATAATGGCGAGCGCAGGACAAGAGGTGAACCACCTAAATGAATCATATAATAATGAATACTCAGATATCTGGGATTGTGGATATGTGATTGTAGATTTTGCCAATGGAGCACGTGCGATGTTGGAGCTGAGTATGTTTGCAGAAGGGTCAGAGTACCAAGAAGAAATACATGCAGTGGGGCCGAAGGGAAAAATTTCTTGTAAAGTACCAGGCCCAACTCGTTTCTGGCCCAAACACATGTCTGAACCGCCTGTGCCACACTTAATTTTAAGCCCACGAAGCCCTATGGCTCCAAGTAGGATAGACACTGTTGTTCCCTCAGAGTTATTAAGCGCTGGTGATCATAACGGATCTACTTTTTACCAACATCAAAAGTTCCAGGCATCTATTTTGGATCAAAAGCTGCCAGAAGTAAGTATCCAAGATGGAATTTGGGCGGTTCGGATGGGCATGGCAGCGCAAGAATCCGCCATTGAAAAAAGAGTTATAGAACTCAAATAGACGCAACATCTAAACCCGCTTCATCTAAATGGCATTCAACCAAAAAGTTATGCCGAAGGAATGTAAGAAAGCTTCAGGTCATAATTAGAAAAACTAAATTGTATGATTAGCGTTAGCCTATTTTTGCTAATCTCGGCCTTTTACTCCATCCCAAAAACTTTTAACTTTGTTAAAAAACCCAGCACTTTCTGGACTATTATCGGGAGACAGCTCTTCGAACTCTTTAAGTAGTTCTTTTTGTTTGATGGTAAGGTTTACGGGTGTTTCCACTTGTAATTCAATGAACATATCACCAAGCGCCCCACCGCGGACTGCGGGCATGCCTTTGGACCGTAGTCGCATTTGACGACCAGTCTGACTACCAGCAGGAATTTTTACACGGCTTCGGCCACCATCAATACTTGGCACTTCAATATCACCGCCTATCGCGGCAGAGGTCATCGACACGGGTATCCTACAAAATAGATTTGTACCCTCCCGCTCAAATATAGAGTGATCATCCACTTCAATAAAAATATATAGGTCACCTTTGGGGCCTCCAAGCGCGCCTGCTTCACCCTCATTTGACAAACGGATGCGCGTTCCAGTTTCTACACCAGATGGAATATTAACAGAAAGTGACCGTTCTTTTTCCGTGCGTCCTGCGCCTCGACAACTGGAACAGGGATTTTTAATTACCTGTCCTGCACCAGAGCAAGTTGGACAGGTTCGTTCGACAGTGAAAAACCCCTGTTGTGCACGTACCTTACCCATTCCAGAGCATGTACCGCATTTACTTGGTTCACTACCGGATGCTGCACCAGACCCACCGCATGGCTCACAAGATACCGCAGTAGGGACACTAATTGTTTTTTGTAAGCTTTTGTACGCCTCTTCCAGGGTGACGCGCATATTATAGCGAAGGTCAGAACCCCGACTTGCTCTCTGTCGACCACCTCCTCGACTGCCGCCCATAAAATCGCCAAAAAGGTCATCAAATACGTCTGAAAATGAATTTGAAAAGTTACCCTGCCCACCAAAGCCTCCGGGGTTACCGCCACCGCCCTCAAAAGCTGCATGTCCATAGCGATCGTAGGCAGCCTTTTTATCGTTATCTTTTAAAACTTCGTAAGCTTCGTTAGCTTCTTTGAAGAGGTCCTCAGCTTTTGGGTTCTCAGTGTTGCGGTCTGGGTGTAGCTCTTTCGCCTTTGTACGATAAGCTTTCTTGATTTCGTCCGCATTCGCGCCCTTGGTAATTCCAAGCGTTTCGTAATAATCACGTTTAGACATTTGGCCTGTCCCCTTTGGAACAAAAACCAGCCAATTATCTAATTGGCTGGTTTTAATTGGTTCCTATTTGGCGTTAGCCGTGCTTGTCGCCATCCAAGTCTTCAAAGTCTGCATCAAGAATATCATCATCCATGACAGGACCTTCATCGACACCGCCAGCGGCTTCTGCTTCTTGGCTTGACTTATATATTGCCTCGCCAAGTTTCATTGCAGCCTCTGTGACATTTTGGATGCCAGACTTTATCTTGCCTGCATCATCATTTTCTAACTCATCATTTAGTGCTGCTATGGCGAGCTCAATGGCTTCAATAGTAGTTGGGTCGACCTTGTCGCCATGCTCCTCCATTGACTTCTCAGTTGAATGAATGAGGCTTTCTGCCTGGTTCCTGCTTTCGACCAACTCTTTGCGGTCTTTATCAGATTCAGCATTTTCTTCAGCATCTTTAACCATGGCGTCAATATCCGAATCACTCAAACCACCTGATGCTTGGATGGTAATTTTTTGTTCTTTTCCGGTGCCCTTGTCGGATGCTCCAACTGATACGATGCCGTTGGCATCAATATCAAATGTAACCTCAATTTGTGGCATGCCTCGCGGTGCGGGTGGAATTTCTTCTAGGTTAAACTGCCCTAGAATTTTATTATCTGCCGCCATTTCACGCTCACCTTGAAAACAACGTATGGTAACTGCGCTTTGACTGTCTTCTGCGGTTGAGAACACCTGAGATTTCTTTGTTGGTATAGTGGTGTTTCTATCTATTAATCGGGTAAATACACCGCCCAAAGTCTCAATTCCCAGGGAGAGGGGAGTAACATCCAACAGAACAACGTCTTTCACGTCTCCTTGTAGAACGCCCGCCTGAATAGCTGCACCCATAGCAACAACTTCATCTGGGTTAACGCCTTTGTTTGGTTCTTTACCAAAGAATTTAGTGACTTCGTCAACTACTTTTGGCAT
>CAJWTH010000108.1 GCA_913047725.1 uncultured Planktomarina sp.
CTTTGATATTATTATGCAAGAACAATTTTTACTATTAATAACTTATATATCCAAGCACCATATTTAAAATAAATAATAATATTTTTAATATAACCATTCCCATAATTTTAAATTTTGAAGAAGATTATTAAATTTATTACCTATCTGGATAAAATAAATATGGGCCATCAAATTGACCAACTGGAATGCTATGCGTTATGATTCCATTGCGGATTTCATGCAAAAGAAATGCACCAGGCTCTTTTGTCAAACAGTTAGGGGCTCCTTCACGCAAATCCATACTAACAGCATGAGAAGTCCCTGGTCCAATCTGGCAAATTACACTGCCGAACTGAGCAACAATATTGCGATGAATATGACCACAAACAAGTTTCAGCTCCCCTTGGTAAGTGGACAAAATAGATTTTAGTTTATTACTATCACGAAGATTTTGAATATCCATCTTTTCAATACCTGTAATTACTGGTGGGTGGTGAGTTGCTACGATTACAGGTTTAGTTCCAAATACAGCCAATTTTTCTTCCAAATAGTTCAATGAATTTGCAGTTAAATGTCCATGTGATTTACCATCAACATTGGTATCTAATCCAATTAGAGCAATATCAGGAAACTCAGCAGTCCAGTTTATTGGTCCACTATTTGGCATCCAATCCTTATCAGAAAAACTAGTTCGCATTTTCGAAACGTTGTCGTGATTTCCAGGAATAACACGGTAAGGAATTTCTAATGGTTCCATTATATTGCAAAATCTTTTATATTCTTCTGCAGTGCCAAAATCAGTTAGATCACCAGCTACGAAAGCCATATCAACAGGTCCAATTTCTGGCAGAAAGCGGTTAATTGTTTCAACACACGCTTTGAGATAAATCGCAGTATCAACCTGGCCATATGCCAATTCACCCTCTGGTACGATATGAGGGTCAGATATTTGGATAATTTTAGTCAATTTTTATTAACACCCTCTGGCAGAAGCATAATTTCCTCTGGCCTAATCGCAACTTTAACAGTCTGTCCTATTTTTGGAGCACTCTGCCCAGAATGCATTGAAATCAGTGTATCTGGCATAATTCCCTTTATTCCAATACGATAATGGTTTCCCAGAAAGGTTACATTTTCCACTTGGCCTGATAAGGTTCCTTTGTCATCAATTTTAACACTTTCCGCACGTATAAAAGCATTTTGGCCAGCTCCATCTTTAGGCAATACAAGCGCCCCTCCTTCTAAATGGAGCATTTTTCCGTCACATTTTCCATTTAGGTGCATAGCATTTCCTACAAATCCTGCCACAAAGGCTGAATTAGGATTCCGATAAAGTTCTTCCGGCGTTCCACTTTGCACGATATGGCCTTCAGACATTACAGCAACTCGATCAGCAATAGCCATTGCCTCATCTTGATCATGTGTAACAAAAATTGCGGTTATATTAAACTCACGCAAAAGGATTGCCAATTCATCACGTAGGGCTTCACGCAAAGCAGCATCTAATGCAGATAGTGGTTCATCAAGCAACAGCATCCTTGGACGTGGAGCTATTGCTCTTGCCAAAGCCACACGTTGGCGTTGCCCTCCTGAAAGTGCATCGGTGGCCCGTCCAGAAAATTTCTGCAACTGACAAAGTTCTAATACTTCTGTTACACGGCTTTCAATCTCTGCTTTTGGCAGTTTTTTCATTTTCAGCCCATAACCAATATTTGCGCGTACAGACATATTAGGAAAAAGTGCATATGATTGGAAAACCATTCCAACCTGTCGAAGCTCCACTGGTAATGATGTAACATTGTCATTATCAAACCAAATTTCACTACCTTCATCAGGGTTTTCAAGGCCTGCAATAATTCTAAGTAATGTGGTCTTTCCACACCCAGATGGGCCAAGAAGTGAGACAATTTCACCTTTTGCGACAGATAATTCTGTTGGCATAAGTGCCTTTGTACCATCTGGATAGGTCTTGGCAGTATTGGTAAGTCGAAGTGTCATTTAGCGATCCTTTGTGCACGCGCTGAAGCCCATTGCATGGCCATCAGTAATGGAACAATTAGTACGAAGAAAACAAGCGTATAAGCCGAAGCTATTTCTAGACGCATTGAAGCATAACTGTCAGCAAGTCCTACAGGTAGTGTTTTCAGATATGGAGTGTGAAGCATCCATGTTAAGTTGAATTCACCGATTGAAAGGGTTACTACAGTTAACGATCCAGCCAATATTCCAGGCATAGCATTAGGTATAACAATGTCACGGAAACGTTGCCACGGCGATGCACCCAAAGTGGCAGCACCCTCTTCTAAAGTATTGAGATCCATAGAAGCTAGGACAGCAAGAATGGATCTAACCATAAAAGGAAGAGTGTAAAGAACATGACCGACTAATATAAATGTCCAGGACGAACGAAACCCTTTCATAGACCCATACAATTGTAATAATGCAAGCGCGAGTGCTAAACCTGGTACAGCAAGAGGTAGAGAAATAAACTCTTCTAAAAGGCGGGATAACCTACCTGGATGACGTGCTAATCCATATGCGGCAGGCAACCCAATTATTAAGGTTACAATTAGACAACATATAGCCAGCCACATCGAAAGAAATATGCTGTCAGCATACAATTCCCAGACCTTATAAACCCATTTCAACGTTAATCCAGACGAAATACCTTTAAAATAGTTAACTGTAACACCAGCCAAAATAGACAAAATAGTTGGGACAAGAAGAAACGCACAAGCTGCAAGCGTCACTGTTAGCTGTAATATTTTGATTTTTGATTTAAACATTTTAACCTCCTGCTGCTACAGTTGAGCCCGACATGCTACGTGCAAAAAGCAACAGAATCCAAGTAATAATACCCAAAACAATTGATAATGCAGATGCCATGGCAATGTTGGCTGACAAGGTGAATTCTGTGTAAATCACCATTGGGATAACATCGATGTTAGTTGCTAGCGTAAAAGCTGTTCCAAAAGCACCCATCGCAGTAGCAAAAGCAATTGCTCCAGAAGCAATTAGAGATGGCATTAATCCTGGAAGGATAACATCAACTACGACACGATAAGGAGAGGCACCCATTGTGCGGGCAGCTTCTTCAAGCGCAGGATCAAGTTTTTCCGCTGCGGCCATTACTGTGAGCAGAACGCGAGGAATAGAAAAGTAGAGGTAACCCAAAAAAAGGCCAATTGCTGAATAGGCAAATACAACATGCCCTGGTGTAAGTTGATTAACTAGTCCCTGGCGTCCACCAAGTAATATAATAAGAAATCCAATCACCACACCTGGAAATGCAAGTGGCAGCGTCAATACGGATAACAACACTCCTCGACCACGGAATCGGTTGCGTGTAAGGAACATGCCAGCAGTAGTAGAAACTCCTAGTGCCGCAATAGTCGTTGCAAGTGATACGACTACAGTCAAAACTAAAGTATTTAAGTATCTAGGCTTCCTAAGAATATCAAGATAGATTGTCCAACCAGCATCACTTTCTCCAGATGCGAGAAATAATCTAATCAATGGAAAAGCAAGAAATGCTAATGAAAAAATAAACAGTGGTGTGAGGCACGCCAGTACAAAATTTCGATTTGTCATAATATTTTTATGGGGCCGGAAAAATCCGGCCCCTCCTATGGGAGGATTTTTTATTTAACGTCAGATAAATATCGTTCGCCAAAACCAGCTTGAGCTTTTTCCATAGCAGCATAATCAACCGCTACAGCACGCTCATAGTCACTAGCGGGTAAGAATTTAGATGCTACATCTGCAGGCAATTCAACTGGTCGCGATGGCTGCAAATAAGCATTTGTCCAGATAGCTTGACCCTGATCAGATAAGATAAAATCCAATACGCGTTTGCCAAGTTCAGGATTAGGCCCATTGTTTACTAAACTCATTACATACGGGACCCGTACTGAACCTTCGCATGGCAGCACAAACTCAAAATTTCCATCTTCTTCATATTTACCACGATATGCATTAAAATCATAATCAAACAAAATTGGAATTTCGCCAGAAACTACACGTGCATAGGACGTTTGCTTTGGTACCATAGGTGAATTTTTAGCAAGATCGTTAAAATATTTGATCGCTGGATCAAAATTACCTAAATCACCACCAAATGCAATATTGACCGCAACAGCGCCAGCATATCCAACAAAGGCTGAAGACGGATCAAGATAGCCTACCATTCCACGGTATTCTGGTTTTTTTAAGTCAGCAAAACACTGAGGCACTTCAGCCCCACCTAATGCATCCACATTTACAAAAAATCCAAGTGTACCATAGTGTATTGCAAACCATTTGCCATCTGGATCTTTTAGTCCATCAGGAATATCGTCAAATCCTGTAGGCTTGTAAGCGGTTGCTACACCTTTATTTCCAGCCTTAATTCCTGTTGTAACACCATAATATGCAACGTCTGCAATTGGATTATTTTTTTCAGCCAAAAGTTGGCTAAGTGTTTGTCCGGAGTTCTTGTTATCATGTGGCATCTGGATATCAATTTCTTTATCGATTGCTTCCAACATTGATGCCCAATCAGCCCATTGTGGCGGGCAATTATAACATACAGCATCCTCAGCTAATATCGGTGACGCAATAGTCATTGCCAAAAATGTAGCCGCTAGTTTATACTTCATATTGATCTCTCCTTTTAATTTTTTAAGTTCTTATTGGTTAGATTATTTGGCGGCGAAAGGGTTGCAGCCTTTTCGTCGCCCTTTCTTTCAGCTGCTGGAAAAGCAAGACTTCCTCCAGCGCGGAAACTAAATGTTAATTCTGGAACTGGTTGAATTGGCGCTTCTTCACCTTTTATTGTTGTCAACACTGTCCTAGCAGCTCCACTGCCCATACCTTTAGGGTCTGTTACTATAGTTGCTAAAGTAGGCTCAACCATCGCACCAACTTTAATTCCATCAAAGCCAATTATCGATAGATCTCCAGGCACTGAAAGCCCAAGTGTTCTTGCACATCTTATTGTTTCAAGTGCAAGAAAATCATTGGAAACGAAAAGGCCAGTAAGCGTTGGATTTTGGTTTAAAAACTCTTTTAACAAGTCAGTCAAGGCATGACTATCCTCATCAATTTCTAACAAAGCAGGTTTAGGCATATTGTAGCGAGAGCATCCGTCAACAAAACCCTGATAACGTTCTCGTGCACGATCTGAACTCTTAAATTTGAGAGCTAAAAACCCTAAGTGGCAATGCCCTTTTTCAACAAATGCCTCAACCACGTTTAGCGCAGCTGAATGATCGTCAACTGACCAACTTTTCTCATTATCAGTTGCCATGTTAAATAAAAGACAATGCGGTATTTCCCTTCGTTGAATTGATTTTAAACCTTCACTTGATAGTGCATCACCAACTGTCAGCACAAATCCATCAACTTGCTTAGCTATCAAGGTTCTAATGGCTTGAGCTTCAATATCAGGATCGTAATTAGTACAAACTAATAACGTTTGATATCCAGCTGATTGGAACGTTTCCTGAGCGCCTTGTACTGCATCAGCATAAACTGGATTAGCAACTGAAGGTACCACACAACCTATAGTGAGCGTCTTACTGCTTTGCAAAGAGCGGCCAACTTCACTAAATTCGAACCTAAGTTCTTCAACAGCCATTAAAACACGTTTTTTCATGTCGTTACTGGTTGGACCACTTTTATTTAAAACACGACTGGCCGTACCCACCCCACAACCTGCAAGCGAGGCAACATCTTTAATTGTAGCGGGTTGGCGCAAATCCATTCTCCCAGTGGAAACGTTTCCACTTTTTTTACCATTTTAATTCTATTCACGCAAGGAAATATATAAATTTTTTAATAAGTATTTTGAATCAATAGCTTAGTGATATTGCACTTAAATAATAAGAAAATCTCTGACCCAAATTTAATATGAAATTATTACCTGTAAATAGTGATTCTTTAATAGACAGGTTCATCTGGGAATATGTTTTTACTATTATAAATAATCATAAGTATTGACCGTGAAACTATATCATACACTCGTCAATTACTAATCGATTTAACTAAATAATTTAAGGTTAAAATGAGTTTTTTGAACTAATTCAAAAATTATAATTGTTTTTGGTATTGCATTTGAAATAGATAATTAAATAATAAATCTAATAAGCATCAAAATGAAAATTACACAAAATACTAAAGTCATTAATCTAGTTAGAAGCAGCTATAAAATGGTGCTGCCG
>CAJWTH010000109.1 GCA_913047725.1 uncultured Planktomarina sp.
GCAGCCGTAAGTGCTTGGCGAAAGCACTGTCTGCTTCCTCAGTTAGTGGCGGTGTTGACTGACTAAGTAGATAAAACATCATATGTAAACCTCATTAAACTTTATAATAACATTTAATAAGACTTACTGTTGGTTAGTCTTGACCATTTGCCTACATTTATGACTAAAACACCCCAGATTGAATTTTCTATAACAAGAGTATTTTCATCATCAAATTGAAAGACGTTTCGGCGCGGGCAAGCCCACGCCGAATAATATTTTTATTTTGAAATGTTTGCAGTCGCATCAGCGATAAGGCGGCCTGCCTCAGCAACCCAATCCGCACCGCCTATTTCATCGGCAAATGAGGTCCAAAGTGCGCGTGCAGCTTCTTGCCATTTTTCTTCGTCCTCTGGAGCACCGCTAAGTGTCATCCCCATTTCAACAAGACTTTTCATAGCGACTTCTGTCTCTGATGCGCTGTTGGCCCTACCATATTCTGCCGCTTCGCGACCAGCCTTATTAAGCGCATCCTGAAGATCGGAATCAAGACTTTGATACCAACGCTCAGATACAATCAATGGGCCAGACCAGATAAGATAGTGGATCTCTGTGATAAAGTCCTGAACCTCATTAAACTTCATCGAAACCGCAGTGGTATAAGGATTTTCTTGACCATCGATTACACCCTGTTGCAGCGCAGGGAATACTTCAGCCCAAGCCATGGGAATAGGGTCTAAACCCCATGAACGGAATGTTTCGATCGCGATGTTATTCTTTGATACGCGTATTTTAAGGCCTTGAAGGTCGTCTATATTTTTTACCTCACGCACACTATTTGTAAGGACCCGAAAACCTTTCTCCAAATAACCAAGAACGCGGACGCCAGCTTCCCCTGGCAGTCGTTCATTTAATGGCCCTTGTAACGCGTCCATAGCAGCGTGCGCTTCCTGGGTTGAAGTGAAAGCATAAGGTAGCATCATAACACCAATTGATGGAGCAAGGGGCACTAAGTTGCCGGTGTAGAGAATTTCAGATTCAATAGAACCAGTTCTCACAGATTGTGCAACTTCCTGTTCGCTCCCTAATTGATTTGAGCCAAAAATTTGAACATCGATACGCCCATCAGTATATTGTTCAACAAGCTCTTCGAACTTTGCCGCCATGACATGTGTTGGATTATTTTCAGTCTCGCCATGGCTGAGGCGCATTATATGGTTTTCGGCCATTGCGCTCGTCCCTATCAGCAACGATGCACCAAGGGTTATTACTTTTACAAATTTCATGATCTTTCCTCCTCTATTTTGATCATATTATGAAGCCCAGAAGCCGTGGAAGCCACAGCGTTAATTCCGGAACGAAGGCTACGAGCGTCATCACAAACGTCTCTGCAGCCAAAAACGGAATCGATGCTCTCGATATCCGTTCCATAGTGGTGTCACCGATCTCCGCAGCGACAAATAAGTTGACCCCGAGGGGTGGAGTAGAATACCCGATCTCACAAGCAATCACGAAAACAATGCCAAATTGAATTGGGTGCATTCCAACACTCATGGCTACTGGCAGTAACAATGGAGTCAAAATTATGATCTGCGTAAGTGTTTCCATCCACATTCCGATGAATATCAAAAGCAAAAGGATCAGAAAAATTAATAGCGTTGGGCTTGAAATAGAGTTGATCAGAAAATCTGAAACCATCTGAGGTACTTGATATATTGTCAAAAGACGGCCTACGATCCGACCTGTCACCAGAACCAGTAAAACTGTACCAGTTATGCGTACTGTATACACGAGCCCGTCAATCAAAAGGTTAAAGGTAAGTTTGCGGTAGATCACAATACCTGTCAGCAGCGCATAAAGAACGGCTACAATAGATGCTTCAGTTACCGTAAAAATACCACCGTAAATGCCACCCAAGATGATAACTGGTGCAAAGAGAGCCCACTTTGCATGCCACGCCGCCAAGCCTACTCCACGCGCACTTCTTGTCACATTCGATTGTGAAACCCAGCCCTGGCGTTTTGAAATAAGCGCTGAAACTATCCACAAGGCCAAACCCAACATCAGACCAGGTATAACACCCGCTACAAAAAGTCCGGAAATTGATGTCTCGGCTGTAATGCCATAAATAATCATGGGAATTGATGGTGGAATTACCACGCCAATACCACCTGCCGAAGATGAGATTGCTGCCGAAAAACCGCGATCATATCCATCGCGCAACATTGCAGGAATCATGATTGAACCAATTGCCGCAGTTGTCGCTGGACCAGAACCAGAAATAGCTGCAAAGAATGTACAAGCCACTATGGTCACAGTGGCAAGCCCACCCGGCGCAGATCCAACAATGCCTCTTGAAAAATCTATTAGTCGTTCTGTTAACCCACCTTTTTCCATTAACACACCAGCCAAGATGAACATAGGTACAGCGATAATGGTAAACTCATCGACCGCTGAGTATGCAGTCTGGACGAGATAAGATGCAGGAAAATTGGCAGCCAACATTGATAGCACAGCAGCTAGCCCAATAGAGACTGCAACCGGCGTACCAACCAACAAAAAAACAAGAAAAGCTACAACTAATACTGTTACTGGATCCATGTCTCAGTCCCCCAAACGCGCATCATGCAGGTCAACACCTGTGCGCCACCGCGCAATCATCACTTGGAACACCCGAATACTAATCAGTATAAAACCAAGTGGAACAATCATCTGGATCCATACGAGATTTATCCCTGTGGTTTGAGAAATGTAGGGAAACTCAAACATTGAAATGGTGAAATGGTAACCGTGCCAAATCACGACCGCATTAAAAATCAGCCAAAGCGTATCAGCTAATGTCAACATCATTAATCGAGCTTTTTCTGGCAGTAATTGTAGATGTAACGCCACGCGGATGTGACGATCTGCTTCGGCAGCAACAACAAAACCAAAATACACAGCCCAGACAAAGGCAAAGCGGCTGACCTCTTCTAGCCATGAAAATGAGCGGCCAAATCCAAAGCGCGCAACAACTTGAAAACCCAAAAGAATAACAACTATAGCCAGTAGTATTGCTCCGGCCCATTGTTCTATCGTGCGACCTTTACTGGCCGTAGAAGAAGCGCCCATGTTAGTATTCCTTTCCAATTGTAATAATCTTTAGTTCGGCAGATATTATCACAAAAGCTTTTATTGAGCCGTCAATAAAAATGGTGTAATTGCATTTACGTTTGGTTTGTTCCATTAGAAATTCACCTGATCAGCGCCTTTAAGATCGAGGATTTCACGCGCTTCGGAAGGCGATGCCACTCGCTTACCAAGCGCCTCAAGCATTGTCCGCATTTTACTTACTTGTTGAGCGTTGTTTTTTGCAAGTACACCTCGCTCTATCCAGAGAGAGTCCTCTAGGCCCACCCGCACATTGCCACCCATAGATGCAGCTTGTGCAGCAATGCGAAATTGTGCAGAACCAGCACCAAGCACAGACCACCTAAGATCTTCGCCAAAAAGACGATCGGCAGTCCGCTTCATATGCGCAATATCTTCGGGGTGATTTCCGATGCCTCCTAACAAGCCAAAAACTGACTGCACAAAAAATGGTGGTTTAACTAAACCACGCTTTACAAAATGATGAAGGTTATAGAGGTGCGAAATATCATAACATTCAAATTCGAATCGTATTCTGAGATCTTTTGCTAAAGAAAGGACAAATTCGATGTCTTTGAACGAGTTCCTAAACACCAAATCACGCGAGCCTTCAAGATGCTCGCGTTCCCACCCTTTCAAATCTGGATAACGGTTTAGCATCCCGTATAACCCAAAGTTCATCGAACCCATATTAAGGGAAGCCAACTCTGGCGCAAAGGCAGCAGCAGGTAAGCTTCGCTCCTTAACATCCATATATGGTGATCCGCCTGTGGTAAGATTGATGACCGCATTAGTGGCTTGCTTAATTCGTGGTAAAAACTGAGCAAAACCTTCAGGTGTTTGGTCTGGCCTGCCAGTTTTGGCGTCACGAGCATGTAAGTGCAAAACAGCTGCACCTGCCTCAGCAGCACCAATTGCGGCTTCAACAATTTCATCAGGGCTAACAGGTAAATGAGGTGACATACTAGGTGTATGGATCGCCCCAGTAACAGCGCAAGTTATAATAACTGTATCTTGGTATGGTGTATTGCTCATGTTTTAAGCTTTCTTGATTTGCGATTGAGCGCAATTTCAGCAAGTTGCGCATCTCGCCACTGGGTGCGGCTTGGAATCTGATCAAGAGAAAGTTTGGCACGTCTGTGAACACTTAGTTGTTCACGCAAAGAACCATTCCAATCAGCCCGCCCTTCTGAACCAATTGCAAGATCATCGTACATCGGGCCGTAGCGATCAATATAATCAGTAATTCCTCCAGGAGCATTCAGGTCGATGGCTTCAAATGGACCCACTACAGACCACCGTACGGCCAGCCCCTCGCGGACTGCTACATCTAGGTCTTCAGGCTTAATGATACCTTGATCAACAAGCCGGAATGCCTCATCAAGCAGTGCCCCTTGCAGCCGGTTCATAACAAATCCAGGAGTTTCACGATTCAATTTTAACACCGCATGTCCAGTCTCTTCTAATATGGTGTGAGCAGTGTTTAGGCTTATTGTATCTGTTGCAGGTCCAGGAACAAGTTCAACTGCCGGAATGAGATGTGGGGGGTTTAACGGATGTGCTACCAAAAAGCGTTTTGCGCTTACCAAACCATGGAACATATCTGATGGCAATAAACCCGATGTTGAACTTGCAATTACAGCATTGGGTAATGCGTTCGCTTCAATGGCCGCAAACACCTTATGCTTTATATCCAAGTTTTCTGGTGTATTTTCCTGCACATATTCCGCATTTGAAAGCGCCCCATGAAGTTCTCTACATACGGTAATGCGTTTTTCAATGGCCTGTGGTAACTCATCTAATAAATTTGCCGAATCTAAATCTTTTATTAAATTCTTAATTTTTGAAATTGCGACATCTGAGACGCCTTCAACATTATCCCAGAGCATGACTTTCGCGCCTGCTCGCGCAAAATCTACTGCCCATGACTGTCCAATCAAACCTAGACCAATTATGGCAATTTTGCGGCTCATTTTTGCACAAAAGCCGGCTTATTTACTGGCGTCAGACATAGACATACGCAAAAACCCATGCAGCTTTCAAAAATTAATTTAGAATACTCAACCCAAATGATTTGCGCCATTAACAAAAACCTAGCTGACATTATTGCGAATCCTCCCAGATATTACTTACAAATCTATTTTGATTTTTGATCAAAAGTCAATGTATTTGATTTTTGATCAAAAATTAATTATGATGGACAACTGTCTCGGTTGTGTTTTAAGTAAAAGAATGAAAAAATTTTTGACAATATCCCCAGTAAAGCATGAAAACCTTCAATCAGTAGTCTATCGTCAGATTTGCAACCTCATTCTAGAAGGTGAAGTAGAGCCAGGACAGTCCATGACTGTAGCCGTTCTCGCAGAAGCTCTGGACGTCAGCCCCATGCCTGTTCGCGAAGCTTTATCAAGACTAACTCATAGCGGTGTACTGACAACCGTATCGGGCCGCACATTAGGAGTGCCTATACTCTCGGTGGAGGATCTAAAGGAGTTGTATCGCGTTCGTCTCGAAATTGAGGGAACAGCGGTCGAGTGGGCATTGCAGCGTCGAACAGAATTATTCGTAATTACCTTACGAGAAATTCTGGTTGATCTTGATGATGCCGAGAAACGTAGCGATAATAAGGCTTTTATCGCGGGCAACTATCGGTTTCATGAGGCAATTTATAAGCAGTCAGGATCTGAGATACTACTAGGAATTATTAGAACGCTTTGGTTAAGGGTCTCACCATACTTTCATTTTCTAGATGCGCAGGGGCATTTGCAACTATCTAATGATTGCCACAAGGTCATTGTTGACGCTATTGAAAATGGCGACACAGAAACTGCCCGAAGCGCTCTGGTAGAGGATATAGAACGTGCTCGCACAACATTGACCAAAATGAATTAAACAAGCATGCGATTTGTACAGAATTTATTTGGTTTAATCAGATCACCAAGACATTTGTATTTTTCTTAATCACATTTCGATTAGTTTGGCGTATCTTTAATCAACCTTAATTTGAGGATACACTTATCAAAACCCACCCTCGCCAAATGAGCGTCTGAGTAAAGGCT
>CAJWTH010000110.1 GCA_913047725.1 uncultured Planktomarina sp.
TGCCCCCCATATTTAAAAATATTTGCGCTACTTGATTGGGCAAAATATAATCCATGGCAGATGCAAAATCTTTATCATAGTCACAGGCCCAGGATGCGTAAAGTTCACGGTTATCTTGAACTGTCTCAAGAGCATAGGCTAAATCAAGATTAGGTTTGTTATCGTTCATAACTAAATCTGAACAGTTCTTTTAGCAAAATGCAAGAGCGGGTATAAACGCCAGGTGCTAAACAAATTTCACGCATCAATGGGTTAGAGTGATGATATTAATATAAGTTCAGATTTTGTAACTCTAATAACGAATTTCTGCTTCCCGCTCTGTGACTAATCTACAGAGCGGGAAGAAAGATTAAGTGTTAATTACTTTGCTTTTTTTTGATCAAATTAGGTATTTTTAGTTTGTACCCAAATAGTTTTTGTCTGTAAATATTGTTCAATTGCCTCTGTCCCATTATCTCGCGCAAGTGAGCCAGATTGTTTATACCCACCAAATGGTGTTTTGATGTCACCTTCAGAAAATCCATTAACAGAAACCGTTCCACAGGGTAACGATCGGGCCATGTGTAGAGCTTGATCAATGTTTTGTGTGAAAACAGTAGCATGTAACCCATAATCTGTATCACTGGCTATTCTCAGAGCTTCGTCTGCATTTTCAACTGAAATGATACCTAATACTGGACCAAAGATTTCTTCTTTTGCGATTTTCATCTCAGGGGTAACATTTTCAAAGACTGTAGGTTTAATAAAATGCCCAGGGAAATCACTTTCTCCACCCATTAACATTCCAGCGCCTTCAGCAAGTCCTGATTGAATGTAACTCATTACCATTTCTTTATGATCTTTTGTGATCATTGATCCAATATCAGTGGCTGGATCCAATGGATCACCAAGTTTGAAAGCTTTCACACGCTCAATAATTCGTCTAGTGAATTCATCAACAAGTGGTGCAGCGATCAACTGGCGCATATTAGCTGAACAGTTCTGTCCACCATTCCAAAATGCTGACATTGCAGCATGTTCGATAAGTTCATCATCCAATATAGCATCTTCAAGTACTATAAATGGGCTTTTCCCACCCATTTCTAAACCGACACCTTTTAAATTACTATCACCAGAATAGCGCATAAACATTCGGCCAACTTCGCTGGAACCGGTAAAGGAAACAGTATCTATATCATTATGCATGCCAATAGCCTTACCTGCGGTTTCACCGTAACCAGGAAGGATGTTAATAACACCATCAGGTACTCCAGCTTCTTGCATAAGTTCAGCCAACCGGATTGTACTTAAAGGTGTTTGTTCGGCTGGTTTAATGACAGCAGAGCAACCAACAGCAAGTGAAGGTGCTATTTTCCAAGCCGCCATTACGAGTGGAAAATTCCAAGGTAAAACAGCTCCCGCTACACCAGCTGGCTCTTTTACAATCAAAGCTAAAGCACTTGGGCCAGTTGGAGCGATTTTACCAAAACTTTTATCGGCTAATTCAGCATACCACTGAAAGAAGTTTACGACCTCACCACCAATTTCGTCCATGCAGTCGTTTATTGTTTTACCTGTATCTAAACTTTCAAGGACTGCTAGTTCATGTGTATGCTCGCGAACTAAAGCCGCAACCTTTAAAAGCACTTCTTTACGTTCTTCAGGTTCTGCACGACTCCATGTTCCAGCATTGAATACACGACGTGCTGCAGCTACGGCACGATCTACATCAGCTGCTTTGCAATGGGCTACATTGGCTAAGATTTGGCCCGTCGCTGGGTTAGTGGTTTCAAATTTTGTACCATCAGCGGCATCGCAAAATTTACCATCAATAAAAGCTTGTCCATTTGGACGAATATTGTTTGCAATGGTTTTATATTCAGCATGCGTAAGTGTCATTTTTTCTCCATCGATTATAAATGTTTTTCAAGTTTTTTAGATGTATTTGTAGAATTCTTATTACGTAAAGTTTGTGCAAATTTGCGTATATCATTCAACAGCATCTGTGGCTCTTCCATTGCGGCAAAATGGCCTCCACGAGGCATTTCTGTCCAGTGTTGAATATTGTAAATTCTTTCTGCATATGATCGGGGTGGCCAATTTAACATTTCTGCTGGGAAGACGGCACAACCTGTGGGAACTTCAACCCTATGACCTTCTTCTGATAAAATTCGACCCCCTTCTTCACGCCGACCATAGTAAATCCAAGACGCAGAATTGAATGTGCGCGTGGTGATATAAATCATAATATTTGTGAGTAATTCATCTTTTGAAAAGGCACTTTCAATACACCCAGTTTTTACATCTGCCCAATCATGAAACTTTTCAATTAACCATGCTGCAAGTCCCACGGGACTATCAACCATTGCATAACTTAAAGTTTGAGGGCGGGTTGCCTGTTGGGTGCGATATCCATTCTGCATAATTTGATCATTATCAAACTGGGCTTCCCAAGCTTTTTCCTCAACTGTTTGAGGCCCATCAGGGTGACGCATTGTTAATACATTAATGTGAATGCCTGTGCACGCTTTAGCATGGTCGTAGCCTAACCATGAACAGATTGCCCCGCCCCAGTCACCGCCTTGAGCGAGGTATTTATCATATCCCAAAGTATCTGTCATTAATGTGTTCAAAACTGAAGCCATCTTGCGAGGTCCATAAGGACGTGGAGGTCTTCCAGAAAATCCAAATCCAGGCAGTGAGGGCACAATCACAGTAAATGCATCTTCAACATTTCCACCGAATCTTTCGGGGTGAGCAAGGGGCTCGATTAGATCATAAAACTCAGATACCGATCCTGGCCAGCCATGGCTGATTAAAAGAGGAGTTGGATTTTTACCACTTCCTTTTTCAAAAATGAAATGCATATCGATTCCATCAACCTTTGCCTTAAAATTAGAAAAAGAATTAATTCTAGCCTCTTGGGCGGACCAATCAAACTCATTGACCCAATATGCACATAGCTCTTTTAAATAATCAAAATTCGTACCATAGTCCCACCCACCATCATCGGGCATTTCATGCCAGGGAAAATGTGCAACTCGGTGCATAATATTTTCCAGGTTTTCTTCAGTGACTAAAAACTGGAATGGCTTTATTTCTGGGTTGTCTTCAATACGGTCTGTCAAGTCGTCAATTCCTAGTTTTGGTTTTCAGTAAAGAAGCTTTTAAACCAAAATAGCTGAGATTTTGCGAGGTTGGATAGAGACAGGTTGTGCATTTCGAAGGGACAGATGTAATTATAGTAATTTTTTGCACTCATAACATTGCCCGAACTTCCTCTGCGATAATTTTAACTCCATCTTCTAGTTTGGAAACAGGAACATAGGCAAACCCAAGACGAAAGTTTCGCTTTTCATTATAGTTTAAGTAGTAGTCTTGACCGCGATCAATTAAGACGCCTTTAGCTCTCAAACGACTAGCTAGGATAGATGCATCAAATCCTTCTGGACCTGTCAGCCAAAATGAAGTTCCACCTTTGGATTTTGTGCGCTTTAGCATATTCAAGTGTTTACCTAAGGCAATATCCATTGCTTGCCATCGTTTTTGGTAACGCCTCTCAATATTGTTAAGGTGAGCATCGTAGTGACCAAGTTGAAAGAATAATGCGACAATTTCTTGGACTATAGTAGGGGGGTGTCGCATCATTACCCCACGTGCAATTCGAGCTTCGCGGATAATATCTCTATGCGCAACAATGAAGCCTAATCGAATGCCGGGTGAGAGTGTTTTTGACAGGCTACCAACATAAATCACACGTCCAGTTGTATCCATGGACATCATTGAATGGGAAGATTGCGAAAAGTAATTCATTTCAGCTTCATAATCGTCTTCAATGATGAGAAAATCTTTCTCGACTGCAGCTTTTAATAATTCTTTCCGACGTGATTGGCTCATGGTAACCATCGTTGGAAACTGATGGCTTGGTGTGGTGAAAAGCAATTGGCATTTATTTGGAATTTCAGATGGGATAATGCCATCACCATCTATTGGTACACCAATAAGTTCACTCCCTGACATGCGAAAAGCATTGCGTGCACCAAAGAATCCTGGGTCTTCGAGTGCAATGGGTTTCCCAAATTTAGAAAAAATAGTACCAAGAATAAAGAGAGCGTTCTGTGATCCCAATGTGATCAGTATTTCATCTTCTTCTGCATATATACTTCGCGTATTTAATAAACGTTGTCGAAGTTGTTGGATTAATTGGGGACTATCACTTTCTACCGAGTCACTTGCCCAGATTGGAGTTTTTGTCCTTCCTAAAGCCTGCCTGGTGCATTCACGCCAACTGCCCACTGGAAAAAGATCTGGATCGATTTGGTTGTAGATAAACGGATAAGGATAAGAATTCCAATCCAATGGATTAACTACAGGACTGAGTTCGGTTGGTGGAAAACTTACTATGCAAGGTATTTCATCTTGAGCAGCAGCGCTTCGTTTATTTTGTAGGTTAGTTAAGTTAGCCATTTGTGGATTGATAAAATAGCCTGACCTGTTTCGAGAAACAAGAAAGTCGAGGTCAATCAATTTGTTATAGGCTGCAAATACAGTATTTCTTGATACTTTAAACTGATTGGCTAAATCACGACATGATGGTAGTGGACGATCATGTGCTAATGATTTGGAGATTATTGCTGAGCTAATTACTTCACAGATTTGATCCCTAAGGCTTAGATTTGAAGCCTCAGGAAGTTTCAAAAAACGTGGCGTTGTTGAACCCAAATTAGCCTCCTTCATATATAATAAAAAACTGCAATTGTATTTGAGTGGGCAATTTTTCTGTCTTACTTTTAATCGACTGCGAAACCTCATGTCTCTAGCAAAACCATCTGTCCTTTTCATTCTAAGCATCTGTCTCTTTCTTTGGCAAGGGTTGCGATGAATGATGCAATCATGAAATTTAATTGATGAGGGATCGAATTCATGAGTACAAAACACATTTTCAAGGCGCTCGTCATAGCGTCTATAACTACTTTTTCTGCGCAGAGCGCTGCTGCAGATTTGACACTTAAACTTGGGACCACAGGTAGGCTCGGTATGCCTATTGGTGACGCCATAGACCAGGCATTAATACCAGCCATGGAAAAAGCGTCTGGTGGAGAGGTTACTATAGAACCATACTATCAAAAAACACTCTGTGCAGAACAGAAATGTGGTGAACAGGCTAATCAGGGTCTCATTGCTTTGTGGACTAGTTCTACAGCAAACTATGGTAATTTTGGATCAGAGTTGGCAATCTTTGACTTGCCTTTCATCTTTAAATCACTCGAAGATGCAAAACGAATATCGAATGATTGGTTGGCAGAAAGACAGTGCAAACTTGCGCTTGAGAATGCTGGACATATTTGCCTTTCTGTATACTCGAGTGGTGGATTTAGGCAGCTTGGAAATGCAACGAAGTCAGTCCGAGTTCCTGACGACATGAAAGGTTTGAAGTGGCGTACTACGAAGAGTCCTGTTGAATTTATGCTTGTCAAAAACTGGGGTGCAGTTCCGACTCCCTATGATTGGAGTCAATTATATCAAGGTCTTCAGTCAGGTGTAGTTGAGGGACAGTATGTTGCTAGTCCATGGCAGGAAGTTGCTAAGTTGCATGAAGTTGCAAAATATTTCACGGAAATTGGTGGAATGTGGTCTGGAAATATTTTAGCCATGGATTCAAATCAGTATAATGCAATGACTGATCAACAGCGTGAATGGTTACATCAAGCTGCCGACGCTTATGGAGAAAAAGTTAACGAGCTAGACAATGCTTGGATCAAAAATGGAGAAGATATCATCAAAGCATCTGCGAATGAATGGTACGTACCCACAGAAGCTGAGTTAACACAATGGAGAGCAGGGGCGATTGGTGCTTGGTTAGATGCAAAAGGTACTTTTGAACCAGATGTTGCTAGAAGAGTACTTTTGGAGCAAGGAATGGATAGTTTTGTTGCTCAGCTAGAAGAAGCTGGTGCACTGTAATTAGTTATCCAGAATAATATGAAAAGATCATTTAGGCTATTACACAGTACTAGGTGATCTTTTCATCAATTTAATTTTCATATATGTGAGTTTTCATGGTAAGTATATTTCTACTTGTATTGTTGCTGTTTTTTATCCTTTGTGGTGCTCCCATTGGATTTACTTTAATTTTAATACCTTTCTTTTATATTTTGATAACTG
>CAJWTH010000111.1 GCA_913047725.1 uncultured Planktomarina sp.
ATCGTGATGATATAAAAGATGGTGGAGCCGCGCATTTTGCGCAAACAATTCGTGCCGTTAGAAAACGTTCGCCGGGTACTACAATTGAAATTCTTACACCTGACTTTTTACGCTGTCATCCTTCGGCGCTTGAGCTTATCGTAGCTGCAAAGCCAGACGTATTTAATCATAATCTGGAAACAGTACCAGGCTTGTATACTGAAGTTCGTCCTGGAGCACGTTATTTTCATTCTTTACGGTTATTACAACGAGTTAAAGAATTGGATCCAAAAATGTTCACGAAGTCAGGTATTATGGTTGGTTTGGGTGAAGATCGCCAATCCGTACATCAGGTTATGGATGATATGAGAGCGGCAGATATTGATTTCATAACCATTGGACAATATTTGCAGCCGACTTTAAAACACCACCGGGTTGATCGTTTTATAACTCCAGAAGAATTTTTAAGTTATGAAAAAGCCGCAAAAGGAAAAGGTTTCCTGATGGTTTCTGCAACTCCATTAACTCGGAGTTCATATCATGCTGGCGATCACTTTGAAAAACTTCAGAAAGCTCGGTTGAGTAACCGTGAGCTAGCCTAAACCACTAATAACATGTTTGGACTACGGAGATAAGGTAATAAATTTATGTTATTCGGTATTACTGAAGGTATATCTTGGTGGGGAAGTTTTAAGTAATAGTTACTTAAAACGAACCTTCCCAATATATGGCAAATTTCGATCTCTCTGCGCGTAATCAATACCGTATCCAACAACAAATTCATCTGGAATTTCAAAGCCTAAGAAGTCAGTCTTAATCTCAACTTCCCGTCTGGATGGTTTGTCTAGTAGGGCGATTGTCCGAAGCCGAGCAGGTTGGCGACGTAAAAGATGTTGGGTAACATTTTTCATAGTGTGACCGGTGTCAACGATATCTTCAACTATCAACACATCTCGAGATTCGATCGTATCTCGAAGGTCTTTAAGAATACGTACTTCACGTGAGCTCTCCATTGAGTCGCCGTAGCTACTAACCTCTAAAAAATCTACTTCTATTGGTAAATTTAATTCCCGAACCAGATCAGCAATAAAAACAAAAGATCCCCGCAACAACCCGACTACAACAAGTTTATCGGTATCAGAAAATTCACTCTCAATCTCAACAGCGAGTTCTTCTATCCGCGCAGCGATTGATTTAGCTGAAATCATACTATCGATTACATATGGTTTAATTGACATACTATCCTCTTGAACTTTGTAATTTATTCTACGACATCTGTAGCAAAGAGCCAGTAGGAAAGACTATGACAACTCATAAAGAAAAAAAATTTTTGCGTTATAGCTCTCAACAAATGTACAATTTAGTGTCCGACGTTGGTTCATATCCAGAGTTTTTACCATGGTGCGCGGCGGCGCGCGTAAATTCAATTATAGATGATGGGTCAAATCAAATTATGTCTGCTGACTTAGTGATATCTTTCAAGGTCTTCAGGGAGCGATTTTGTAGTGAAGTAAGTTTAAGTCCAAAGGAAAACTTTATTCAAACTAAATATCTTGATGGGCCTTTCAAATATATGAACTCCACTTGGCACTTCAATGACTGTTCAGAGGGCTGTTCTGTTGAGTTTTTCGTCGACTTTGAATTTAAAAATCTTATCCTACAAGGTCTTATAGGACTTGTTTTTAATGATGCGATGCATCGTATTGTAAGGGCTTTTGAGGCTCGGGCTGACGAACTTTACGGTTAGAATTTTGCAAAACAATTGAATTTATTTTGTATGATTGTTTAAGATGTATGATCATAAGCGCGTTCGCCGTGCGCAGAGACGTCTAAGCCTACGCTTTCATCTTCTTCACTAACTCTTAAAACTGTCAACAAGGCGGTAAATTTGACCAATATAAGCGTCACGATCAATGTAAATAATCCTACAATAGCTAAACTGCCAATTTGAGCTATCCAATCGGCTTTACCAAAACTAGCTATCATTATAGTCCCAAAAATTCCCCCAACTCCATGTACAGCAAAAACGTCAAGTGTATCATCAATTTTTAAGATATTTCGTACATAGTTAACCGCCTCCTGACATAGGATACCCGCGATGGCGCCAATTACCAAAGCTTCAAGTGGCCCAACGAAACCGGAGGCTGGAGTTATAGATGCCAGGCCCGCTATTGTGCCAGTGACCATACCAACTAATGACGATTTACCGTATTTAAATTTTTCCCAAAGGGCCCATGATAGTGATGCTGTTGCCGCTGAAATATGGGTAACGGCTAAAGCCATTGCTGCATTTCCATCTGCCGCCAACTGTGACCCACCATTAAAGCCAAACCAACCAACCCAAAGCATCGCCGCGCCGAGCATAACAAACCCAGGATTATGTGGAGGAGTATTTTTATTTTGACGTGGACCGAGCAGGAATGCTACGACCAAAGCTGCTAATCCTGCTGTTTCATGGACCACCACTCCACCGGCGAAATCCTTTAAGCCAACGGCACCAAATATTCCACCATCTGCCAGAAATCCGCCGCCCCAAACCCAGTGCACTACTGGGGCGTAACAAAAAAGCATCCAAAGCCCTGAAAAAGTCATCACAAAACCAAAACCCACTCTTTCCACATAAGCGCCCACAATGAGGGCAGGGGTTATAATTGCAAATGTCATTTGGAAAGTAAAAAAGAGCACCTCTGGTAGAGCGGTGCCACTACGGATACTGGTGGCGTCAACCCCAACTAAGAATATATTACTAAGCCCACCCCAGACGCCTGTATTTCCATCTCCAAAAGCGATTGAATAGCCTAACGCAAGCCATAAAACACTCATCAAACAAGCAATTCCAAAACATTGCATAAAGACGCTAAGAACATTTCTGGCTCGGACTAACCCGCCATAGAATAACGCAAGGCCCGGTAGGGTCATAAACAATACCAACGATGTGGCAACGATAATCCATGCTGTGTCCGCTGCGTTCATTAGAGGCTCCATTTCTGTCCAAAGGAACTAAAGTGTTCTGACTTTAAAAAGAAAAGAAAAACTTGAACGGCAGTAATTAATTAATGCTGAAATTTCAGTTATGGCTAAAATTTAGGCCAAAAAAAGCACCATAGCCCAATCAATAGGCGACCCCAAGATGTTTAAATATAAGCCTTAAGGCGTGCTGTGTGGCAGCATTTCGAACCTCTTTGCGACCGAGGGCACCAAATTCTATAGTTTCGCTGGCTGTCCCATCCGTCCAACAGATACCAAAACTAACCCTACCTTCTGGTTTAAAGTCTGATCCGCCTGGGCCCGCTATGCCACTAACAGCTATAGCAATGTCAGCCTTTGCATCTTTTTTGGCCCCTAACGCCATCTCTAAAGCTACAGGTTCTGAAACTGCGCCATGTAATCGAAGAGATGTTTCGGACACTCTTAGCATTTGTATTTTTGCTTTATTGGAATATGCAATGAAGCCTCTTTCAAAAACCTCGGAACTACCTGGGATATCGGTTAAGGCTGAACATAACATTCCTCCGGTACAACTTTCTGCACATGTAATTTTTAAATTAGAGGCCTTAGCTGCTGCAATGATGTCAACTGCAAGTCTCATTTTGTTATTAAGATAGCCAGGCATATAACAGCAGCTGTAGCTAAACCGGCAATCACATCATCAAGAATTACGCTGAGTGGAGTATTTTTTCTGTCTGCCCAGCCAATGAGGCTTGGTTTTTTAATGTCTAAGATACGAAATATTACAAAAGCTAAAAACCAATAAAATAAAGGTATGCCATGGCTGATTGGCCAAATGGCGAGTGGTAATACGGAAATCCATTGGCCAACCACCTCATCTATCACTATTTCTGAGGGGTCGTGTTTCCCCGTGCTTGAGGCTTGAAGAGTTATCGTGATCCATCCAATGGCGAAGGCTAGTAAAATGGCAAAGACCAGTCCCAAGTGCCCCGTGTAACGTACTATAATGTACGCTATTATAAGCGCTACTAAACTACCCCACGTACCGGGCGCGGGCCGCAGGTAACCGACATAAAAAAAAGTTGATAGCAAATGGCTCATTTACTAATCAGAGCGGCGGTTGCCATCGAGGCAATACCTTCGCCCCTACCGGTAAAGCCTAACTTTTCAGTTGTTGTTGCTTTTACGCTGATTTGATCAATATCTAATCCCATAATTTCAGCCATTCTAGAACGCATTTGATGAGCATAAGGACCGATTTTTGGCTGTTCGCAAATTAAAGTGCAATCTATGTTTTCTATCTTGAAACCCATTTCTGAAGTTAAACCTACTGCATGCTTTAGAAAGATTTTACTGTCCGCCCCTTTCCATTGTGGATCTGAAGGTGAAAAATGTTGTCCAATATCTCCTTTAGCCAGCGCTCCATAAATTGCATCAGTGACAGAGTGCATACCCACATCAGCGTCTGAATGCCCAATAAGGCCTACGGAACTTTCAATCGTCACACCACAAAGTGTTAAAGATGAGCCAGGTCCAAATTTATGTACATCAAATCCATTTCCCAAACGCAGTTTCATGTTACCCCTTAGAATTCGTTCTGCCCAAGCAAAATCATCAGGCTCCGTTATTTTTATGTTATCTTCACTACCGGCAATAATTGCAACGCGATGACCCGCAGATTGTACAATCTGTGCATCATCGGTGGCTTGTAACTTTGCCTTTGAGTACGCAGAAGTTATCATGGAAAAAGAAAAGCATTGCGGAGTTTGTGCACGAAAAATTTCATTGCGGTCTAATATTCCGGTTAAGTAATCCGTGCCGCGCCAAAGCGTGTCTTTTATGGGTAATGCCGGAATGACTGCTCCATTGATTAGAACCGCATCGATACAGTCTGATAATAAATTTGAGTGCATGCAGGGCCGAGCTGCATCGTGTATCAAAACATAGTCTGGTTCACTTTCTTTTAAAAAGTTGAGGCCGCGTTCTACCGACGCATCACGACTGGCGCCGCCAATTACCCCCTGAATATCACCTGAAAGTTGTTTCATAAAATCTTTGTCGTCCGGATGATAAACTACAATTACCTGGCTGATTTTTGAGTTTTTTAAAAATGTCTCTATTGACCAAGCAATTAAAGGCTTACCCATTAAAGTTTGCCATTGCTTAGGAATTTTTCCACCAGCGCGAGTCCCTCGACCTGCCGCCACGATCATAGCTGCTATCTTTGTTTTAGAATTCATTTCATATCATTAATCCTTTGATATTCCGCTTGCAATCCATGCTCATAGACTTTTAGGTGCCTAATTTTTGTGCAATTGCTTAAAAAAGTGTATTTTACCTCTGATAGTGATTGTTGGATTTAAGCCGGATTGGTAAGAAATATTCATGGAGAGCTACGAGTGCCAATAATTCTGGGTAATCAAGAAATTAATCCACCTGTTTTTTTAGCACCGCTAGCAGGCATTACGGATGTGCCGTTTCGAAATTTGGTGCAATCTTTTGGCGCAGGGCTGGTTGTTTCGGAAATGGTTGCAAGTCAGGAAATGGTGCAAAAAAAGCCTGGTGTGAAGGAAAGAGCAGAATTGGGTTTTGGCATTAACAATACTTCTGTTCAAATTGCGGGATGTAACCCCCATTGGATGGCTGAGGCTGCCAGAATTATTGAATCTAACGGAGCGAAGATCATCGACATAAACATGGGTTGTCCTGCGAAGAAAGTTACAGGCAGCCAATCAGGGTCGGCGTTAATGAGAACGCCTGATTTCGCATTAAAACTGATCGAGGCAGTTGTTAATGCGACAAGTTTAGATGTCACTCTAAAGATGAGATTGGGTTGGGATTATAATTTTCTGAACGCCTCTGATATTGCGATTAAAGCTGAATCTGCCGGTATAAAAATGGTTACCGTTCACGGCAGAACCCGTTGTCAGTTTTATAAAGGTTCTGCTGATTGGGCTGCGGTTTCAAGAGTTAAGCGATCAGTTAATATTCCTGTAATCGTAAATGGTGATATTGTGGACGGTGATAGTGCCATTAGGGCCCTAAAACTTTCTGGAGCTGATGGGGTCATGGTTGGGCGTGGAGCCCAAGGTGCGCCATGGCGGTTAGCAGAAATTTCTGCGCTTATTTATGGTACAAAAAAACCTG
>CAJWTH010000112.1 GCA_913047725.1 uncultured Planktomarina sp.
ACCATTTAAACCAAGCCCTCCAAACGATGAATGAGCTTCCTAACCGTCTTTTGAGGCTAAGATGCACCTTTTTGGTGATAGCAATCTTTTTGATAATGCTGCCAACATTGCCTATTCGAACTAATTTTAATCAAATTTTTGTCCCAGATTTATTATTGATCATGACAATTACTTGGGTGATGCAAAGACCAGACATAATCGGTCCGATAACTATAACAGTAGTGTTTTTATTTGCTGATTTTATATTACAGCGCCCCCCCGGCTTGTGGACTGTTATAGTTCTTTTTGCAGCAACATTCTTAGGCATGCGGTCTACAAGATTTAAAGAAGTATTTTTTATTTATGAATGGGCAACCGTTTCAGTTATCATCATTTTTTGTTACCTGACACAATATATCCTAATGAGATTAACATTTCTTGCAAGCTACGACCTTAAGCTTCTGACTATTACAGGTTTGATAACAATCTTCTTCTATCCTGTTTTTAGGTGGTTATTTCAACCCATGCTTAAGGAGCGAGGCCTTCATATTAAAAAGAAACTGGCGACCGAGGTTTCTGTATGAAAAGCACTTCAAAAATAAATTCGAAATATACAAAACAGCTTTCAAGACGCGCGTTGCTCCTTGGAGGAATGCAACTAAGCATGATCGCAGCACTAGGCCTTCGCATGCGGTTTTTACAAATTAATGAAGCAGAAAAATACCATCTATTAGCTGAAGAAAACCGCATTAATGTTCGATTGCTGCCACCTTCACGAGGTCTAATTTTTGACCGAGACGGCAGACCAATAGCAGAGAATTTGCCAAATTATCGGATAGGTTTAATACGTGAGGACACCGATGATGTTGAGGACATATTAATAAAGCTGCAAAATTTAATTTATATTCGTCCAAAAGACCTTACTAAAGCTCGTAAAGAGCTTTCACGTGTGAGTTCTTTCGTTCCAGTTACCCTTGCTGAAAACTTAAGCTGGACTGATTTTGCGAAAGTAGCTGCCAATGCCCCAGCGCTCCAAGGTGTTTTTACCGATGTTGGGCTGACCCGTATCTATGCTCAAAACGAAAACTTAGCGCATGTAGTGGGTTATGTGGGTCCAGTGAGTGACCATTATTTGAAACAAATAGAAGACCCAGATCCACTACTACAAATACCCCGCTTTCAGGTAGGAAAAACTGGCGTTGAAGCACAAATGGAATCCAAATTGCGCGGGTCAGCAGGTCTTCAGCGAGTAGAGGTTAATTCTGCTGGACGCATAATACGAGAGCTTGAGCGCATAGAGGGAGATCCGGGCACCCCAACTCAACTCACCATAGACAGTAAAATCCAAAATTATGCTTTGGCACGCTTAGGTAATCTTTCAGCAAGCGCAGTTGTGATAGATTGTTCCAGTGGAGATGTATTAGCGGTAGGATCTAGTCCAAGCTTTGATCCAAATCTTTTTGTCACAGGAATTTCATCAAAAAAATACAACGCGCTTCGCGATGACGTCTTCGGTCCACTAAGAGCAAAAGCCGTGCAAGGCACCTACGCTCCTGCCTCGACTTTTAAAATGATTACTGCCCTAGCCGCACTTGAAGCTGGAGTTTTAAAGCCCGATGATGAAATCATTTGTCCAGGGCATCTTGAAGTTTCCAACAATAAATTTCACTGTTGGAAGGCGCACGGACCAATGAGTTTGGAAGATGCCATCATCCAAAGCTGTGATGTCTTTTTTTATTCAGTCGGTCAAAAAGTTGGTATTGATAGAATATCTAATATGGCCAGACGATTTGGGCTAGGTGTAAAACATGATCTACCACTCAGCGCAATTAGCCGTGGCGTAGCTCCAACACGCGAGTGGAAAAAGAAATCTTTCGAAAAAAATTGGCTTTTGGGTGATACCGTAAATGCTTCAATTGGACAGGGTTTCGTCTTGGCATCACCCTTACAACTTGCAGTTATGGCCGCGCGCCTTGGAACGGGTCAAGCCGTTCAGCCTAGGTTAATTCAAAACATGAACAATGTTAATATTTCTCAAGAGGCAAATAAAAAATTAGATGTTAACCCTGATCATTTAGCTTTGGTCCAGAAAGCCATGTTCGGTGTGACAAATACGAAAGCTGGAACCGCCTATTCACGCCGCATTGAAACAAGTAGATTTCGTATGTCAGGAAAAACTGGAACAGCGCAGGTTCGCCGCATCACAGCAGCAGAACGTGAGCAAGGAGTGATAAGCAACGAGGATTTGCCCTGGCAACAGAGAGACCATGCCTTGTTCGTCAATTATGCCCCCGCCGACAACCCAAAAGTAGCAGTCGCAGTTGTTGTTGAACATGGCGGTGGTGGAAGCTCAGTTGCAGCGCCTATTGGCCGTGATATTACTCTTTTTGCCCTTACTGGAAAGCTCCCCAATCTCAATCATTACCCAAAAAAGCTCCGAAGAGAAATTCAGCTTGAACAAGAAAATATAGTGCCAAAATTGATAGATTGGACAAGTCCAAAAGTCAAAAAGCCAACTAAAGCATGAGTTATTTAGAATATAACCTTAAGACTGTTCCCACAGGTTTTAAAAAAGTTTTAGCCTTAAACTGGCCGATTATTTTTTTACTAATTATTATTTCAAGCATTGGTTTTGCAATGCTATATTCAGTATCCGGTGGTGTTATCGAACGTTGGGCACAGCCGCAAATGCAAAGGTTTTTTGTCGGAATGATTATACTTTTCATTGTGGCAATGGTGCCTAGTTGGTTCTGGCGAAATATATCATTCATTACATATATTTTGGGAGTTTCCCTGTTATTCTCTGTAGAGCTTTTTGGCGTAAAAGGGATGGGAGCACAACGCTGGCTCGATTTTGGTTTTTTTCGTCTACAACCTTCTGAACTAATGAAAATTACACTAGTATTAGTTTTAGCGGCCTACTATGATTGGTTGCCTCAAAAACGAACTTCACAGCCTATCTGGGTTACTATCCCTCTCATAATGATCGCCTTGCCTGCTTTTCTAGTTTTGCGCCAACCAGATCTTGGGACAACCTTGCTATTAATCATTGGTGGTGGAGCAGTCATGTTTTTGGCTGGGGTGCATTGGGCATATTTCATAACTATCATAAGTTCAGGGCTTAGTTTGGGTTTTGCAGTTTTTCAGAGCCGAGGTAGTACTTGGCAACTATTAAAAGATTATCAATACAATAGAATTGATACATTTCTTGATCCAAGCAGAGATCCCTTGGGTACAGGATATCACATTACTCAGGCAAAAATAGCTTTAGGTTCTGGTGGCTGGACGGGAAGAGGTTTCATGCAGGGAACTCAATCGCGTTTAAATTTTTTACCAGAAAAACATACAGATTTTATTTTCACCACAATATCAGAGGAGTTTGGCTTTGTAGGATCAATAACCCTTTTAACACTTTATCTGGCAGTATTATTTTTTTGTACTCTTTCAGGTTTGAGTAATAAGGATCGGTTTGCATCACTTTTAACTCTTGGAATTGGAAGCACGTTTTTTTTGTTTTTTGCAATTAATATGGCAATGGTAATGGGGCTTGTACCAGTCGTTGGAGTGCCCTTGCCTTTGGTCAGCTATGGCGGTTCAGCAATGCTTGTTTTACTGTTGGGTTTTGGGTTAATGCAAAGTGCCCATGTTCACCGTCCACAAAGTAAGTAAATATGATAAATATTCTTTTCGCGGCCCAGCCAGATCAATTTCCTATCTACGAGAAACATCTTGCCCACTTTTTGAAAAAGAAAAATATTTCTGCATCTCTGAGTATGGAATTACCTCCAAAAATTGTAGATTATATCGTTTACGCCCCAAATAGTGTTATTACCAATTTGTCACCTTACACTCGTTGCAAGGCTGTTTTAAATCTTTGGGCCGGCGTGGAAAAAATTGTTGGAAATGAAACATTAACCCAACCTCTTTGTCGAATGGTAGATAGTGGATTGCAGCAGGGTATGACCGAGTGGGTTGTTGGCCATACTCTTCGATATCACTTGGGTATGGATCGACATATCATTAATCCTAACAAAATTTGGGAAAATGACCCACCCCCACTGGCCAAAGATCGTTCAATCTCAATTTTGGGTCTGGGCGTCTTGGGAACCGCCTGCGCCAAATCCCTCTCACAACTTGGGTTTAAAGTTAATGGTTGGTCAAAATCACCAAAAGAAATACCAAATGTGGCGACGTACCATGGAAATTCAAAACTCAAAACGGTACTAAACTCGGCTGAAATTCTAATTCTACTCTTGCCAGATACACCCAATACCCAAAGTATAATAAATATAAAGACCCTGAGCTATTTACCTGTAGGTTCAGTTTTAATAAATCCAGGCCGAGGGTCTCTAATAAATGATGATGCCTTAATTTCTGCTCTTACTGCAGGTCATGTATCTGCTGCATGTCTTGATGTATTTCGTACTGAACCTTTACCACCTAATCACCCTTATTGGCTGATGCCTAATGTCACGGTTACGCCTCATATAGCTTCTAATACGCGTGCGGCCACAGCAGCTGAGGTCATAGTTGAAAACATTGTTCGCGGACAAAAAGGATTGCCTTTTCTCTACCAGGTCGATCGAAAAGCTGGGTATTAGCATTATCGTAGTATCGGTGGTTTTCCCTTTACCGAGCCTGGAGCAGACAATTTAACAGGTGGCTCGGGCTGCGGCAAATCAAAGCGGAGCCCAACATTTAATATTTTTTCGACTAAACCGTGGGCGGGATCCAGATAAGTTACATCCCAAGGATCTCCATTATGATCAGAAAACTGTAAATACTCATTCACAAGTTTTGCTAAATTAGGCTGAGAATTAGGAACTGAGCCAACAAAACATAAAAGTGGGGTTTTATTTTCGAACATATCTGTTGCCTCAACCAAACAAGCATAATCTGCAAATCCTCTCGCCGATGTCAACTTGACTGAAAGAGCGTCCAGTGCCTTTGAAGAAATTTTTGCTGGAGGTCTAACTTCTGTAATTTTTTGAGCCATTTCCTCTGGCCTTTCTTCTAAAGACGTAACCAGCCACTGAAGCGTCGCAGGTTCAAAAATATAACCAATTTCTGCGGAGCCAGGATTGAGCGCAACACCCGTATTTTTGTCAGAAAGCATTTGTAATAAAACACGACCTGACAATGCTAAATACTCCGCACCTCCACCAACCGACTCTTCAAGGCGCAACTCAGTATCGTATACAGCAACATACTCCTGCTCTTTCAAATAAACTACTTTTGGATTTAAGTCTGAGCTTCTTTCACTAATGTCTAACGCTAAAAATAACTCGCTGTCAGAAAACCTCTCAAGCACAGTAGCGAACCGTGCTGGATCATTTGAGTCTTTCTTCAACATTACAATAGCGCGTTCCAAAGCAGTCATTTTAATGTCCTATAATATTAGAATTTGAGGAAAATTATTTTGTCAAAAACCCCATAGAAATAGTTCTGTTAATATTACGCTTTATTACCGTCAGCGGTACCCAGCAAGATAAAGATACTCTAGCTTACCATATGATAAATTAATCTGTTAAGTTGAAGCTACCAAAGTTAAATTTAATCAGAATTGATTATTTAAAAACATTGAAGATCAGCTGTGTACACAGCGCTTAAATTTATTATATAAACATTGTGTGGCTTTTAGAGGCCGCCTTTTCTGCGTTAAATTTGTATAAAAAAGGAACTGCCTTGAAGACTATCCTTACCTCAGCATTCATGATGGCGCTTTGGTTAATGCTGTCTGGAATTTATAAACCGATGCTTATAGGCTTTGGGTTAGCTTCTGTCGGACTAGTCATGATCATCGTCCGTCGAATGGACCAAGTTGACGGAGACCATGTTCGTATTTTCATAAAACCAGTAAAGTTTATTTTTTATACATTTTGGCTCCTTAAGGAGATAGCAAAGTCTAACTGGGCCGTGACAAAAGTAATTCTTTCGCGCACCATGCCTATAAGGCAGAATTTATTTGAAGTTCCATACACGCAAAAAAGTGATCTGGGACAAGTAATTTTTGCAAATTCCATCACCCTAACTCCAGGTACGCTCACGATAGAAACAGAAACTGGAGACTTTTTAG
>CAJWTH010000113.1 GCA_913047725.1 uncultured Planktomarina sp.
CTACTTGTGGTACCTGAGATAGATCCATAATCAAGCTAGAACTATGCCTAAGATCCGACATCGCGACCCTAGATGCTATTCGGATGACTTCGCAGGGATCGCAGGAGGTTTGGCTTTCATCACTTTGGCTTAGGGCTTTTAGATCTGTTACTATTTCTTTTACCAATTGGCTGCCCGTAATAGCTGACGAGATAGTTTCTTCTATTTCTGGGTTGTAGATGCCAAGCTTTTTTATCGATGTCTTAAGAATTTCTAAGTTTCCAAGCACATAAGTTAACGGATTGTTGATTTCATGCGCTACGCCAGCTGCCAATGTTCCCATCGACGCCATATGTGATGACAATTGGAGCTGCGCGTCGCGCTCTCTTATATCTCTCTCTAGTTGAACGCGGTCAGAAATATCGCGAAAAACCCCAAGAATTCTGGTTTTCCCTTCAAGTTCGATAAGGCTTGAGCTGATCTCTGCTGGCACTTCAACACCGTCAACGCGCAAGATGGGAACATAGATTGTGTCACGTTTGTTTTGCATTAGTGCTTTGATATGATCAGCGAATGCGAGCTTCGACTCTTCGCTTAAAACGGGGGGATGAAGTTCTGATTGATGCAATCCAACCAGCTCAGAAATAGGTTTTCCCCAAAGGCGCTCTGCGGGTTGGTTTGCTTCTAAAATAAGACCAGTGTCTATATCTGCTAAAAGTGCTGCATCATTCATTTGGTGAAAAAGAACCGTAAATCGTTTCTCGGTATCCTCTAAACGTTGCTCGACTTTTTGCATCAAAGTACGGTCGGTCAGGCTTCCCACAAACAAAACAGGCGTGCCTTCTTTGTTTCGAAGTGCAGTTCCATTTGCCATGAAATGCCTGTAAGTGTCGTTTTCGCCTTTTAAACGCATCTCTACGTTCCTGTAAGGAATTTTAAAAGCGAAGTGGCTATTAATAGCCTGCTCTACTCGATCTCTATCTAGTGGGTCTATTAAGTCAACAAACGCTTCAATATTTTTTGGGGATTTACTTTCAGCGACTCCTACAATTTCGCTAGTCCGCTTGGACCACTCAATTTGATTTCGGATAATATCCCAAACCCAATATCCGTCAACGGAGTGTTCTAGAAATGCCTTGAAAGCTTGATTGTGGGTTCTGGCCTCTTGTTCGGATATTGCCTTTGATATTAATGTGCGGGCCGAGGCCCACTCTTCACACACCAATAAATCAAAACTATTATCAAACTTCAGGCTAATTGCGACCTCAGCATTTTTTACCAACAATAACTTGCGGAATAAAAGAGTATTTTTATTATGTTTCTTTAGTGCATCCCAATAATGTATGAGGTCGTCTTTGTGATTGATTGGAAAAATAAGAAGACCGCCATTGTTTAATTTGGCTAAATCCAGTTCAGAAAAATCTGCTAGTGATATTGTCTCAATTTTCGCTGTTTTTCCAATAGCCTCCTGAACCAACGACTTAGTTTTGAGGTCCAAACTGATATAAACAATTAGGCATTCGAAAAAATTCACCATAGGCTTTCCTTAAAAATACCCACCACAATTAAGGTAAAAATAATTTTTTATGTATGTAAAGTGGTAAAATTATAAATATAGCTGAGTTGGTTCGAGATTTTAAATTATCACAGGATTTTTTTGTAAAATACCATGAAGAAAGATAGTTTAAACCAAACTTCATGGCTGCGTTTTTTTACGCGCCCCCTCGCTGGACTTGACTGGCACATTTGCAAAACAATGGCCGATAGCATTGAGCTGTTCATACTGGACGCATCAGTGGGTTTGCTGGCCGTGTGCTGGAACTTTAAAAGGTCGTGCAAGGATCCAATAATTTATTGTCTTTATTCGCCCTAAGGGAAAATGCTTTCGAGAGATTTGCCATCTAGGAAGAAGAATGGGTGTCATTGAAAACGTCGCCCAATCGCTAAACAATTTTGCTGGGCTGGGGCGCTGAATTTCAGACATGCTCGCTGCTGGCCCAAAGCGAGCGGATGTATTTATAAGGATCACAGAAAACCAGATTTTGGTTTATGAAATGCACCTGCAGTCCAGTACAGGTATAAGTGCCACAGCTCCTGAAGAAGGGCGTTTCGCCAGAATACGCCGCTCAAATCTATGTCGCATTTCAGATTACCGTGGATTAAGTTGAAGTAGGGGCATCATGCCGCGCTCCAAAACCTTGCGAGCTCTCCATTTGTTGTATACAGATGCATACAAATGCAGTGACCGCCCAGACTGGCACCCAGCACACCGGTGGTCCCGTTCAATCAAACACCTAATTGTCGAGGTCGCCATGAGTTTTTTCACAGCCTATTTAGATGAAATTAAAGACCGAAAAGAACAGGGACTGAGCCCGAAACCGATTGAAGACAGCGAACTTGGACTTGAGATCATCGCACAAATTAAAGATGTGACGAACGAACACAGAGAAAAGTCACTCGAATATTTTATTTTTAATACACTGCCCGGTACAACCAAAGCAGCGGGTATAAAAGCCGAATTTTTGAAAGAGATCATAGTTGGAACCCATGAAATAAAAGAGATTTCTCCAACTTTTGCCTTTGAACTCTTGTCCCATATGAAAGGTGGACCCTCTGTCGCGGTCCTATTGGATCTTGCGTTAGGCGATAAGGTATCCATCGCAAAACAAGCAGCTGCAGTCCTTAAAACGCAAGTCTTTCTTTATGATGCTGATCTAGATCGGCTGAAAGCGGCTTATGCTGCGGGAAATAAAATCGTGCAGGATATTCTGGAAAGCTATGCAGTTGCGGAGTTTTTTACAAAACTTCCCGACATCGAGACCGAAATCAAAGTTGTGACTTTTATAGCTGCTGAAGGCGATATTTCCACCGATTTGTTGTCGCCCGGAAACCAAGCGCATTCTCGGGCCGATAGGGAGCTGCATGGCAAGTGCTTGATCTCTGAAAAAGCACAGGGTGAAATTCGAGAACTGCAAAAACAACACCCTGACAAGCGCGTAATGCTAATTGCGGAGAAGGGCACAATGGGTGTGGGTTCGTCGCGGATGTCTGGAGTGAACAACGTGGCTTTGTGGACAGGGCATCCGGTCAGCCCGTATATTCCCTTTGTCAATAATGCCCCGATAGTTGCTGGAACAAATGGAATATCACCGATTTTCTTAACCACTGTGGGTGTCACTGGCGGTATTGGGATTGATCTGAAAAATTGGGTCAAGAAACTGGACGAAGACGGCAGCCCTATTTTGAATAACGATGAAAACCCTATTCTTGAGCAGGCCTATTCTGTCGAGACAGGCAGTGTCCTAACCATCAACACTAAGGATAAAAAACTTTATGATGAGGTCACAGGTCGTGAACTTGTTGATGTTTCTTCGTCATTTACCCCCCAAAAGGTCGAGTTCATCAAAGCCGGTGGGTCTTATGCAATTGTCTTTGGTAAAAAGTTGCAGAACTTTGCGGCTAAAACTCTGGGGATTGAATTGAAATCTGCTTTTGCACCTTCAAAAGAAATTTCTCATGCGGGGCAGGGGCTTACTGCCGTTGAAAAAATCTTTAATAAAAATGCAGTTGGAGTGACGTCTCGAAGTTTTTTGCACGCTGGATCAGATGTCAGGGTGCTGGTGAATATTGTTGGCTCGCAAGACACGACCGGCTTGATGACGTCACAAGAGCTGGAATCTATGGCGGCTACGGTGATTTCACCAACCGTTGACGGAGCCTACCAATCGGGGTGCCATACGGCATCAGTTTGGGATTTGAAAGCACAGGCGAACACTCCCAAGCTAATGAAATTCATGCATAAATTTGGACTGATAACAGCTAGGGACCCAAAGGGTGTTTATCATGCCATGACGGATGTGGTTCACAAGGTTTTGAATGATCTTACGGTGGATGATTGGGCGATTATTATTGGCGGCGACTCGCATACACGCATGTCAAAGGGCGTTGCGTTTGGGGCAGATTCTGGAACAGTTGCGCTGGCTCTGGCAACAGGTGAAGCGACGATGGTTATCCCTGAATCTGTAAAAGTGACCTTCAAAGGCAGCATGCAGGACCACATGGATTTTCGTGATGTCGTCCATGCTACGCAGGCGCAAATGTTGAAGCAATTTGGCGATAACGTTTTTCAGGGACGGGTTATTGAGGTTCACATTGGCACCTTACTTGCCGATCAGGCGTTCACTTTCACAGACTGGAGCGCTGAGATGAAAGCCAAAGCGTCCATCTGTATTTCTCAGGATGACACTTTAGTTGAATCCCTCGAGATTGCTCAATCGCGCATCAAAATCATGATCGACAAAGGCATGGAGAATGACAACCAGACGCTAAAAGGCCTGATCGACATTGCGGCCAAGAGAATTGCAGAAATTAGATCGGGCGAAAAAAGCGCGTTGACCCCAGATGAAAATGCCGAATATTTTGCCGAAGTCGTCGTGGATTTGGATCAGATTGATGAGCCTATGATTGCAGATCCGGATGTTAATAATGCAGATGTGTCTAAGCGTTATACTCATGATACGATCAGACCTATTTCGTTCTACCGTGCGGAGAAAAAGGTAGACTTGGGTTTTGTTGGATCTTGTATGGTCCACAAAGGTGATGTGAAGATCGTTGCGCAAATGCTTAAGAATTTGGAAAAGAAACTTGGACACGTTAAATTTAAGGCGCCTTTGGTTGTTGCTGCGCCAACCTATAACATCATTGATGAGTTAAAAGCTGAAGGCGATTGGGCTGTTTTGCAGAAATACTCCGGGTTTGAATTCGATGATAATGCGCCAAAAGTTTCTGCGCGGGTTGAATACGAAAATATTTTGTATCTTGAGCGGCCTGGTTGCAACTTATGTATGGGAAATCAGGAAAAAGCCGCAAAAGGCGACACAGTTTTGGCCACATCTACACGGCTGTTTCAAGGTCGGGTGGTCGAGGATACCGATGGCAAAAAAGGTGAATCCCTACTTGCATCAACTCCGGTTGTGGTGCTCTCGGCTATTCTTGGCAGAACGCCAACTATCGAAGAATATAAAGTGGCTGTGAAAGGCATTGACCTGACTAAATTTGCTCCGCCATTGGCCAAACCAGCCAAGTCCATATCAATGCACTTTTAGGGCCAGCGGCCCGCGTTGACATTATTGCGGATACGGTCGTTTCGTTTCCAATAATGCAGTACATCATGAGAGGATCTCTATCCGTATTTTTTTTGGGCGGGCACTTAAATTTAAACGAAATCTCGATCAGAGAACAGGCTTGGCCGTAGCTCAGCTTGCTGCCAATCGTATAGGTGCAGTTTGTCGGTAAGTGCGGTTGATACCTAACAGAGCACGTATGGCTGAGCGATCCTGATTGAGCCTCTGTCGCTCGAAACTCGCGCTTATTGCTAAAAGGCTGGTGAGTTGCGTATTGCTGATTGGCAGATGGGCCAGAAACTGTGAAGCTGGAAAACCTTTCTCAATTGGGGGGAATGGCATTGGCACTTGGCGGTCACTGTTCTTGTCGGGCTTGGGTCCCGGTCTATCAACTCCATTGATGTGGCCTTTTGTTCGAATGCCAAGGGACTTTTGCCACCCAACGATGAATGGTGGCGACGTGGGTTAGAAAACCCACTGATGTAATTGAAAATTGCGCCTTCAGCTTGCCGCCTCGTTTCCCAACGGTTGCGCCAGATCAGCTCTGCCTTGATGGATTTGAAGAACGTCTCAGCCATGGAATTATCATAGCATTTGCCTTTGCCGCTCATCGAGACCTTGAAGCCATGCTTGGATAACTGCTTTTGATAGTCGCCTGAACAATATTACGACCCGCGGTCAGTATGATGAATGCAGCCTTCGGGTGGTTGCCTTAGTGCCACCGCCATGTCCAACGCGCGCATCGCCAAATCCTGCTGCATGCGGTTGCTGACCACCGCCCAGCAGGGTTTGCGCAGCATGCCCGAGAAGGGCCCATCCGATGACCCGCTGTGAGCACAGATCACTAATGATGGCCAAGTACAGCCAGCCTTCACTGGTCCAGATATAGGATATGTCGCCAGCCCAC
>CAJWTH010000114.1 GCA_913047725.1 uncultured Planktomarina sp.
GTTGACCGCCCTTCAAGAGATCTGAGGAGAGCCCGTTCAGCCCTTAACAATCTCATTCCTACTTCGACTGGTTCCGCAAATGCGATTACGTTGATATATCCCGAACTGAAGGGCAAGTTGAATGGGCATGCCATACGAGTACCAGTACTCAACGCATCTATTACCGATTGCGTTTTTGAAATGGTACGCGAGACATCCTTGTCCGAAGTAAATAATCTTTTCAAAGCTGCCGCCGACGGGCCGCTAAGAAATATTTTAGGCTACGAAACACGTCCGCTTGTATCTTCAGACTACACGAATGACATCCGAAGCACCATCATAGACGGACCCTCTACCATGGTTGTTAACGAGACACAGGTAAAGGTCTATGCCTGGTATGACAACGAATATGGTTATGCTCATCGTTTGGTCGATGTGGCCCTAATGGTTGGCAAAAAACTGTGACAAACCCCAAAGGATTTACGGCCTATATTTTTATTACGGCAGCCTATTGGAGCTTCATGTTGACAGATGGCGCTCTACGAATGTTAGTTTTGCTGCATTTCCACATACTGGGCTTTACTCCAATTCAACTGGCGTATCTCTTTGTTGTTTACGAGATCGCTGGCATCGCAACAAACCTATATGCCGGGTGGATCGCAGCTCGGTTTGGTTTAACAACAACGCTCTATGCAGGGTTACTATTTCAAGTATTAGCACTTTTGGCACTGGCTCAGCTTGACCCAACATGGAGCCTCACAGCCTCAGTAGTTTTTGTGATGACATTGCAGGGGCTGTCTGGCATGGCTAAAGACTTAACCAAGATGAGTGCCAAAAGCGCTGTCAAAATCCTGGCTCCAAGTGAGAGTGAGGGACTATTTCGATGGGTTGCAATCCTAACCGGATCAAAAAATGCAGTAAAAGGAGCCGGCTTTCTTTTAGGCGCTTTACTGCTTGCCATATTTGGCTTTGCGCCATCACTACTAGCGATGGCGGCAATTCTATTTCTGATACTCGTTGGGATCCTGTTTACTATGCCAGCAGGTTTGCCAGTTGGCCGAAAGGGAGTAAATCTATCTGAAATATTTTCGAAGAACCAGAAGGTAAATCTACTAAGTGTTGCCCGTTTATTCCTATTCGGAGCACGAGACGTATGGTTTGTCGTTGGTATCCCAATATATTTCTATGCTGTATTCTCAGACGGGAGCGATGAAGGTAACCGCACCGCATTTTTTGTAATCGGAGCGTTTATGGCTCTGTGGACAATCTCATATGGCATTATCCAAGGTTGGGCACCGCATTTTTTAAAGGCCCGGGCAAGAACAGAGGCGCAGATGCTGATCCAAGCTAAAAGGTGGGTTTCTTTTTTAGTTTATGTACCCGCTCTGCTTGCTATTTTTGTATGGTTTTCTTCAGAACCGTCTAAGGCGTTGACTGCTACAATTATTCTGGGCCTCATAGTTTTTGGAATGATATTCGCCGTAAACTCCTCCCTACATTCCTTTTTAATCCTTAGCTTTACCAATGCAGATAGGGTCACGATGGACGTTGGCTTCTACTACATGGCTAATGCTGCGGGACGCTTGGTAGGTACCATTTTATCCGGCTTAACCTACCAATTAGGGGGACTTCCACTTTGTCTTTGCACCACTGCCATAATGATCTCCTTAAGCTTTCTGGCAACATCAAAACTAATTAAAAGGACCACCATAGCGTAAACTACTATAATATAGGCAAAAGGCCAATTGTCTGGGAAAGGGTTGGCAAGGATTGATACTCAGGCTTATTGCATTTTACTTTAGATTTATTAGTCTCACTTGGAGTAATTGACTAAAAATAAAAGGGATAAATAATGAAGACCCAAGTCCTTACCTTTAAAATCAACACATCAATTGTACACGGTATTTTGAAGCCATTTAATATCCTAGATTTAACTCAAAAAAACATTTTTCTTGGATAGGGATTAAATGCTGGAGACCCCAATACAAAAGCAATGGCTTGACGCATTCATTAATCTTTTCACCTTGTGTAAGCCCACTCACAAGGAACGCATAGCCATTTTTAGCGAGTCCCATAGTCGTCCAGTGAATGTGATGCTTGCCGAGCAAGCCCTAAACCAAATGGGCTTAAAGTTCACACATATTAGCGCCAGCACAAAAAGCACAAAAAGCCTCCCTATTATTCGATCAACAGGCGCCACCAATGCTATGAATGGCGAGAGCGCCCTAGTTGAGCGGATTAAAACAAACGATTTAGTTATCGATTTGAGCATAGAAGGCATGATGCATGCCCAACAAACACCATCTATTTTGGCCAGTGGCACAAGGGTCATGACAATTTCCAACGAGCATCCCGATATTTTAACTCGCCTAATGCCTGATGCCGGAATGAAAGATGTTGTGAAAGAGGCGGTAGCTCGATGCCGCGCCGCAAATACCATGAAGGTTACAAGCCCCACGGGAACAGATCTCACTGTACAAATGAATGATACCGTAACAGTTGGCGTATGGGGTTGGACCGACCGGCCTGGGACATTGGCCCATTGGCCTGGTGGTCTAGTTGTGAGCTTTCCCAGGGCGGCGTCTGCCAATGGCCAAATCGTATTTTCTCCGGGCGATATCAACCTAACTTTCAAGCGCTACTTTGAGAGTGAAGTACGATGCAAAGTTAAGGATGATTTTATCACCTCCATCGACGGCAGTGGAACCGATGCAAAGTTGATGCGGAATTATTTGGCTGGGTTTAACGACCCCCTAGCCTATGCCACCAGCCATGTTGGGTGGGGCTTAAACCCTCAAGCCCGCTATGAGGCATTATGCATGTATGAAAAAGATGACCTCAATGGCACTGAGTTACGTGCATTGGCAGGTAACTTTCTGTATTCAACAGGTGCTAACGAATTTGCCGATCGCTTTACTGAAGGCCATTTTGATCTACCCATGATAGGTTGTTCAATCTCCCTTGATGGGACTTTAGTTGTCGACAGGGGAATGCCTTGTTGACTTTAACTACCAAAGCCAAACTACTCCCACGCCAGATCGCAATCTGCCATAGTGGAACGATTTCTTATCGTGAAAGTGAAAGTACAGCAACGGCCATGCCAGTAGTTTGTCTGCATGGCATTGGTGGGGATGATACCAGTTTTGCCGATCAAATGGGCAGTCCATTTGTAGAGGGCCTAGGTGATCGCCGCGTCATAGCGTGGAACATTCCTGGCTATGCACAGTCATCACCCATGGAAAATATGGATTTTGCAAGCTTGGCCGCGAGAGTAACAGAATTAATGGATACGCTAAAAATCAAAGAGGCATACCTGGTCGGGCAGTCAATTGGTGGGATGATCGCCCAAGAAATTGCAATCCAAACACCAGATCGCGTTGCTGGATTGGGGCTTATCGCTACCGTCCCTGCCTTTGGTGGGCCCGATGAAACTTTTAAAACAAAGTTTCTCAAAGCGCGGCTAGATCCATTGAACGCAGGGACCAAGATGGCCGAACTAGCGCAGGAAGCTATCTCAGAAATTATGGGGCCACACGCCTCGCCACGCGCTCGCAAAATGGCAGTCGATGCAATGGCGTTGATTGATCCTGTGGCGTATCGCCAAGTCTTAAATTGTCTAGTAACTTTCAACCGACGCGCTGATCAACATCTGCTCACAATGCCCTGCTGCCTGATTGCAGGCGATCTGGACGAAAACAGCCCAGTTCGTGTCATGAACAAGATGGCGGAAAGATTGCCAAATGCGATTTTTCATATCGTTAAGAACGCTGGCCATTTAGTGAATAATGAACAACCAGAGTTAGTTAACGCACTATTACGTGATTTCTTTGACCAAGTGATATAACATGGGTTCAACGTGGATGGAGATGAATAATGGACGACCTCAAACCAGATACTGACCCAACCGATGGGCATCACAGAGAGCATGCTCACGTAGCTGCCAGTAGCATGGCCAGTCCAGATAAGCCAATTTTTGATCCAGAAGACTGGAAATTAAGCCCTTTTGAAGCCAACTTGTGTGCCGAAACTCGCCAGCTAGCACAATCCAAATTTGCCAACCGAGCACCTGGCATCGACCGCGACGCACGCTTTCCAACCGAAAACTATGTCGACCTACATAATCAAGATTTGATGGGTATCTGTATCCCTAAGTCTTTAGGTGGTCGCGGTGCAGACCTAAAAGCTTATATGCTGGCAGCTGCAGAGATTGGTCGCTATTGTGGGGCAACAGCGCTGACCTTCAACATGCATGTAAGTTCATGCCTTTGGACAGGTTTTCTTGCTGACACCTTAGAAATGGATAGCGCCACACGCGCCGAACACGAACACAAACGTCAAACACATTATAAACGGATCCTTAAAAATGGTGCAATTTATGCCCAACCTTTTTCAGAGGGTGGCGATGCGGCAGCAGGCAAAGTAGCCTTCAGCACCACTGCACGGGTGACTAATGGTGGCTGGATTATCAATGGTAAAAAGATATTTGCCTCACTCTCAGGTCACGCCAATTATTATGGTGTGCTATGCACTGAATTAGACGGACCTGACGCAAAGCCATCCCGCGCAAATACAATGTATATCGCGATCGACAGTACTGCCAAAGGCGTGAGTGTAGAGGGAGAATGGGACCCACTTGGGATGCGCGGTACGGTATCGCGCACACTGATATTTAAAGATGTATTCGTATCTTCTGAAGAACAGCTGATGCCACGGGGTGTCTATTTCAATGCAGCCAAACGCTGGCCACATATGTTCATGACATTAACACCCAGTTATATGGGTATTGCTCAGGCAGCCTATGACTTCACGATACGTTATTTGCGCGGTGAACAACCAGGTACACCGCCAGTCAAGCGACGCATGTATGCGACAAAGCAATTAGCCGTTGCACAAATGAAAATCATGCTCGAACAGACTAAATCAATCTGGTTTCAAGCTATTTCTGAAGCTCGGCCAAATCCAAGTAAGGATGCGTTGCTACGCGCTTGGGCAGCTCAATATAGCGTTATGGAAAATTCTAATGAAATTGCCCAACTTGCAGTACGAACATGCGGTGGTCAGGCGATGCTTCGTTCGCTACAACTTGAGCGCTTATACCGCGACAGTCGGTGTGGCGCACTGATGCTGCCGTGGACTGCTGAGCTTTGCACTGACATGCTTGGCAAGGGTATTCTTTACGAAGCTGGCGAAAGTGACGATGGCTAACACCAGTACCCCACAGGCTGAGCCACCGAGGGATGGCTGGCGGCTTGACCGTGCTGTTCTTGGTCACGCAGACACATGCCCAGACAAGCGCGCCCTGGAGTTTGAAAATCAAGCCATTACTTATGGCGATCTTACCAACCGGGTAGCACTCACGGCAACGCTTCTGACAACGCGGGTGGGCCGCGGTGACAGGTTTGCTGTCTGTAGCATGAACCATCCAGAAATTTTTGTGTTGTTATTAGCCGCATCACGTATCGGTGCTATAATGATGCTGATTAATTGGAGACTAACACCAGCTGAAATCACCTATCAGATGAAGGACTGCCAACCTAAATGGTTATTTTATAGCAGTAATTTCGAAAATACCGCAGACGAGATTGCCAATAATATCTCAGGTCTTGCACTCACGACTATGGATAAGATCATGATTGCCCGGGAGGGCTTGACGCCTCTGGAAGATAATGAAGGCCAGGATGCACCAGATGCCAATGAAAATATTCTGATTGTTTATACGTCTGGAACGACTGGCAGACCAAAGGGTGCGCTCCTCTCACAGCGCGCATTACGAAGCAATGCAGTCATGAGCCATGATGCTTTCGACATGAATTCTGACGATATTGTTCTGAATATTCTACCACTTTTTCATGTGGGTGGATTAAATATCCAACCACTACCTGCCCTGATTTTAGGCGCAAGTGTCGTCATACATAGTACTTTCAACCCCGAGAATGTCTTAGCAACAATTTACAATAG
>CAJWTH010000115.1 GCA_913047725.1 uncultured Planktomarina sp.
GATCTATTGGCCGTGGTGCGCGAGTTTCTGAACCCGACTATGTCTCGTTCGGGTCTAGACCCTTGTCTGCGTCGGCATGGAGCGGGACGTCTTCGTGACCGTAAGGGCAAGGATGACAAATCCAAGCACAGTGACTTGAAAGCACCTGAGCCCGGATACATCAACAGTGACCTGAAATACCTGCCACGCATGGCCAATGAAACGTCGCGCGGTTATCTCATTGTGGCGATCAACTGGGCCACCCAATGGGTCTTCATTGGCATGCGTCGCAACAAGGCAGCCGCAAATGCCTAGCGCTTTCTAGGCGACCTGAAACGTGCATGCCCGATCCGTATTCACACCATTTCAACCGGTAACGGCAAGGCGTTCACTGACCGCCTTTTTGGTGTGCGCAGGCACGCTGCAACGCGGCAGCACGCGGTTGATATGCTTTGCTCAACTTCCGGTATTGAACACTGGCTGACCCCGCCAAGATCGCCGTAAACCAACGGCATGGTTGAGCGGTTCAACGGCCGCATCAAGGACGTCACCATGTTCGATCAGGCGAAGATCTGGGGACGCCGCTGCACCGCTATGTCAGGCTTTACAACCACCCGCTTGCACAATCAGCTTTGGGCAGCAAAACGCCCTTGCACGCCATGAAACAATGGCACAAACTCACACCTGAACTGTTTAAGAAACAGCCATAACCTCACGGGATGTGACAGGCAGGGTTTCCCAGGCGCCAAACTGTAAAAGCGGTAATATTCTTCTTTTGCTGTCAGCACTGCGCTGTTATCCATCTCAAAACAAAGCAAAAACAGCTAGTTGCTTAACTTGCTGCGCAGAAATATCACGTGGGTCGTAACAAAAATGGAAAGAATGACAAAAAAGTATTTCTGGCGATTTGCACCATTCATTTTTGTGATGTTCTGGTCCGGTGGATATACCTTTGCAAAACTTGGTCTGGCATATATCGAACCAATGACACTTCTGGCGGTTCGGTATGGCATTGCAGTGTGCTTGCTATTACCCTTTATTCTTTGGTTTTCTAAACCTTGGCCGGCCTCTGTTCGGCACTGGGCCGTTTTAGGGGTAACTGGCTTCCTGCTGCAGTGCGTATATTTTGGTTTGAGCTATCTTGCCTTTAAAAAAGGGATGAATGCTGGAACCGCTGCGGTTATTATGTCGCTTCAACCGATACTGGTTGCGGCACTGGGACCAACCGTCATTGCAAGCCGTGGTGGACGGCATCTTTGGATCGGTCTAATTATTGGGTTTATTGGCGTGGCTTTGGTGATTGTGTCGGGCAATTCACTCGGGCCAAGCCCTTGGGTGGCGGTTTTTCTCGCGTTAAGTGCGCTGGCCGGGATCACGGTTGCAACACTTTTTGAGAAGTGGCACGGGATAAAAACTGATCCCATGATTGGCGGTTTTGTGCAGTACTTTGTGGGTTTCATCTTTCTCATGCCAGTAGCCATAGCGACTGAGACCATGGTTATCGTTTGGCACCCAGAACTAATAATTTCTTTAGCATATCTTGTGATCGCTAACTCAATCATCTCTGTAGGGATTTATATGGCTCTTCTGCAGCGGGGGGATGCCACGAGCATATCGTCACTACTCTATCTCGTCCCGCCGCTTGCAATGTTTATAGCGTGGGCCGTCCTGGGCGAGGCTGTTACTAAACTTGCGTTAGCTGGCTTTGTGCTTTCAGCAGCAGGCGTCTACATCGTAATTAAGCGGCCTTCTTGAGGCGAGATAAAGACATTTTTTCAGAACACATTGAAACTGGGCCACGCTTCAAGGTTCCCGCGTGTTGGTCTAGGGACGTTTATGATTTTTGCTGTAGTTCATTCGGCTAGAGTTTTTTTAGGGCACTTAAGCCACAGATCGCCTATCCCGCCGCGCGGCCAACGCGCCAAGAACCCCGGTCCGGGGGGAGGCAACTGCGGACAAACCTTGACTTGTGTCTATTCTGGGTCGAGAGCGTTCTGAGGTTGGAGTGCGTCATGAATAGGAGTTTTCGGTTCATGTCGGTTTAGGCTTTGTTAGAAAGACGCTGGCATAAAAAAACTGCCATAGCGTACTTTGTGAAAATAATTGTGCTGGTCTTTGCAAATGGGCTTTTCAGGTTAATTTCATAAAGTGGACCGGGACTTGTTCAAAAAGCCTGAAGCTAGGAAGACCCCACTAGCAACTAGAATTACGCCCCCAAATTTAAGTGGCGTAACAGCTTCACCAAGTATAATCATACCTCCTACTAACGCCAAAATAGGTGTTAATGCGCCAAAGGCAGCAGTTTCAGCAGCGCCTAAGAACTGCACAGCATAATTAAACAACACCATTGCTAAAATGCCGATAACAAAACTTTGAAGCACAATCATTATCATGATTTCGCTAAAATTAGTATCAGAAAAGCTAATACTTCCAGTAAATAACAGTATTGGGGTGAAAACCAGGGCACCCCAAAATAGTCCGATCACGAGCCCATGCATAGGACTGAGCCCACTTTGACGAAACATAACTGAATAAACTGCCCAGACCCCTGACCCAGTTAGAAACATTAGATGGCCCTTCCAAGCGCTGTCGCTGGCACCAGCAAGGGCTTCCCATAGACTTACTAAAACCGCTCCAACTAGGATCATTGCCAATCCTAGTCTGCGGCGCTGGCTGGGGAGTTCTCCTGCCATGACATAGGCTGCCAGTGCAGTCCAAAATGGCAACATTCCGGGCGCTAAGGCGCCACCGTCAGATGCGGGTGCATAAGACAATCCTTTAGATATCAAATAAGGAGTAACTGCGCTGGCTCCAATCATCAACATAGTAGCACGATACCAAGGCTGACCATGAGGTATGATACCCAATTTTAACATCACAGGCGCCATGATAAGGGCGGCTGGAAGCAGGCGTAAGATTAGCACCTCTTCAACCGTAAAATTACCTTTTACCGCAAACCGTGTTGACAGCATGAACGCTGCCCAGATTATCACGCTGGCCAACGCTGCCAATAGTCCTAATGCTCGGGTCCTGGGAATCTGCATTGGTTTTGCCTTATAATTAATAAACACCCAAGACCTGCTCATGGCATCGTATGGCATGACGATGCTCTAGCTGAAACAGTATACAATAGTCATTATTTATTAGGCAAAATCTAATGAGAACGTTGCGTTTGTTGTTTAGCCCCCAACCGATGATCCCGCTGCACGACCACCGCGCCGCGCAACACGAGGTACTGAGATTGATCTTTCGAGGGTAGGAATTCTATGTAATCTATCCTTGATTTTTAGAGCATTTTTATGATTTTTCTCGCTTTTATCAGTGTTATGGTTTCCGGGGTTAGAGGGAAAGGGATGATTTGGTGCCGCAATGTTTTACGGCGAGTGGGCTGATTTCGGCATGCTATCTCGCTTTGCTTGAGTTTGAGCCATAATCACACCGACGGCCAGAATACAGGCACCAATAGCTTGTAGCCAACTCCAAACATATCCAAAGACCAACATAATCAACATTACATAAAATGGCGCTGCATTAAGATGAAAAGAGACTACGCCTATTCCAACCTAACCAACCCCAAAGCTCCACATCCATTGGAAATGGTCCCAGTGCACACCAAGCATAAATCAAAAGTAAAATTAAATCATTGTCAGTTGGTGTGGGAACGGTTGTGCCCGGCATTTGAAAATACCAATAGCGTTGATACAAATTGGGCTGACCGCGATAAGTATTTTCACAGTGGCGATTTCTTCAACGTGGAAAAATTTACAAACGCCACCTTCAAAAGCACAAAATTTAGTGGTGACGCTGCTGGTGGAACTTTGACGGGTACATTAACTTTTTTGGGTGTGAGTAAACACATAAATTTCCCAATCACGAAAATTGGAGAAGGCAAAGATCCATGGGGCGGTTATTGCGTCGGATTTGAAGGGATCTATAAGATGAGCCGTAAAGACTTCGGCATGGATTTCAATCTTGGTCCGGAAGCTGAATTAGTTGATGTGACGCTGCAAATCGAAGCAATAAATGACAAATAGAATCTCAAGCTGTCCCGGCAAATGATCGAGGCAGTTTCCCACATCAGTTGCATGGAGATCTGCGATGACTGCCGAAATTAAAAAAATCATATTCTCTCAGCACAAAATTGCGGCACTGGTTGATTGCAGGACATATGATTGGCCTGAGCGTTTCGGGTTGGTGCATGATAGATCTCTCATTTTATTCCAGTTGGTATTATCCTGCACCAAACCTGCACAAGTCTTTTGGTACTGTGGTTTTTGTTATGGGTCTGCTCCTCCTGCTTAACAGATTCCAAAAGCGTCCGTCTCCATTGGAAGGTCACACCAAGTTAGAAAAACTAGCCACAAAGTTTGCACATTTACTCCTCTTTGCAAGCTTGCTGACGATTCCGATTACTGGTTACATATTCACAACGTTCACTGGTCAGAGTGTTTTGATATTCAATATATTTGCCATTCCTGCTGTCGTTGTGATTTCACAAAAGGTCCGCGACTTGGCAATTGAATTCCATATTTATGCCTCACTCAGCATAACTGCGGTGGTTGCCGCCCACGTAGGTGGGGCGCTAAAACACCATTTTTTGGATAGAGACCGCACGTTGCGTAAGATATTTTAGTGGTTGTCTTTTAATGGGAGCGGTCAAACTAATGAGAACACCCATCGGGTTGCTGGCACAGCTGAAATCTATGCGATCAATAATTGGCACCACTCGGCGACACGGTTGAGCTTGAAATTTGTGCGTGAATACAGATGCATCCCCCCCAACGAAACTACCCCCAAATAATTTTACGACACTGATTGCAAAGGGCGTCACTCCAAGGCGCACGGCCAAAAAACAGGGGTCCCCTTGGCACCAAGCGCCGCTGAACCCTAATAGTTGGCGGCAGTACCCCACCCCCAAAAAAGGTCAATCATGCACTCACGATCAATCTGGACCACTTAAGCGGGGTTGGTCAATAACAGTGGACCAAAATCCGACTATCCATTAACAAAGCCAACCGAATGGGTGCGATTCACTAAATAACTCGGCTGAGATGTAAGCTGGGGCCATTTATGCTAAAAAGATATTGAGTTTTCAATTATTGTCTTATCTTAATGAGATAGTCGACGTTCAAATAATTTCTAAGTGAACTTTTTTGGAGTACCAAAAGCATGCGCGTCTTTCTCTCGTTATTTTCTATAACGATCTTTCTGGCAATCCCAAAACTTACTCTCGCGGAAACTATTCAAATTGAGTTTACAGATCAAGATTCCTACAGCATCGAAGTTGCACTCATTGAGGCAGGAGACACTATCGAATGGTTACCAACAAATGAAGGGCATAATGTAGAGTTTCTTGCAGGTCCCCAATTGAATACACTTTCAAGAAAATCAGAAATAAATGCGCTTTTTTCAGTCATTTTTAAAAATCCCGGAGTATACCTATACCATTGCACCCCTCATGGCAACATGGGCATGCTAGGTCTAATAGTTGTTGATAACGATTTTCACAATTTGGAAAGCGTCCAGAAAGTTCAATTATCGCGCGTGTCAGATTCAGTTTTGAAAAGGTTGATTAGAATTGCGCAATCGAAAACCAAATCATGATAACGAAATAATCGCAGCGCGCATGGCGTGTACCTCTTAAACTTTACAAAAATATCATATCAGGAGCGGCTTTCGTTTTTTTTGGCAACTAACATGTTTGTCTCAAACTGCTCAGCGCTGTGCCATTTGTCCCGGACCCAAGTAATGGAATGTGTCGGCAATCCCCCCCGAAACTAAGGGGATGTGGAAATAAAATTTTCTCGGCAAGATGCATGAGAAGATTTTGATGAAGATGACAAGATATAGCGAACCCCAAATTCTTGTAATCCTGCGGCAGGCTGAAGGCGGTTGCCTGTCTCTCCGCCACTTACTGTCTAACTAGCATTGGCATATCCCCGATAAGAATC
>CAJWTH010000116.1 GCA_913047725.1 uncultured Planktomarina sp.
TATAAACTTGATTTATTTACTTTTAATTGGTGCTGTGAGGGAGGATCGAACTCCCGACCTCACCCTTACCAAGGGTGTGCTCTACCACTGAGCTACCACAGCACTTGAGCCGCGACTTAGAGACTGTTGCCTTGTTACGCAAGCCTAAGAACGCCGCCATTTGATTACCAGCTTACCGTAGCATTGCTAATAATCATCGGCTAGACCCGGAAAGTTCCTTACGTTAAGTAAATTAAATGTCAGGAAAATCGAAACAAAATAACGATCCCAATAAACCGTCCCGTGAGGATAGGTTGAAGGCAGCACTCAAGGCGAACATGGCTCGTCGCAAGTTACAAGCTCGTGCGCGCGCTGCGATAGTTAACAAAACAAATTCAAAGGAAGACTAAATGGACGCTATTTTGGTGACTGGTGGCAGTGAGCTGAACGGAAAAATTCCAATTGCAGGCGCAAAAAACGCATGCCTGACATTAATGCCCGCCACACTTTTGTCAGAAGAACCATTAACCCTAACCAATGCACCGCGTTTGTCAGATATCAAAACTATGACGACCCTTCTAGAGAGTTTTGGTTCAGAAGTGTCCAACATGCAGGACGGCAAAGTGCTCACAATGTCTTCGCATAATCTCAACAACCTAACCGCAGAATATGATATAGTTAGAAAAATGCGTGCGTCGATCCTGGTATTAGGCCCACTTCTAGCTCGTGAAGGGCGGGCAGTGGTTTCCTTGCCTGGTGGCTGCGCCATTGGAGCCCGCCCAGTAGATCTTCATCTTATGGCTATGCGGGCCCTAGGCGCAGAAATTGACTTACATGACGGTTACATTCACGCAAACGCAAATAAAGGACTAAAGGGCGCCATTATCGAATTCCCATTTGTCTCCGTCGGCGCCACCGAAAATGCTCTTCTCGCAGCGAGCCTTGCTAAGGGTACGACAGTTTTGAAAAATGCGGCACGCGAGCCCGAAATTGTAGACCTTGTGCGCTGTTTGATTGCCATGGGGGCGGAAATTGGCGGAGAGGGTACGTCCACAATTACAATTCAGGGTGTTGATCGATTGCATGGCGCTACACATCGAGTTGTAACAGACCGTATAGAGCTTGGTACTTATATGTTGGCACCCGCTTTTACCGGTGGCGAAATAGAATGCTTGGGCGGTAAAATTGAATTATTGTCCTCTTTTTGTGAAAAATTGGATGAATGTGGCATTGTTGTTGAGCAAACAGAAAATGGTTTGAAAGTAAAACGCAGCAACTCTGGCTTGAAGGCAATAAATGTCGAAACAGAACCATTTCCTGGCTTCCCAACTGATTTACAGGCGCAAATGATGGCATTGCTTTGCACTGCAACAGGCACTTCTATTTTAGAAGAAAAAATCTTTGAAAATCGTTTTATGCATGCCCCAGAACTGGGTCGCATGGGTGCAAAAATTGACGTTAATGGCGGCGTTGCCACGGTAAAGGGTGTCGATCAACTAAAAGGTGCTCCAGTAATGGCAACCGACTTGCGTGCGTCTGTTTCACTGATCCTTGCGGGACTTGCGGCAGAGGGAGAGACTTTAATCAATCGCGTTTATCATTTGGATCGCGGTTACGAACGGGTGGAAGAAAAACTAAGCAACTGCGGTGCAAAAATTGAGCGGGTTCGTGGGCAATGAATGCCAGTTTTGAAGATGTTAGCTTTAAGCCCCTTCGATTAGTAGCATTTACAGTCGACGATTTAGAAGTCATCTCGGCTATGACACAAGACGCAGTTTTCCCCTCCAGCGAAATGATCCTGAACTCTGAAAAACGTAGGTTCGCAATACTTTTGAACAGGTATTTCTGGGAAAAGAATAAGTCAAAGAATGTTGAGCGAGTACAGGCCGTCTTGGCATTTGAGGATGTAAAAAATGTTCAAACTCAAAACATCAACAAAGCTGATAATAATTTAGCTTTGTGCCTACTTAATATTAGCTTTAAAGCAGAAGAAGATGGAATGGGAACTATTCAGATAATACTTTCTGGCGAGGGTGCAATAAGACTTCAGGTGGAGGCTTTAGAGGTTTCGCTTCGCGATGTGACCAAGCCTTACTTAGCACCCTCTGGACTAATTCCACACCATAATTGAACAACGCAGGGCCAAATTAAAATTTTTTAAAATAGGAAAAATTATTCAGACTGCACTCATAATAAAAGTTTCGAAAAAGCCAAAGTCTAATGGATTGTCAGTACTTGTATGATTGGATAAACTCAGTATCAAATGACCTATATTTCAGATATCCAGCTTGATGATCGAAACCTTCCATCACCCACACCTGAAATAGACCAGGAACGTAAACTTGCTATTTTCGATTTATTGGAAAGTAATAGCTTTTCATTGCCAAGTAACGGTAACGGGGAACTTGGCCAGGGGCCCTACCGATTAGCAATCTCGATTAAAGATAGAAGGTTGGTTTTTGACATATCGACAGAGGCTAAAGTGAAAGCCGCTGAATTCCACCTTTCACTCGGCCCTTTTCGTCAAGTAGTTAAAGACTATTTCCAAATTTGCGAGAGCTATTTTGATGCTGTAAAAAATCTACCAACCATACAGATTGAGACTATTGATATGGCGCGCCGTGGTATCCACAATGAAGGAGCTAGAGTTTTGCAGGAACGCCTTGAGGGGAAGGCATCAATAGACGATCAAACCGCACGAAGATTGTTCACATTAATCTGTGTTTTGCACTTTGGGGGCTGAGAAATTAAAATGGTAAAGGATCTTCCGCAATCTATTCTATTTTGCTGCGACCATAATGCTGTACGCTCACCAATGGCGGAAGGTTTAATGAAGAAATTTTATGGTACTGAAACCTATGTACAATCAGCGGGCTTAATCGCTGATATGGACATAGACGGGTTCTCTATAGCAGTATGTGCAGAACTCGGTATTGAGTTGGCTCGACATAAATCCCGTTCCTTCGCAGAGATGCACAAGATGGGGGATGAGTTATCTTCCTTTGATCTAATAGTAGCACTCTCACCGGCAAGCCAAATAGAAGCTGAAAAAATTACCAATTTTTACGATTTGGAAATTGAGTATTGGCCAATCTTTGATCCAACAGGTTCAGAAGACAATCGTGATAAAAAATTAGTAGCCTACAGAAAGGCACGGGATCAGATTATTGATAATTTAACGGCCAAATTTGGTGCTCCAAATCATTAATTTGCAAACTAAAAGAAAATTGTTTGCTCGAGCATCCAGTTTTAAAAGTCTTCAAAAATGCTCCCAACTGCCTCTCAAAAGTCAAAATTTAATACTAAACTTATATTTTTGGTCGATTTAGGTTGAATCCGACTTGAAAATCTAGGTAAGCCGCCTCATCCAAGGTCCAGTCTGGCTTTTGTTCAGACATTTTTAAAGGAGACAGCATGGCCAAAGAAGAACCACTCGAATTTCCCGGTATCGTCAGAGAGCTCCTGCCAAATGCGACTTTTCGGGTTGAGCTGGAAAATGGTCACGAGATTGTTGCGACAATGGCAGGCAAAATGCGCAAAAACCGTATCAGGGTATTAACTGGCGACAACGTGCAGGTAGCGATGACCCCGTACGACTTAACCAAAGGGCGGATCAATTACCGCTTCAAGTAAAAAGCTGATCCTAGGATCAGGAAGTCCCCGCCGGCTAGAGTTGTTAGCAATTTTAGGGCTAGATCCTGCTGAAATCCGCAAACCAGATATTGATGAGACCCCACTAAAGGGGGAAACTCCTCGGGTTTATTGCAACCGTATCGCCGCGGCTAAATCCGATGCGCTACCTGCCGCTAAAAATGAAATAATTCTTTGTGCTGATACAACCGTAGCTATTGGCCGAAAAATACTAGGCAAGCCAGAAAATTCAGATGAAGCTCGCCTATTTCTAGGAAAACTTTCTGGTAGGCGGCACAAGGTCATAACCTCAATAGCAGTCAAAAATTCAGAAAAAGTGTGGCAAAAAGATGTTGTTTCAGTTGTTAAAATGAAGAAGTTGTCGCGACAAGAACTCAACGATTATTTAGCGACAGACGATTGGCAAGGTAAAGCTGGGGGCTATGGCATTCAAGGACCAGCGGGAGCTTTCATTCCGTGGATCTCTGGGTCCTATCCAGCCATAATGGGATTGCCACTCGTAGAAACTATTAATCTGCTACAAGCAGCAGGTTTGCCCTCACGGAAAAGCTTGTGATAGGTAGCCAAGTTGTTCTTGGCCACATAGCCGAAAAAAAAGTGGCCGCTTTGCAGATCGATGGCAAGCTTCACGACGTCCTAATTGAAGATACCACACAACTGCCTATTGGAACTATTTTACGTGCCGTCGTAGAGCGCCCCGTGAAGGGCATTGGTGGCGTAATGCTACAACTTCCCAATGGCCATGGCTTTCTTAAAAAGGCGAATGGCCTTGCCCCTGGTCAAACAGTCACAGTGCAGCTTTCAGGGTTTTCCGAGGCGGGCAAAGCAAACCCAGTTACTCAAAGAATTATTTTTAAAAGTCGTTATGCAATTGTAACCCCCAATCAACCTGGACTGAATATATCACGCAAAATAACTTCTGAGAAATTACAGGATGAACTTACATTATTAGCAAAATCTGCAATGGATGGATGCGAAATGGGTTTGATTATTCGCAGCTCAGCAGCGGAGGCTGAACTGTCAGAAGTTGCTGAGGACATCCAAGTCATGCGTGAAACAGCAGAGGATATAGCCACCCAGCAGGGACTAAAGCCTGAAATCCTGATGGATGGTGACAACCCTCATGTCCAAGCATGGCGGGAATGGTCGGACGTTAAAACCGTATTGACACAATCTGATGATTTAGAGGCAAGTGGTGTTCTTGATCAAATTGAAGCCACCCAGAGCTCTTGGGTTCAGTTAGGAAGCGGTGGAATGTACATTGAAGAGACAAAGGCTATGATTACTGTCGACATTAATACCGGTTCAGACTTTTCGCCAGCGGCTGCCTTAAAGATTAACTTGGCTGCTGTTCAAGACCTCCCAAGACAATTACGTCTGCGCGGCTACTCAGGGCAGATTGCCATAGACTTTGCTCCAATGAGCAAGCGTGATCGCAAGCCCATCGAAACAGCACTTCGAGCCTCGCTGCGCACATGCCCGGTTGCAAGTGAATTTGTGGGCTGGACGCCATTAGGGCACGGCGAAATTAAACGTAAACGCGAGCGTTTATCCATGAGTAACTTTTTCAAATGACCTGCCCAATTTGCAAAAACCCAAAGTCTATGGAAAATAACCCATTTTGCTCCGCCCGATGTAAGGATATTGATCTTAGCAAGTGGTTAATTGGTGGTTACGTTATCGCAAATGATGAGGAAACTGAAAGCTCTGAAATAGAAAAAAATATCGATGAGGATGCTGATTAATTATTGCTATGCAAGTTTTAAGGTCCATCTGATCAAACTAACTTCTAACATTTTTCAGTTTAATACTTTTTGGATCAAAAATCACATGAAACAGCTGGACAGTCCAAGTTCGGTCGCCTAAATACTTCCCAGCCTCGAGGTTGATCCTCGCCCGTGCCCGGGTAGCTCAGGGGTAGAGCAGTGGACTGAAAATCCTCGTGTCGGTGGTTCAAATCCGCCCCCGGGCACCATTTAAATCAGAAGTTATTCTTGTAAAATAAGCCTTAAAGGGGATAGTGGGACTTTTCGCATATGTTATCAAATTGTGTGGAAAAACCGTTTTGAGCCAATTTATTGTGACAGGATTGTGACAAATTATTATAAGAATTTAAAACATTAGAGCTGAAGATCCTGCCTATGTTGAGATTAGGACAAAGATGTTGAGTAAACTCACAGCAAAAATGGCTGAGATAGGTGACGAACCGGCCCATT
>CAJWTH010000117.1 GCA_913047725.1 uncultured Planktomarina sp.
ATCCAGCAGCCTGCATAGCTAGCATAATTAGAGCTGCAGCATCATATGATTCTCCAGAAAATGAATTTCCTCCATTGAACCCTGCGTCAGCGGCCATAGCGGCATATACTGCTGCACCCGCACTGTTTGAGCCAGGGGCTTGCCCAGTTGACCCATCAATCTCAGAGCCAAAACTTGCAAGACCATCTGTCCCAATCATACCGTCAGGGAAGTGGAAAGTATCAAATGCACCAGTATCTAAAGCTGCACGAACAATTCCAGATCCGCCTTGATCGCCATAACCTGCAACCACTAAGCGGTCACCCCCAGCGGCTGCAAGCGCTCCAACTTCAGCAGAATAATCACCTTTGCCATCTTCGTGCGCAGCACTGATCGTTACTGTACCACCAGCAGCTTCAAATGCCGCCTGGAAAGCGTCAGCCAAACCTTTGCCATAGTCATTGTTAGTATATGTAACCGCTACTTCTTTAATTCCGTCTTCCATGAGTACTTCAGTCATAACTACACCCTGACGGGCATCAGATGGTGCCGTACGGAAAAATAAGCCATTATCTTCAGCGGTTGATAGGCCTGGCGAAGTGGCGGATGGAGAAATCATTACCATGCCGTTCGCTAATGCTACATTTGATAGAATAGCACCTGTGACCCCGGAGCAATCAGCGCCCATAATCCCTTTTATACCATCAGATGTTATTTGCCGCTCTGCCACCGCTGTGGCTGCGCCAGAATCGATACAAGTCGAATCTCCACGAACAGACGTTACCGTAGATCCACCTAACAGCGCTCCACTTTTAGTAACTTCGGCCATGGCCAATTCAGCACCATCGCCCATGTCAGGTGTTATTGATTCAATTGGCCCTGTGAAGCCAAGAATTACACCAATTTTAATGTCTTCTGCAGATGCAAATCCAGCAGTAAGAGCCACGGCGGTTGTCGCCAAAAGCAGTTTTCTCATTTTTATCTCCCAAATGGAATGTGTGTCCAGTGCATAGAATAGTAGTCCTTTAATAAAAAAGGAAGCCTATTTTGTCTTATACCCAATATTTTTTATTATCTTATTACACGAGACGCCTGCGCGCCTCGTTCTCTATAAGGGGTGGTATCGTAGTGCGCCCGATAACACTTCGAGAAATGTGAAGGAGAGGCAAATCCGCAGGCAAGCGCCACATTTATAACTGACATATCAGTTTGCATAAGCAGGTTTCGCGCTTTTTGTAGTCGTAGTTCCATGTAATAGCGCTTAGGGGAACGATTTAAATAACGACGAAATAAGCGTTCGAGTTGGCGTGTAGACATTCCAACCTCTTTAGCAAGTAACGACGGGCTTATTGGTTCTTCTATATTTTGTTCCATTTTTTGAATTACGAGGCTGAGTTTTGGATGGCGCACACCAATGCGGGTAGGGATGGAGAGCCGTTGTGTGTCTTGGTCCGTACGTATTGAGGAATAAATAAGTTGGTCTGCAACGGCATTTGCGAGATCCTCTCCATGATGCTCAGCGATAAGCTTTAACATCAAGTCAATAGATGATGTGCCACCAGCTGTTGTTATCCTATTTCCATCAATAACAAAAACTGACTTTGTAAGTTCCACATCTTCAAATTCTTCAGCAAAACTATCTTGATTTTCCCAGTGTATTGTGGCCCGCTTTCCATTGAGAAGACCCGCTTTAGCTAGAGTATAACCTGCTGTACAAAGTCCCGCAATCAAAGGGCCTTTCCGAGCCTCGCGTCGAAGCCAATTTAATAATTTTTTTGTGGTAACATTTTGAACATTTATTCCACCACAGATCATTACTGTGTCGTCACGCAAAACTTCGATTAATTCGCTATTTACCCGATACTCAATATCGCCTGAGCAAATAACCGGTTCACCTGTTTCTGACATTAACGTCCAAGAATAAAGTTCGCGGCCAGACATTCTGTTTGCAATTCTTAAAGACTCTACCGCCGCAGAAAAACAGAGCATAGTAAAGCTTTCAAGCAAAACAAATACAAAACGGCGTGGTTTTGCGAGCGGATCCTGAACTTCAACAAGTTGATCAGAAACATGCATCAGGATTACCTTTTTATGCGCCCTAATTCGGCATTCTATAATTCCCATTTGGCGCCGAAGAGTGAGCCCGTCAAGTGATTAAGTTGATCAGACATATTTTACGGTGGTTTATCAATAAAAATCACGTTATCTGTAAGCTGAAATCTAAGATAAACCGGAGCTAAATAAAATGACCAGCTGGCAAAAATCTGATTGGCGGGCAAAGCCACGAATACAAATGCCTGAATATACCAATAGTGAACTGCTGAAAGCCACTGAAAAACAGCTGGGTCAATATCCACCGTTAGTATTTGCAGGAGAGGCACGATCACTACGACAAAAACTGGCAGCAGTTAGCCGGGGCGAGGCCTTTCTGCTTCAAGGAGGAGACTGCGCAGAGAGTTTTCAAGAGTTTTCAGCAGATAACATTAGAGACACTTTTAAAGTAATGTTACAAATGGCAATGGTTTTAACCTACGGCGCAAAGGTCCCAGTCGTTAAAGTAGGACGAATGGCTGGTCAATTTGCCAAACCAAGATCAGCGCCAACTGAAATACAAGGCGGGCTAGAATTACCAAGCTATCGGGGCGATATAATTAACGAGCTAGAATTTAGTGTCAAAGCCCGACAGCCAAATCCAAAAAAAATGTTGCAGGCTTACACACAAGCCTCAGCAACGCTTAATCTGTTGCGTGCTTTCTCTAAAGGTGGTTTTGCAGATATGCACCAGGTGCATTCATGGACATTAGGATTTACCGAGTCTGAGAAGGCTTCAGCCTATCGTGAAATGGCAAATAGTATCTCCGATGCTTTAGATTTCATGCAGGCTGCTGGTTTAAATGCGGAAAATAGCGTCGAATTAGGCACAGTAGACTTCTACACGTCGCATGAAGCACTTTTATTAGAATACGAGGAAGCATTATGTCGTGTAGATAGCACATCAGGTAAACATGTAGCAGGTTCTGGACACTTTATTTGGATTGGTGACCGCACAAGGCAGCCAGACGGAGCACATGTAGAATTTTGCCGTGGTGTACAAAATCCAATTGGTTTGAAATGTGGTCCAACTACGACAGCAGACGATTTAAAAACACTGATGAACAAACTGAACCCAGAAAATGAAGCAGGTCGCTTGACTTTGATAGCACGTTTTGGAGCAGGCTCAGTTGAGGATCACCTGCCACGTCTTATTAAAGCGGTGAAAGAAGAGGGGGCCAATGTAGTTTGGACATGCGACGCAATGCATGGAAACACTATCAAGGCATCTTCAGGATATAAAACCAGGCCATTTGAAAGTGTTTTGCGGGAGGTTCAGGAGTTTTTCGCTATTCATCGCGTAGAAAACACTATCCCTGGTGGAGTTCACTTTGAGATGACAGGCCAAGATGTAACAGAGTGCACAGGCGGTGTTCGTGCCGTCACCGATGAAAACCTTTCAGACCGATATCATACAGCCTGCGATCCACGTTTAAATGCGTCACAATCACTTGAGTTAGCCTTCTTAGTGGCCGAAGAGCTGGGACAAACTCGTGGAGTGAAATCAGCAAAAGTGGCGAGTTAACACAAGCAATTAAAAAAGTTTAAAATTAGCAAAGCCAACCAAGGCTCTGTTATTTATATTAAATTAAAATTATAAATGAGGCATACCATGCTGAGCTCTATGACAGGGATGGCCGCCCTCAGTGGCTCTACAGGACCGTATGATTGGTCTATTGAGTTACGAGGGGTCAATAATAAAAGCCTTGATATCCGTACGCGTGTTCCGGACTGGCTGGTAGGTTTGGAGCAATTAATCCGCAAATCCATTTCGGCCTCTGTAACACGGGGTTCTTTGCAGTTTTCATTAAAAATTTCTGTTTCCGAAACCTTATCTGGCCGCACAGTCGATATGAAAAAGTTAAGTAATATTCTAGAAAACGCTTCTATTGTTTCAGAACAAGCCACAAAAAACGGCCTTTCGGTTTCACCAATCAGCTTGGCGGATATTGCTTCTCAAAATGGTTTCACTGATTTTGAATCTACTGAGGAAACTAAAGAAGCTTTAACTAAAGCGATAGTTACACACTTAGCAAAGTTAATTGAGGACTTTCGGGCGTCTAGAAGTTCAGAAGGTATAGCTTTACACAAGGTCTTACTAAATGGAATTTTGGAAATGGAGCGTCTTGTGGCCTCTTGCAACTCTACACTTGCTTCAAGATCAGTAGATTTTGAGGCGTCGTTTCAGGCGGCATTACAGCGACTTGATCAACAGATCGATCCTGATCGACTAGCTCAAGAAATGGCTATTTTAGCAGTTAAAAGTGATGTTGCAGAAGAGATCGACCGCATTACAGCACATATAAATGCAGCACACGATCTGTTAAACTCAACCGAGCCTGTTGGTAGAAAGTTTGATTTTCTAATGCAAGAGTTTAACAGAGAAGCAAATACATTATGCGCAAAGTCTAGTTCGAAGGAGTTGACCTCCCTTGGTATTGAAATGAAAGTGATCATCGATCAAATACGGGAGCAGGTGCAAAATGTTGAATAATAAAAGGCGCGGTTTACTCATCATTCTTTCATCGCCTTCCGGAGCCGGAAAATCTACACTTTCTCGCCGCTTAATGAAATGGGATCCCTCGCTATCTTTTTCAGTTTCTTCAACAACCAGAAGTATGCGATCTGGTGAGGAAAACGGTAAAGATTATTTTTTTGTTAGCGAAGAAGAGTTCTCCAAACAAGTCGCTGACGGCGAAATGTTAGAACATGCACAAGTTTTTGACTGTTCATATGGGTCACCAAAAAAACCCGTGGAGAACGCCATAAATCACGGCGAAGATGTCTTGTTTGATATCGACTGGCAAGGAGCCCAACAGATATCAAATTCAGCCCTACAAGAACATGTCCTATCTATTTTCATCTTACCACCATCTATCAGTGAATTAAAAAATAGGCTCGAAAAGCGTGGACAAGATACTCACGATATTGTGAAAAAAAGAATGGAGAAAAGTTGGGATGAAATTAGCCATTGGGCCGGCTATGATTATGTGGTCATAAATGACGACTTAGATAAAACCGAAGCTAAATTAAAATCTATCGTGGCAGCGGAACGTCTCAGAAGAAGTCAACAACCAGGCTTGTTGGATCATGTCAGAACGCTTCAAACTGAGTTTGAAAAACACAATGATTTATGAATTAGACGGCATTTCGCCAGATCTGCCACCGATTGGTGAATTTTGGGTTGCTCCAGATGCGAATTTAATTGGCAGAGTTAAGTTACTGGCTGGCACATCAGTCTGGTTTGGAGCAACTTTGCGGGGCGACAATGAGCTTATTGAGGTGGGCGCAGGCTCCAATGTACAAGAAAACTCTGTTTTGCATACAGATATTGGTTTTCCACTGACTATTGGTATAAATTGTACGATTGGCCACAAAGCAATGCTGCATGGCTGCACGATTGGGGATCAAAGCCTAATAGGCATGGGTGCTGTAGTTTTGAATGGGGCCAAAATTGGCCGTAATTGTTTGATAGGTGCGGGGGCTTTGGTGACCGAAGGCAAGGTCATCCCTGACAACTCCTTGGTCGTCGGTGCACCAGGTAAGGTGGCGAGGGTGCTGAGTGACACAGAGGTTATGGGCCTGCTGCAATCTGCGCAGGGCTATCAAGCCAATATGCGCCAATTTGCCAGGGGCTTGAAAGTTCTCAGCTAGGGCTTTGATTTATGAGTGAATTCAATCATATCCTGAGTGCCCTGCCTTGGCCGTCTTTGCTTGTGGGACCAGACTTGCGGGTTGGCAAATTCAATTCTG
>CAJWTH010000118.1 GCA_913047725.1 uncultured Planktomarina sp.
GGTCAGATAAATTCTACCGTTGTTATCCCATTCAAATTTCTGAAGTTCCTCATCCTGGCATTTGCTTAGTCGCAATGATGCGGATGCAGTATTCGAATCCGCTTCCATACAAACATCAAAGGCAAGTAAGTGAAATTGGCCCTCATCTAACTTAAGCAAGTCAAAACCCTGATCAACTGCAATGCTACCTTGGTATGAGTAACAGGTATGGACCTGAAGTCCGGATTTGATTTTTGCTTTAGATTTATGCCCCCTTATGTCTATACAGAAACCCCGTGGGTCATCCATCTGGTCCAGAGAATAAATTTCTACCAAATTACCTGTCACAATATTAGGAAGTAAAAAAATAAGGTAGAAAAGGAAAGTTAGTTTTCTCATTATAAGCTCATCTGTTATCGACAGGTTTTGGGCTTGATACCAAATGACTAATCCCTGTCCTTTTTCTTTTTCCCATACCGCTCTGACATTACAAGTTTATATCGTGAATATTGTACAGGCTTTGTTTTAGCAGCTGTGGGATTGTCACAAAGTCAAAAACAAGGATCAAGTTATATCACAAAGTACCTAAATCTTAAATTGCATATGTTATGATATATCATTACACATACATGACAAAACCAATTTGTATAAAGTTAGCTAATGAAAAATAATTTAGGTAAAACGAAATTACCAATGCGTCATAGACGCTCAGACAGCTTGAAAGACTTTGATAGGTTACCACGCCAGTTGAGAGAATGGCTAAGGAATGCCATCTTGCCTTGGAGCCCTAAATCCGTACGACGTGTTTATTACAAGGCTTTTTCTAATACTGGCAATATTGATATCGCCCTGGCAGAACTTGAACGAATTCAAGAACGGCAACTTGCTAAAGACCCTCAGCACTATCATTAAGACCTTCATTACTATAGTTTGCCTAAAGTTAGCCTAAAATTATGTGAACAAATCGACTACTAGGAACAACAGCCACTTGTGCACTGTGGCTTATATATAGGCTGAAGATCGCTCTCTGTTACTGGTAACTCACCGGTCAAAGTCATACTAGGTATTTGCAGAGCATGGGAAAGGCGAGATATTTCATTTTTGGATATCTTTGCCGTCTCTGATGTTTCAATTTTGGCCAACTGTCGCTCTGTTATTCCCACCTGTTTTGCTAGCTTTGGCCGTCCTATTTTACGTGCCTTCCGTATTTCCTTTAAGCGCCCTGTCTTAATTTCAACTTGTAGCATTTTTAATCTTCCCAGTAACATCTTTTTAAAACTGAATTTTAGGTATCATATTTCGTTTTGATACTCCATCCGCCAATCATTCAAACCGTAGAAATTATGCCGTAGAGTAACATTCTCGTATTCAACATAATCTAATTAATAGACCAAAACTTAAACATTTATAGTTATCTATTTATGTAGATTTAGAAACGGCATATAAATGCTTAAATTAAAATTACTTGATTAATTTAATATTCTAACTAGGCTTTTAATATTAAACCGACCCAAAATTTAAAAAATTTCAATACTACAATGTCTTAAAAAAAGACGGGAGGAATGAAATGTCAATAAATTTAAGTGGTGGTTGCGACCACATAAAAACTAATTCTGCAGAAAATCCAATTGATATCCATACGTGTCATTGTTCTGTTTGTAAGAGCGTTACCGGACAGGCTACGACCCACGTGGCTTTTTTTAATCATGGTGATTTGACAGTCGATAATCCACAGAAAATTAACCGGCAGCCGTTTAATGCTAACAATCCGGGAGGCCCATTGGAGCTGTGCACGTGCTCCGATTGCGGAACACCCGTAATGTTGGATGATAAAATGGGTCGTATTAGGGCCGTAGTTCCAAATATTATGGGTTTCGATCCTAGCTTTCCTGCAGCCACGTACCACGCTTTTTATGATCCGAGTACTGGAGTGCCAAAACCAGACGATGGACGACCTGTGTGTGAAGGCCTTCGTTCTGACTTCGTTTGGCCACCAGAAAAGTAAATAACGTCTTTTTTCTAGCAGTTGATCTCAGGATGTCGATTGCTAGACATGGTGCCTGACACTAATACCAAAAAATACATAAGTGAAATCAACTACTGAATATTAGTTTTGTAGCTATTAAGCTTGGAAGCTTTTAAAACTTCCAACAATATTTAATACTAGAAAAAAAGCTGCGGCTATGCAGACTATTGATGGGCCAGCTGGAGTATCTAAAACAAAGGCGGCCCTAAGGCCTACTACGGCAGAGGCCGCGCCTATTATACCAGCTAATATTGCCATGGTTTCAGGCGTGCGTGCGAGAGTTCGAGCAGCTGCAGCTGGTATGATTAGCATTGCAACTATTAGTAAAACACCAACAACCTTGATAGCGACAGCCACTATTAGCCCTAATAGGAGTGTTAAAAGAAGTTTCTCTCGTTTTGGATTAAATCCACTGGCATAACTAAAATCTTCGTTCAAAGTTACCGTCAGAAGAGGAGACCAGCGCCAAAAAACAAGTATTAGTACTAACAGCGCGCCCCCCCAAATTATGACAAGGTCTAGACGTGAGACCGCCAAAATATCTCCAAATAAATAAGCCATTAGATCGATACGAATACCTGACAGGAATGAAACAACGACCAGCCCAACTGCCAGTGAGGAGTGAGCTAATACACCCAAAAGAGTATCAATTGCGTACCCACGTTCTGAAAGAAGGTTCACCGTCCAGGCTACAAGTAACGCTACGACTAATGCACCCGCAAAGATTGAAACCTGTAGCATCAGCGAAAGAGCCACGCCAAGTATCGCGGCGTGCGATATTGTCTCCCCAAAATAGGCCATCCGGCGCCAAACCACAAAACAGCCCAGTGGACCCGCAGCAAAGGCCAATCCAATTCCTGCTAAGCCAGCACGTATCATAAAATCATCTAACATTATGGATCCGCATGAGATTTTTTTATGTCATGGTCATGGTCATGACGGTGCTGATATAATGCAAGCGTTCTCTCTGTTTCCATCCCAAATAGCTGTTTATATTCTGGGGCAGACGCAACAACTTCTGGGGTTCCGGCACAACAGACATGACCGTTGAGGCAAATCACACGATCCGAAGCGCTCATTACAACATGTAAGTCGTGACTAATCATTAAGACGGCGCATCCGGTATTCTGGCGCGCATCCTCCACAAGACGATAAAAGGCGGCGGATCCGGGTTGATCGAGCCCCTGCGTAGCCTCATCCAATAGTAGTATTTCTGGCGTGTTAATTAACGCTCGGGCAAGAAGTACCCGTTGGAACTGACCGCCTGAAAGTTGTGACATCTGTTGGCTCATTATTGATGAAACACCAACCTCCTCTAGAGCCATAAGAGTGGATTTATTGCCACCATTATGCGCCAACTCCATAAACCCTTTCACAGTCATCGGGAGGCTCGAATTAAAATTTAATCTCTGAGGCACGTATCCTATTTTTATATCAGGCTTTAGTTTTACTACCCCTGCGGCAAGTGGTGTTGCACCTATGATTGCCCTGAGGAGACTAGTTTTTCCAGATCCGTTAGGCCCCACAACGGTCACGATCTCACCAGGTTCTATTTTGAGATCAACTTTGCTCAAAGCTATTCTGGAGCCATAGATTACGCTAAGGTTTTTAACTTCAATTAAACTCACACCTACGCCATTTCCGCACAAGAGTGACACACACCTTTTGCCTCAAGGGTGGTTTGCTCAATTTTAAAGCCTGTAGCACTAGCAGTTCCTGAAAGATCAAAACTAGACGAGGACGATTGAGCCTCCACTACTGTTTCGCACTTCCTACAAATCATGAAAGCTGGGGAATGCAATATGTCAGGAAGTGCACAGGCAACAAAGGCATTCAATCGTTCTATCTTGTGCGCAAATCCATGTTCAACAAGAAAGCTTAACGCGCGATAAGCCACTGGTGGCTGCGAACCGAGCCCAGATTCACGTAATAAATCTAGAATTGCATAGGCGCCTAATGCACGATGCTCCTCAAGCAGTATTTCCAGCACCTTGCGGCGCAATGGCGTAAACTGAAGTTTAAATCGGTCGCAGTAAGCCTCAGCAGCCTTTATTGCTTTCTCCAAGCATACATCATGGTCATGCTGTTCAAAACCAACTGATTTTGAAGTTTTAGAAGTCATACCCAATACCTATCTTGTAATGTTATAATATATCATTCATATTAACGTATCGAAAACTTATAGCAAGGTATAATCAATGTCCAGAAAACTATTCTCAATATCAGCAGTAGCAGCGTTATTAGGCAGCAGCGCAATAGCCGAGGTTCCAAACGTATCAGTAGATATTGCGCCACTACATTCATTGGTTGCCAGTGTTATGAATGGAGTTGGGGTTCCTAACCTTATAATTCCATCCAGCTCCTCCCCTCATGACCATCAGCTGCGCCCGTCCGAAGCTAAGGCGATGCAGGATGCTAATATGGTATTCTGGATGGGTGAAGAACTCACCCCTTGGATGGAAAATGCTGTGGAGACACTTTCAAGCAACGCTTCCGTGACTACATTACTTAAGAACGACGCAACGTCTTTGTTAGAGTTTCGCGAGGGTGCATTATTTGAAGCTCACGAGCATGATGATGACGAGCATGATGATGACGAGCATGATGAGCATGGCCATGGATCGCATGATCCGCATGCTTGGCTTTCACCAATCAACGCCAAGGCATGGCTTGATGTTATTGCAGCTCAGCTTTCTTCATATGACCCTGAAAATGCAGGAACATACTTTACAAACGCCGCTTCTACGAAATCTGAAATTGAAATGATGATTGCTGAAATTAATTTAACTTTAGATCCTATTAGAGGTGGAAAGTTTATAGTTTTCCACGACGCCTATCAGTATTTTGAAAATGATTTTGATTTTCGGGCCTCAGGAGCAATTTCAATAGGTGACGCCTCAGACCCAAGCCCTGCCCGCATAGCCAAAATTCAAAAAAGGATAAGGGATGAGGAGATCAATTGTGTTCTGGCTGAGCCACAGTTCAAAGCGAACCTTGTGCAAACGGTAATGGAAGGCAGCCAAGCAAATACAAATGTGATCGACCCACTAGGTGTTGGGCTTAAGCCTGGTGTTTCACTCTATAATAAATTGATAAAAAATATGGCGCAGTCATTAGCTGACTGCTTTTAATTTCGGTAAAATTATTATTTTTAAAAATTTACATTTCATTGGGTTGTTAAAATCCAATGGAATGTATTGCAAAACTGATTTAACCAAATATTGATAGTATTAGACAAGCGAACAAAAACTTTATTTACTAATAGCTTTACAGGTTTATGGTGAAATATTTTTCAATATTTATTATAATATTAATATTTGCTGTAGGATCGGTGACTGCAATATATCTTCCACCATACCTAGAGCGACAGCAAAAATTGAGAGACCGTAGTTTTGGGTGCATCAGCTATAGGCAAATGGTCCAAAAATCTGACGATAGTTACCAGCTAAACCCCAATGGCTCTACGTGGAAGCGCGAAGGCATGGCTGCCGCAGGTCTATTGAAAAAACATAGATGCACACCTCAGAATTAAAAAATTACTTTAATAAAGTATTAAAAATAATTGATTTATATTAAAAAAATTTAAAAAATATTATTTTTAATAATAAAGATCGAGGCCAACTAACAAAACTTAAATTGAATTAATCTTAACAATGCGCCCCACGACCATGTGGCATGATATTTGCAATGTTTATTTATCTAATTTTAAGAGAAAAGCATGGCCAGTTCACAAAAAACCCGTTCTCAAGCAACAAAAGACCGAATTCAGGAAATACG
>CAJWTH010000119.1 GCA_913047725.1 uncultured Planktomarina sp.
TTATGTATAAATTTAATCATGGGTAGATGAATGGATTATTTAAGAAAAAAGATTTCACTAAAAATTTAAACTTAATGAAAATTATAATAATCAAATAGTTAATAAAAATAACTAATGCATTATGTGCGCAATTTTTTTCCAGTTGGATCAAAAGGTGGTTCATGCAGTACAATAGCAGAATGAGGCTTGCCAAGGACCATAACATCTAACTCTTCGCCAGGGCTAACATTTTTTAAATAGCAAAGTGCAAGCGACTTTTTCACGCTGTACCCATAAGATCCCGATGTAACCCGCCCCACACCATTACCAGCTTTGTCAAATATTGGTTCGCCTCCAGTAGCATCAGCTGTTTTCACATTTAAAATTTCAACAATAGAAAGAATTTCACGTGGGGAATTATCTTTAACCTTTAGATATGCAGCCTTATTCAAAAAATCTTTTTCCAACTTTATTAGTCCAGCCAATCCAACTTCCTGCGGCCAGTATTCTGGGCTATATTCGCGTGACCAAGACCCATATCCTTTTTCAATTCTAAGACTCATTAGCGCACGAGTTCCAACAGGCCCTGCCCCGAAGGCTTTGCCAGTTTCTAGGAGTGCTTTGTAAAGTCTTTGCTGGTCTGAAACATCACAGTGCAACTCCCAACCCAAGTCTCCAGTAAAGGAGACCCGTAATGCCACACATTCCACACCAGCCAACTCAATCTTTTTGGACCGCATAAATGGAAATTCTTTTGTAGATAGAGATTCATTTGTCAGTCTTTTCAATAACTCACGCGACTTTGGACCCGCAACGTTAAAACCACACATCGTTTCAGTAAGGCTCTCAAAAGTAACGCCTTGTGGCATTGGAACCATATTCCAAAACCGTTGGTGATAGCGCTCTGCCATGCCTGATCCAATGATCATAAACTCATTGTCAGACAGGAGTGTCACGGTGAAGTCACCAGCAATACCACCGCGAACTCCAATAAGGGGTGTCAGGCATGACCTTCCCACTATTGAGGGCATATTATTAGCAAATATTGAGTTTAGCCAACTAGCAGCTGCAGTACCCTTGACTTTATATTTGGCAAAGTTGGAGATATCTATGATCCCAGCATTTTCACGCAACATCTGGCATTCTAAGCCAACTGGCTCAAACCAATTCTGTCGCGTAAAGCCGTTGGTATCTGCCACGCCAGGTTTGTTTGCAAACCATTGTGGGTGTTCCCAACCATAATTTATTCCAAAGACTGCTCCAAGAGTTTTTTGCATCTCATAAATAGGTCTAACCCGTACCGGCCTGCCAGCATCACGCTCTTCGTTAGGAAAGTGGATAGCGAACCGCTTAGAATATTGATCGCCCACCCTAGCCTTTGTGAACGCTTTCCCAGCCCATTTTCCAAATCGTGCAACATCCCAAGTGAACATATCATAATGACTTTCACCCTCGACCATCCACTGCGCCGACATCAAACCCATCCCACCAGATTGACTAAACCCTGGAATAATCCCGTTACAACAGAAGTAATTTTTAAGATCAGGATGAGGGCCATATAAGACATTGCTGTCTGGAGACCAGATCATTGGACCGTTGATGACACGCTTAATACCAGCCGTGCCGACTACAGGAACACGATCAATTGCCCGCATCATATTGTCTTCAATCCTATCAAGATCATCAGGGAAAAGCTCATGCGCAAAATCAAGAGGGGTCCCTTCTTCGGCCCAAAACCGCAAATCTTTTTCATACGCTCCAATTAGAAGTCCATTGCCCTCTTGTCTCAAATAATACTCACCATCGCGATCAGCCACTGACGGCAAGCGCCTATTCATATCAGCTATTTCAGCGATACTTTCAGTGACAAAGTATTGATGCTCCGTTGGCTGAAGTGGCAAATCTATTCCTGCCAAGGCAGCAACCTCACGACCCCAAAGACCAGCAGCATTTACAACCCATTGAGAGTGAATGTCACCATTTGACGTCCTGACAATCCACGTCCCATCAGCTTGTTGCTCAGTACCCGTCACTGGAGTAAACCTATGGATCTCAGCGCCTCTTGCCCGAGCGCCAGAAGCATATGCGTTAGTTACGCCCGAAGGATCAACATTTCCACCATCTGGTTCGTACATAATACAACGCACGCCATCATAATCGACTAGTGGATGTAACCTTTCAGCTTCGTCTCGACTTACCTCATGAAAATTCATCCCATAAAACTTTGCTTTAGCCTCTTGTAGCCTTAGCTGATGCTCCCTATTTTCAGTTTGCGCCAGGTAAAGGCTTCCCGGTTGGAATACCCCACAGCCCTGTCCCGTTTCCTTTTCCAGTTCTTTATATAAGTTCATCGTATAATGCTGAATACGGCTGATATTGGTGCTATCGTGCAGACCATGAATATTGGCCGCCGCGTGCCAAGTGGAACCAGAGGTCAGTTCATTTCGTTCTAGCAAAACTACATCAGTCCAACCTAATTTGGTTAGGTGATACAAAATAGAACATCCAATTACTCCGCCACCAATAACAACAGCCTGGGCGTGGGTGCGCATGATCCATAACCTTCGTCTTAGTAAGAATTTATATATTCAGACCATGGCTAAAGTCTACAATTGCCGCAAGCCAATATTTAGTATCTCAAGCTTAACTATAAATTAAAATTTAAGGCTTTTTAATAATTAAAATTATTATAAATTTATGTTTTAAAGTAAATATTAAAAATATCGGTTTTCGTCATCAAATGTCGTGATTAGAACCTTGTAAATAATTTGAAACTTTAGTCTCTTTTTCAAAAGTAGGAGGGTCCTAATGAAAACTACTACAAGGGTTGCTATTATTGGCGGTGGAGTTGTCGGATGCTCAGTATTATACCATCTAACCAAGTTGGGATGGTCAGACGTAATGTTATTGGAACGTTCTGAGCTCACATCCGGATCAACGTGGCACGCGGCTGGAGGTTTTCACACTCTTAACGGCGATACCAATATGGCAGCTTTGCAAGGCTATACTATCAAGCTTTACAGAGAGTTAGAGAAATTAACCGGATTATCTTGCGGACTTCACCACGTGGGAGCCATCACCCTTGCCGATAACCAAGATCGATTTGACATGTTGGTCGCTGAGCGCGCAAAGCATCGCTACATGGGCCTAGAAACTATGATTATCGGGCCTGAAGAAATTGCCAAAATTGCTCCAATCACTAACACTGAAGGTGTGATTGGTGGCTTATATGATCCATTAGACGGACATCTGGATCCATCAGGTACTACCCATGCCTACGCTAAAGCAGCACGCATGGGTGGAGCAACCATCGAAACTAACTGCAAAGTTTCAGAAACAACTCAACGCCCAGATGGGACATGGAATATTGTGACTGATAAAGGGACAATCCATGCTGAGCATGTAGTCAATGCTGCTGGATTGTGGGCGCGTGAAGTGGGCGCAATGGCAAATATTTACTTTCCCCTTCTCCCAATGGAGCATCAGTACCTGATTACCGAGGAGGTTCCAGAAATTGTGTCTATTGCAGAGGCTGGAGGAGAGCATCCTGGCGTCACAGACCTTTCTGGAGAAAGCTACCTGCGCCAAGAGGGTCGTGGCCTTTGTATTGGCTTCTATGAGCAGCGTTGTCGACCTTGGGCGGTCAACGGAACTCCTTGGAATTTTGGGCAAGAGCTCCTACCAGATGATTTTGATAAAATAGAAGACAGTATTGCATTTGCATATAAACGGTTTCCAGCATTGGAGCGCAGCGGTATCAAATCAGTAATTCATGGCCCCTTCACTTTTGCTCCAGATGGAAATCCTCTGGTTGGTCCAGTTCCTGGAATGCGCAATTACTGGTCAGCCTGTGCAGTTATGGCGGGCTTCAGCCAAGGGGGAGGCGTCGGGCTTTCGCTTGCGCAGTGGATGGTTGAAGGGGAGCCAGAACGAGATGTCTTTGCGATGGACTGCGCTCGTTTTGGAAAGTGGGTTACCCCTGAGTATACTGTTCCAAAAGTTATCGAAAACTATCAACGTCGTTTCTCAGTTACATTTCCAAATGAGGAGCTTCCTGCGGCAAGGGGTGTACGCAAAACTCCAATGTACGAGACCTTCAACCAGATGGGCGCAGTGTGGGGTGCAGACTTCGGCTTAGAAGTTCCTAACTATTTTGCTAAAGACGATGAACCAGGCTTTGAAACACCATCCTTTAGACGGTCAAACGCTTGGGCCGCTATTGCGCGTGAGGTAAATGCTGTTCGCAGTAGTGTTGGCATTAACGAAGTCCATAATTTTTCTAAATTCCTAATTACAGGCCCAAATGCACGGGCATGGCTTGACCGAATAATGGCAGGTCGCATCCCTTCTTATGGTCGGCTAGCGTTAAACCCAATGCTATCAAACAAAGGTAGGCTCATAGGTGATTTTACCGTGTCATGCATTTCTGGAGATACATTTCAACTCACGGCCAGTTATGCGAGCCAAGAGTATCATCACAGATGGTTCATACAAAATATGGACGATGGAGTACGTATTGAAAATATATCTGACCGACGCAATGGGTTTCAGATCGCCGGCCCAAGAGCGGCTGAGGTTCTTCAAAAATGCACAAGTGTAACAGTTGAGGATATTAGATTCCTTGACGTTTTGGAAATTAACGTGGGCAGTACAGATTGCCTCGTTCAGAAGGTCAGCTACACCGGAGACCAAGGCTTTGAAATATATTGTGACTCAAAGGACCAGCAGTCTCTGTGGAATACGCTTTGGACAGCTGGTCAGGACTATGGAATGACACCCTTTGGCATGAGAGCTATGATGTCACTGAGGTTAGATCGGTTTTTTGGTTCTTGGATGTCCGAGTTCTCGCCTGATTACACCGCCGCAGAGACAGGCCTTGACCGTTTTGTTAGCTTTAAAAAAAATGTAGACTTTATTGGTCGATCAGTAGCGGAGGCGGAACGCGCCTCCCCACCGTTAAGGCAACTTGTGGTGTTTGAAGTCGATGCGGCGGAGGCAGATATCGTATCGTATGAACCAGTTTTTATAAATGATGAAGTACAAGGATATTGCACGTCTGGTGGCTTTTCTCACTATGCCAAAAAATCAATAGCGTTCGCCTTGGTACCCCGAGCAATGGTAACCGATGACCTCGTAGTAGAAATTGAAATACTGGGTCAACGGCGCAATGCAAAGCGGTTATTAGAGCCACTTTTGTAGAAATTTTGTTTATTACTTGGGTGCGCGGCATTAGCGTAAACACTAACGATAAAAAAAGGCCCCTTCCAACTCGAAGGGGCCTTTTTTTGTCAATTCGGAAAGGAAGCCTCAACCAAAAGTTGAAATTATACTTCCCGCTCGAGCTTTTTACGCGCCAGCTTACGAGCACGACGGATGGCTTCTGCCTTTTGACGTGCCTTCTTTTCAGAAGGTTTCTCGAAATGTTGCTTGAGCTTCATCTCGCGAAACACACCTTCACGCTGTAACTTTTTCTTTAAGGCCCGAAGGGCCTGATCGACGTTATTGTCGCGAACACTAACCTGCATGTGGTTTT
>CAJWTH010000120.1 GCA_913047725.1 uncultured Planktomarina sp.
AGCAGTGGATAAGGCATTAGAGCCTACTTTAAAGTTTGGTGATTTTGATGTAATATCAATTAAATAGCACTTTCAGTCATCCTGATGTTAGCTTTGACTAAAGTCATGTAGGTACTTTTGTAGGTGCCTTTTTTAAACAAGGAACTACTATAGCGTATATTTATCAGGCATTTAATGAGGAATGGCAAGTATGGCGTCCCCTGAAGGATTCGAACCCTCGACCTGCCGATTAGAAGTCGGCTGCTCTATCCAGCTGAGCTAAGGAGACGCACACAAGATCCCTATTACGCCACGTAGAAATTATCCAGAGATAATAAACATCACAAGGCAGTATTAGGGCATAGTTATACCCACCAGATTTAGTAGGAAAGTTATTAAATGGTTACTGATGATATGACGGAAATCACGCGACAAATTGCCAACGGCGCACTTGCCCAGTCAGGGTTTTTAGACGTTAAATCAGTGGAACTGGCGGCTGCACTGTTAAAGCAAGTAACTGGGAGTGACATTGAGACAGTCCGCGTCCTTTTTGCAGACCAAAACGGTATCCTGCGAGGCAAAACTATTATCGCAGACGCTTTACTCTCTATTTTTACAAATGGGCTTACAGCTCCAGCAACACTTCTTCTAAAAGATACATCGCACCGTACTGTTTTCCCTGTCTGGACCGAGACACCTGGCGTTGAAGGGATTCCACCAGGCGCAGGTGACATTTTGATGCTTCCAGATCCAAAAACTTTTCGAACCCTGCCCTGGTCCCCACATTCTGCATGGATTTTTTGTGATCCTCGTTTTAAATCTGGGGAAGTCATACCTTTTTCACCTCGCGATCTTCTTAAATCTGCAATAAATAAATTGTCACAACACAAACTGTCTTTAGTAGTGGGATTAGAAGTTGAATTTCATGTCTTTGACCGCGTTGATCCAATGCTCAATCATACTCACGCCACTATGCCGGGTGCGGCAGTTAAAACACAAAACCTTGCGCAGGGTTATCAATTCCTTACCGAAACTCGCTATGATGAACTCGAACCCATCATGGACGCATTGCGGCGCAATTGCATTGCAATGGACCTACCAATCCGTTCTATGGAAATTGAAATGGGGCCAAGCCAATTTGAATTTACCTTTGAGCCCTCAGACCCCTTAACACATGCTGATAACATGGTCACGTTTCGCACAATGGTTAAGGAAGTTTGCTCGCGCCGTAATCTGCATGCAACTTTCATGTGTAGGCCAAATATTCCTAATTCTGCATCAAGCGGCTGGCATCTTCATCAATCACTTTTAAATAATGATACAGGCCAAAATTTAATGATACCAAAGGAAAATGGAGAGCTAAGTCCTACGGCGAGTGGCTGGATCGCAGGGTTATTAGCTCACGCAGCCGAAAGCTGCCTACTAACAACGCCCACAGTGAACGGATACAAAAGATATAAGCCAAACCAACTGGCACCAGATCGAATTTTATGGGGTCAGGATAACCGTGGTGCAATGATAAGAGGCCTAATGCATCCAAAAGATCCAGCGTCTAGGATAGAAAATCGAGTTGCTGAAACAACTGCCAATCCCTATTTCTTCTTTGCTAGCCAAATCCTATCAGGGTTAGATGGCTTGAATTCTAAAATGTCCGCGCCTCATCCAGTTGAAACACCCTACGAAACAGAAGCACAAAAACTTCCAGATAATCTCCTGGATGCAATAAATCTGTTTGATCGCTCATCGTTTTATCGAAATGCTTTAGGCGACAGCTTTGTTGACTATTTAACCACCCTCAAACGTGCGGAGTGGGATCGTTACCACCAAGCAGTATCAGAATGGGAGCAAAATGAATATTTTGGGTTATTCTAAAACTTAAAGCTTTCAGAAGATTGCTGATACTAAGTCCGCTGCTTAACTAAAGGGATTATAATTGGAAAAGAAAGAAAAAATTGATACTTTTGGAGCAGTAGCTTTGGTTGGTCTCTCCGCTCTATTGGGCCTTAATCATGTTATCATAAAGGTTGTAAATACTGGATTAAACCCAGTTTTTTTTGCAGGATTGAGATCCTTACTAGCATTTTTTTTCTTAATCATTTTTTTTAAATTGACTAATAAGAAAATCAAGTTCTCCAAAGATACTATGGGCCTGTCAATTCTAGCAGGAGTTGTTTTTGCATTTGAGTTTCTTTTGTTATTTCTTGCTCTTGATTTTACAAGTGTGACGCGCAACTCAATACTTTATTATTCCATGCCTATTTGGGTTACGGTCTTTGGACACTTTTTTCTGCCAAACGAAAAGTTGAATTTTTTTAAATCAGTCGGTCTAATTTCCGCTTTTGCCGGCGTGTCACTTGCTATCTCAAACAATAAAGACACATTTTCCATTCACAATTGGCAACTAATAGGCGACCTTTTTGCCATAACGTCAGCAATCCTTTGGGCAATGATTATCTATCTAGCCAAGGGCACAAATTTTAAAAATGTTCCACCAGAAATGCAGCTTGTTTGGATGGTAATGGTATCTGCCCCAATTTTACTTTTAGCATCGTTATTTTTTGGTGATTTAGTTCGAGATTTTCAAATAATTCACCTGTGGGGTTTATTATTTCAAAGCATAGTAGTTGTGGCGGGTGGCTTTCTATTTTGGCTGTGGTTAGTCTCAATTTATCCAGCCTCTGGAGTCGCTAGTTTTTCTTTTTTAAGCCCTATTTTCACGATATTTTTTGGTTGGCTACTTTTGAATGAGTCAGTAAATTTTGTATTTATAATAGCAGCAATCTTGGTCATATTTGGGTTAATCTGTATTAATAAAAGAGTTCGCAGCGAACATTAAAAATATGAAAGGTTTACAGTTCATTAAGCCCATTATGTGGCAAGATATGAATTAGGTTATTCTAACTAGTAGGTGGGCTTAATGGAACTATGCTCACCAGAACTTTTAGCGACAATCAGAGATTGCCAAGGGGGCTAAAGATGTCTAACCAATTTGAGAGTTAGGAGTAGAATTATTCATGTCTTCTTGTTCGCAGTGCAAAGCTCCTATCGGCCTAGTTGTATCAAAGTGCCCTAATTGTGGATTAGATTTTGATGCATTCAGGGCAAATCAACACAAAAAAGCTAATGCCTGGATAAAGGGTGGCATTTTATTCATAATAGCCATGTTTGCTTTGATAGCAGTCTTTAATTTTTTACTTGTGCCCTTAGTTTTGTTGGCATTTGGCGCGCTTCTATATTGCTTAAGGAAACGTAGAGCTGAGCTGTCGTACCAACCCGTAGAGATTTTTACAAATAAATCAAAAGGCACCGAATTTTATTAAATACCTTAATCCCGTATATCATTAATCTCTCCAAGTAGTTATGTTAGTTTATAACATAATATTTGGTGCAATCGGTGGGACCCCAACCCGCACGAGGTGTTACCCCCACAGCGACCTCAACGAGTAGCAGTCAGATACCCTATTATCAGATACTTAAATCAATTCCTGCGGGTAGAGTCACATGATGATTACTGCCTGTCAACACACGACGATACCTCGATGTGTGCCATTGTGTGACAAGATGTGTACCAAATGTGTCCACGAGGTAGAAGTGCTACGACAACTTAAATTGTAAACTAGTACACAACATTAAAACCCCCACGGAGATAAGCCTGTACTTCAGGAGGTGTCCATGGGGATTAAATGCTGTTGGTGGGACTGCCGGAGCAATCGTTGGGTAGGAAAAGGTGTTGGTGGTTTTAGTCTATTTTCTGACACCAAAATTGATACATTCCTAAAAATGTATTTGGATTGGCCTCTTCATATGCTTGCCATTTATCCAAGTCATATGGATCGCCTTTGCCAGTATTAGTTAGCTTAAAGTGCGAAACTATTTTGGGAAATTTAAACCCACAGAACTTCAGCCCTAACTCAGACAGGCAGCCTTGTATTTGAGGTATGGTAAACCTGTGCTCCTGTACGTGGAATAATAAGTCTTTCAGTTCGCTCAGGCTATAAAAGTCATTCAAATTCAAAATTTGCTTATGATGGTTTTGGTCTGACGTCATCACTGTTTTTCTGAACGACTTCATTGCAGCATCGCTTGATCCAATACCTGCATTACTGATTTCTTGCCGCATTTCTACAATATGCTGTCTGGCCAATTCACTATATAAACCAATCTTCATCAGACCGCTTGGTTTGAGGCAATCCGTCAACACCCTCCATCCTGCAACAGGATCATCCATGTGGTGCAAAACACCTGCACTCTCCACTATATCAAATTGTCTATTGAGTTTGCCTAAGTCCAGAATATCTGCCTGCATATAATCTATATTTTGGATTCCTAACTCTTCAGTTTTACGTTTGGCATAGCTCAGGCTGGACAAGCTTAGATCAATAGCTAGGACTTTTGAGTCTTTAAAACTTGCCGCAGTTCCTAAGCAATGTTGGCCTGTTCCACAGCCAGCAATCAAAATATTCGGTGCTTCAACCTCTTTGATTGCATCATTTAAAAGCTTCAGCTTAATCCCCTCAACCACCTTGGAAATAGGTTCTGGTTTTAAAGACAGTCCTAAATTTACCCATCTAGGATATGGACTTACTTCGTATTGATCCCTAACTTTTGAAGACACTTCGTCAGTGATATCTTCTAGTACAGGTAAAATAGATTTAAATTTGGCTTCTTGGTTTGGCTCTAATACCTGCCTTGTGAAGACCTCTTCAATGTCATCGGTAATGAGCAACGAACTGGACCATTCATACTGATTAAGAGGCCTATAAGAGGCCAGGCATAATATGGACTGTGGGCTTGGTTGGTCGCCATTACTTAGCACCTGTTTTACTGCCATCTCTAAGGCTTCAAGAGCTTCATCTTCATGCTCACTTATGTTGTATATATATTCATTGGTAAAGCACTGCAGCGCTAATGCAGATTGAAACTGTAACTCTTCAGTCGAATTTTTAAGACCTGAGATAGATAATAGCAGGCTAGCTCTAAGCTCCCTTAATAGGTCCTCTAGGCCCAAATCAGGTAGAGGGCAGACACTCATAATCTTAAGTAATAGTGGTAGCTCAGATAAGTCTGTAATGACCTCCAGTACTTTCGGCTTCACCTCAGCCACAGAGTAAGTTTCCAGGTGTCGATTCAACTTTGGCTCAAACTTCAAAAGGCTGATGGCTGCACGAGCAACGTTACTGGGCCTAACAATTGATTTTTTATCGAGTATCGAGATAATGTTTTTTTGCAGACCAGGATTTGGCTGCTTAAAAACTACCCCTTCGAGAACATTGCCCATGTTGCTGTACGCCTCAGCATAATCAGGCTTGAGTGCTAGTGCTTTGTTGTAAGCATCTATCGCCTCGTCCAGCTTCCCTTGGTCTGTAAGGGCAACACCCATGTTGTTATAGGTTTCAGCATAATCAGGTTTGATGGCTAGGGCTTTGTTGTAGGCCTCTATAGCCGCTTCCAGCTTGCCTTGATCTTTGAGAGTAACGCCCATGTTGTTGTAGGCTTCAGCGTAATCAGGCTTGATGGCAAA
>CAJWTH010000121.1 GCA_913047725.1 uncultured Planktomarina sp.
GCTAAGATAATCAAAACGAAGTTGGTCATACATAATAAATAGGATGTTCATGCAGGCCTCAATTTCTACTTATTTATATTTTTGTATTAACCATCAGTCTAAAAGCAAGCAGAATTATAATTTAGAATTTGTTTGATACAATTAATCAATCACATTTCTCAAATCTAAAATCTGTACAAAACCCTGCGCAGCATCACTAATTAACTTTTCCAACAAAATACATAGTTTTAGAATTGAAGTTCTTCATGAATGCATCATTGACAAGTAATAAAACTAATTACTGCTTTTGGTATTTTATCCAATGTGTGACTATAAAACACAAAGATTGTTAAAGAATAATAAGTCTCAAATATCTTACGCCTAAATCTTATTTTAAACTTAACAAAGGGTGAAGTTATTATGAAAAATATAGGGGTAGTAATTTTTTATGTCTAAAGTGACCAATAAACTAGCTCTTGGAACAGCAAATTTTGGGTTAGATTATGGAATAAATAATACAAATGGTCATTTGTCTGAAAACCAGGCACATAAAATATTGCAGCTTTCAGTATCATCAGGACTCAAAACTTTAGATACAGCAGCGGCTTACGGAAATAGCGAAGAAGTGATTGGAAAATTTAGTTCTTCCACGCTGGACATAGTAACAAAGTTGGGTCGAATTCCAGCAGATATACTAAATATTCCAGAATATATTGAGGCGCAAGTTAACAAATCACTAAGGCTTCTCAATAGACAAAGTCTTTATGGGTTATTACTACATTCGCCAGACCAGCTTAACGAGCCAATGGGGCCACAAATCATAAAAACACTAAGTTTTTTAAAAGCGACAGGTCGAATTAAAAAGGTTGGTATATCAATTTATTCGACAGAAATTTTAGATAGTATTTGGAACCATTTTTTGCCTGATATAGTCCAAGCACCTTTTAACTTATTCGATCAAAGGTTATTGACTAGTGGCTGGGCAACAAAATTGTTATCTAAAAACGTTGAAATCCACTTAAGGTCTGCTTTTTTACAAGGCCTACTTGCTAAACCAATCAGTAAATTACCCGCAAAGTTTTCTAAATGGGAGAAAAGCTTTGTTGAATTCGAAGAGTGGCAAGCAAAAACAGGCATGTCCCGCTTAGCATTAGCTTTAAAATTTTGCCTATATCAGCCTTGGGCTAATAAAGTGATTGTTGGCGTTGATTCATCTGAGCAGTTAGCTAACCTTATCCAGATATCAGGTGGAATTATGCCCAAGCTGCCCGACAGTTTGGCTAATGGCGTTGAAGATGAGTTATTAATAAATCCTACCAATTGGGACACACTTTGAAAGTAGTTGCATTAATACAGGCTAGAATGGGCTCAAGTAGGTTGCCTGGAAAGGTCTTAAAAGACGTTGCCGGCCAACCCATGCTTAAAATACTAATAAATAGACTTAAGAAATCAAAACTTATTGATAAAATTATTGTAGTTATGCCAGTCACCAAGGACAATGACGTCCTCTCTAAAGCAGTTTCTAAATTTGGGACTGAAACCTTTCGTGGTTCCGAAACAGATGTATTAAATCGAATGTTTGAGGCCGGGCATCAATCTAACGCTGATGTAATAATTCGCATTACTGGAGATTGCCCACTTATCGACCCCTTGGTTGTCGATGCTGTTATAGAAAAATTCTTAAAATCAGATTCAGATTATGTTTCGAATAGCGCACCCCCAACATTTCCAGATGGCTTAGACACAGAAGTCTTTTCGTTCAACGCCTTAAAGCGTGCAAATGAAGAGGCCACCGAAGAATATGACCGAGAACATGTGACTTCATATTTAAGAAAGGGTAATTTTAAGGTTGAGAACTTAATTTGGCCGATTGATTTCTCAAATTTGCGTTGGTCAGTCGATGAAATCCAAGATTTACTTGTTGTTAGGAAAGTGTTCGAACACTTTTCACCAGATATATATTTTTCTTGGACAAAGGTAATTGAATTAATGGCTAAAAAACCAGAGATTTTCGAGGAAAACAAAAATATTAAACGAAACGAAGGTTCAATAATGTCTACCGGCCAGAAATTATGGCGTAGAGCTAAAAAAATTATTCCTGGCGGTAACATGCTTCTTTCAAAAAGAGCAGAGATGCACTTACCAGATGGTTGGCCCAGTTATTTTTCAAAGACTAGTGGATGTAGTGTTTGGGATCTTGATGGCAACAAATATACAGACTTATACTTGATGGGGGTAGGAACTAATATTCTTGGTTACTCACATCCAGAAGTGGATGCAGCAGTAATGCAGACTGTTAAATCTGGTAACTTGAGTACGCTAAACGCTCCTGAAGAGGTTTGGCTGGCAGAAAAGCTGTTGGAACTAGACCCTTGGGCGGGCATGGTGAGGTTTGCCCGATCAGGTGGAGAAGCAAATGCCATTGCAATCAGGATAGCTCGCGCAGCTGCAGGTCGAGATGGCGTAGCAGTTTGTGGATATCATGGTTGGCACGATTGGTACCTTTCTGCAAACCTTGGCGAAAACGATAGCTTGGCAGGACATCTACTACCAGGCCTAAGCACCACAGGGGTACCTACTGCACTTCGCGATATGGTGCATCCTTTTGAGTATAATGACTTTGATAAATTACAATCACTTGTGCTTGAAAAAAATATAGGTGTTATAAAAATGGAAGTCCTCCGCAATCGAGAACCAGAAAATGGTTTTCTTGAACGTGTTCGCAGGCTTGCAAGTGATAACGGAATTGTTCTTATTTTTGATGAGTGCACGTCAGGTTTTAGAGAAACCTTTGGTGGGCTTTATAAAAAATTTGCGGTGGTACCTGATATCGCTGTCTATGGTAAAACTCTTGGAAACGGATATGCAGTCAGTGCAATCGTTGGTAAAGAAGAAATTATGCAAGCGGCTCAATCAACCTTTATAAGTTCAACGTTTTGGACAGAGCGGATAGGATCAGTCGCAGCATTAAAAACTTTAGAGGTGATGCAACGTGAAGAGCCTTGGACTCATGTGACAGAATTAGGGCTCTACCTTAGAGGGCTATGGAACGAGTTAGCGTCAAAGTATGGTCTAAGCATTTCGCTTACAGGACTCCCAGCTTTATCCAATTTTTCAATAGCCAGCGATAATGCACTTGAATACAAAACTTACATAACACAAGAAATGTTAAAAAAGGGCTACTTAGCAGGTACAACAGTATATGTTTCACTTGCCCATTCCCGTACTATTTTTGATGAATATATTGAGGTCCTTGATCCAATATTCAAGATAATAGCAGAAGCTGAAGCGGGAAAGGACATTGATCTTATTCTGGATGGTCCAGTATGCCATTCTGGATTTAAGAGAGTAAATTAAGAAACGAATTTGAAAAGTTTCAATTCCTGCTGAACTAAAGGTTTCTCTTCGATCTGATACTACTAGGCGTTTAGATGAAGTCTAAAAGCAACTCGAGTGTCAGCGGGGAACTCTGTCAAACACTATATTTTCATGAACAAGGCACCGAAATGACAGATCCCTTTAAATACGTATTTAAAACAAACTTATTCCCCAATTATGTTTTCAGACAAGTAAAACCCCTAGGCGGCATTTAACAACTGAAACATATTAGGTGTATAATACGAAATGAAGGTCTGCCCAAACCACTAATCTATAAGTTGCTAACTTTGACGTTAGGTTTTACTAACGCATCGGGCTACAACTGTTTTCCTTAAAGCCTAGTATGGTAGGAAAGCGTCAAGAATTGTAAATTCCGTTGAATAGGGACTGCTGGGATGAGCCTTTTTAGTGATTTGATTTCAACTCTTTTTGAAAAGCGTTATCGGAACCTTTTCTTAGAAAATGCGCACGACAAGAGTATTGTAGATTTAGCAAAAGACTTGTTAGGTAGCTACGGTGAGGTTTCAGGAGGCGCGCTAGCGCATATGATTTTTGATAAATATGCGAAAATGGACCCTGTAGAAAAAAAAGTCTTCTTCCACTTTATGGCACATGATTTAGAAATTAGTCCTGAACAAGTAAGGGACGCGCTTGATGCCTACCAACAGCAGCCATCCGAAAGCACCTATAAAGACTTTTCAACGGCGAGTGAACCAAAACGACAGGAGCTCATTAGACGATTAAATCATCTTGACGGAGCAACTGGAAAGTTAGTCGAAATGAGAAAAGATTTAATAGCCTTTACTAAAGAAAGCGCAGACCTTGCTCCAGTGGGCGTTGATTTAAAGAATTTGTTTATTTCATGGTTTAACAGAGGTTTTTTAGTTTTACGTCCAATTAATTGGTCAAGCCCAGCAGAAATTTTAGAAAAAATTATAGCGTATGAAGCCGTACACGCAATCAACAGTTGGGAAGACTTGAGAGCTAGATTACAGCCTGAGGATCGTCGATGTTTTGCTTTTTTTCATCCAGCCATGCCAGATGAACCCTTAATTTTTGTTGAAGTTGCATTGACAAAAGGCATCCCCAATTCAATCCAAGGCTTACTCGAGCCCAATCGGAATCCAATCTCCACTGAAGAGGCTGATACAGCTGTATTTTATTCAATTTCAAATTGCCAAGAGGGCTTGGCAGGAATTTCATTTGGGAACTCATTAATAAAACAAGTTGTAGCAGATCTCTCACTAGCAGTTCCCTCCTTAACAACATTCGTAACTTTATCTCCAATCCCAAAACTAAAGAGTTGGTTGGCTAAAGGTATAATTCCCACAAACGAAAAACACACAAACAAGGCATTGGCTGCATATTATTTGCTGAATGCAAAAGGTACTGATGGCAGGCCTTATGATCCAGTTGCCCGCTTTCATCTTGGTAATGGTGCCATGCTACACGCAGTGCACTCTGATGCAGACAAGTCTAGTAATGGTATAAATCAATCTGACGGTGTTATGGTAAATTACCGTTACGATTTGAAAAAAATTCCACAGAATCATGAAAGTTTTTTATCAGAGAATAAAATAGCGGTATCACCAGAAGTCCGTGCCCTAAGCGCTTCAATTAAATGATTACGCTTATGAAAAGTTTTCAGACAAAGTCCTGTCCATTCAGTTCGCGGGATACCGTCGTTAAATCTAAAAGTAAGAAAAAGCTGACTGTCTAGCTCTTAAATACGGTGAGAAGCTATTTTGGCGCCCTCAGAAAGGCTTTTTAATTTTGCATATGCGATATCCGGGTCAACAGCACCAAAACCTGCAAAAGTACCAAAACCACAATCAGAACCAGCAATCACACGATCTGTGCCAACTATATCAACAAATCTACCAATCCGCTGGGCCACAAGTTCTGGATGTTCCACAAAATTAGTGGTCGTATCTACCACGCCAGGTACAAGAACTTTGTTTTCGGGTATTTCCAACTTTCTATCCCGAAATACTGTCCACTCGTGTGCGTGTCGAGGATTTGATGTTTCAAATAATAGGTATTGGGCTTTAGCTGACATTAAAGTTGAAAAAACCTTATCCATGCTAATATCACAGCAATGTG
>CAJWTH010000122.1 GCA_913047725.1 uncultured Planktomarina sp.
AAAAAACATAGATGTATCGAACGGCGACCTTGATGGAATTTTAAACCCTCAGGATTGGTCATTCCCAGTACCTATTAAATATGGCCCTGGCAGGCTGGTAGAGGTTGGTGGTCATTGTATTATGATGGGTGTTCACAACCCGTTAATAGTTACAGATCGCGGTAGCCATAAATTGCCATTTATAGGCCAGTTGCAAAATCATCTTACAAATGCGGGGCTGACGGTTGGTTTGTATTCGGATATTTCACCCAATCCAAAAGATACTGAAATAGGCGCAGGGCGAGCACAGTTCATTTCTGGTGGGCATGACGCTATTATTGCGATTGGGGGTGGTAGCGCAATGGATGGTGGTAAGTCCATTTGCTTAACCGCAAATAATGATATTGATCTCTGGGCATTTGAATATGAACAAAAAGTTCCTGAAATTAATGCTAATCAACCATTTCCAAAATTAATTACAATTCCTACTACTGCTGGAACTGGCGCTGAGACTGAAAGTACCGCCATGGTGACCCATGTAGAAAAAGGCATGAAGTTTTGTGTTTGGCATCCAGAATTAAAGCCCTCGCTGGCATTGCTCGACCCAGAGTTGACGATAGGCCTACCTGCAAATCTAACTGCATGGACAGGAGCTGATGCGATGACCCATGCAATTGAGGCTTATTTAGTGCCTGGATTTAGCCCGCTTTGTGATGGTTTAGCGCTTGAGGGGTTGGCCTTAGTTTCAAAGTGGTTGCAAATCTCTGTCAATGAACCCCAGAATATGAAAGCAAGGGGAGCGATGTTAGTTGGCTCCTGCCTCGGAGGCATTGCATTTCTGAAGGGCCTCGGGTTGGTTCATGCGATATCACATATGGTTGGAGCTGAGTTTGATACGCAGCATGGTTTGACAAATGCGGTAGTGCTTCCAGTTGTGTTACGTTTCAATTTGCCTGGACAAGAATTCAAAGTTCAGCGCATGGCGCAGGCTATGGAATTGGAAGATACATCTAGGGAGAGCTTTATTAGGCACATAGAGGGCTTATTAGATGATATTAATATACCAAACGCTTTGAGTAATCTGGATATTCCAATGGCAAGCGCGCAGCGCTTAGCCGAAAAAGCAATACTTGACAGCGCAGCCCAAACCAATCCACGGGCCGCTACCGTTCCCGAAATTAGTACTTTAATCGAGGAAGCCATATTAAAAGCTCGTTAGGGCTAAGGAGAACAAAATGGAAAATCTAAATAAATTTTATATTGATGGGAGTTGGGTGGCGCCAAATTCATCTCAGACTATGTCAGTTCTCAACCCAGCTACTGAGATACAAATAGGGACCATTACGCTTGGAAATGAAACGGATGTAAACACTGCGGTAGCGGCTGCCACAAAAGCTTTTTCGCATTATTCGCAAAGCTCAAAGGCTGAACGGTTACAGTTGCTGAAAAGACTTATGACTGGCACCCAAGAACGATTTGAGGATTTGGCCCAAGCGATGAGCTCAGAGATGGGCGCTCCAATTTCTATGGCACGTGATGCTCATGCTGATGCAGCAGTGGGCCATTTGCAGGGTTTCATTGATGCATTAGAAAAATTAGAAGAGCGAGATGTTTTAGCGAATGGAGATGTACAGGTATATGAGCCGATTGGCGTATGTGGTTTAATCACACCCTGGAATTGGCCAATGAACCAGATTGCATTGAAGGTAATACCAGCGTTAGCCACTGGCTGTACGTGCGTATTAAAACCTTCTGAACACACTCCAATTTCTGCAATGATCTACGCTGAAATCATTCATGAGGCTGGTTATCCAGCTGGGGTATTTAATCTTATACAAGGTGATGGCCTAACCGTCGGATCGGCTCTCTCCCGCCATCCTGATATTCAAATGATGTCCTTTACGGGCTCAACAAGAGCTGGGACAGCCGTGACGCGAGATGCCGCCGAGACGGTTAAGAGGGTCACATTAGAGTTGGGGGGTAAGTCACCTAACATAGTATTTGCGGATTGTGATTTAAAGGAGCGTGTCACGGCGTCAGTTGATGAATGTATGTATAATACTGGCCAATCTTGCGATGCACCAACCCGGCTTCTTGTCGAGCGCTCTTGTTTGGGTGAGGTACTCGAAATTGCAAAACGCGCTGGGGATGCGATAGAGATCGGAAACCCAGCGAAAGAAGGGTCCCATATTGGACCCTTATTCGATCGTATCCAATTTGACCGTGTTCAAAAGATGATTTCTGTTGGAATTGATGAAGGCGCTACCATCTTATGTGGTGGCTTGGGTAGGCCAGATGGAGTATCGAAGGGATGGTTTGTGAAGCCAACTATATTCACTGATGTTTCAAATAATATGCGGATTGCACGTGAAGAAATTTTTGGCCCTGTCCTCGTTGTAATTCCTTTTGAAAATGAAGCCGAAGCTATCAAAATTGCAAATGATACGCCATATGGATTGGCGGCATACCTCCAAACTGGTGACCCCCAGAGGGCTGAGCGGGTGGCTGCTCGTTTGCGCGCTGGTGCGGTGCACATCAACGGTGGTGGCTTTAACTATGGTTCTCCATTTGGAGGTTATAAGCAGTCTGGAAATGGACGCGAGGGGGGCCTGATGGGCCTGGAAGATTATCTCGAGACAAAAACCCTGCATGGTTTAGGTTAATACTTCGTATTTTTACTTCATGAAACTGGGAGCAATCAAAGGCCGCAACGTTATCTCAAAATTAGCTTGTTAAGTAGTTTCTTTAATATGTTAAATTGTTTTATATTGTTGCCGGGTAGCGCGGAAATAAGTTTTTAAACTTCTTATAAAAGGGTATAAAATATGAGTGTGTGCTGTGGACCAGGATATTCTAGCCCATCTGAGGCTATAAAAGCTCCGAGTGAAAAACTCCTTTATACAATCGCAATTTATACTGGTACGGGCATTCAAAAGCCTGATTATCTTGCGACAGTTGACGTGGATCCTTCTAGTTCAACATTTTCCAAAGTTATTCACAGGTTAGAAATGCCAGGGATTGGTGATGAGCTTCATCATATGGGGTGGAATGCCTGTTCATCATGCCATGACGACTCAAGCATGGCACGGAAATACTTATTATTGCCGGGTGTTCGTTCAAATAATATCCATATTGTGGATACAGCTACTGATCCGCGTGCACCACGTATTCACAAAGTTGTTAAGGGCTCGGATATAAAGGCTAAAACAAATCTTTCCGGACCACATACGGTTCATTGCTTAGGCTCGGAGATTATTATTTCCATGTTGGGTGACGCAAAGGGTGAGGCACCTGGGGGTTATCTAAATTTAAACAAAGATTTTGAAATCATGGGCCGTTGGGAAAACTCGATGGGCAACATTAAGTTTGGTTATGATTTCTGGTATCAGCCACGCCATAATGTTATGGTATCTTCCGAATGGGCCGCTCCAAATACCTTTATGCCAGGGTTTGATTTGGAGGAGGTTGGACATCTCAAATATGGACGTGAAATACACTTTTGGGATTTTGAAAAGAAAGAGCCAATTGAGACCATGTATTTAGGAGAAGATGGTTTGCTACCTCTTGAGGTAAAATTTCATCATGACCCTGATAGCACGCATGGCTTTTGTGGAGCTGCGTTGAGTTCCAACGTAATCCATTGGTGGAAAGACAAGGCAGGGAAATGGCAGTGGGAAAAAATCATTGATGTAGCTAATGAGCCGCATCCTGAGTGGCCAATACCTGTACCAGGCGTCATGTCTGCAATACTTGTGTCGATGGATGATAAGTATCTTTATTTAAACAATTGGCTTCATGGTGATATGCGCCAATATGATATCTCTGACCCACATAAACCAGTACTTACTGGTCAAGTTTGGATGGGTGGCTTGTTAGGTAAAGCGCCAGAAATAAATGGTATCAAAATGGCGGGCGGTCCGCAGATGTTTCAACTAAGTCTCGACGGTAAACGTTTGTATGTAACCACCTCGTTGTTCTCGACCTGGGATAATCAGTTCTACCCTGAAATTCGTGATCAGGGGGGCGTTATGGTGATGATTGATTGTGATCCTGAGAATGGTGGAATGAAGCTAAATTCAGACTTCATTGTAGATTTTGGAAAAGAACCTAATGGCCCCTCTCGCTGTCATGAAGCACGATATCCTGGTGGTGACTGTACTAGTGACATTTGGTTGTAATGAAGTACCAAGTCACAATTTCTAACCGCGATAATACTACTTACAGGGTAGATAATCGTCGTCCATTGCTCGATGCCCTAAGAGAGCAAGGGGTCGATTTACCTTATGGTTGTAAGTACGGAGGGTGCATCACCTGTGCTGCGAAGCTCACCGCTGGTAATGTAGACCAACGTCGACAAGTGGCCTTGAATAATCGCCAGATCAATGACGGTTACGTAATTTTGTGCGTGGCGCGTGCTAAATCAGATATCACTCTTGAGATAGGTGTAGAGAGCCATGGATCACTCTATCGTAACCCTTTCATTGATCCGTTACAGCCACATGAACTAAAAGCAGATATAGCCACAGTAAAGGACATCTGACATGGACCATTCTCAACCCTATACAGAGGCGTATCTGAAAAGTATTCTGAATTCGGTCAAAACTATTGCGATGGTGGGGGCGAGCCCTGATAAAACGAAGTTCAGTTATGGTGTTTTACGTGTATTGAATGAAACTGGTTATGACATGATTCCAGTCAACCCGAGACCTGGATTAAAAGAAATTCGTGGAATGAGGGTTTATCCCGCGCTTAGTGCCATTGACCGCCCAGTTGACATGGTTGAAGTCTTTAGGCGATCTGAAGATTTTATGGATATTACAAAAGAAGCTATCAGCATTGGCGCAAAAGTGTTGTGGGGACAAATTGGTGTGATTGATTTTGATGCTGCGAAACTGGCCGAAGAGGCTGGACTACAAGTCGTCATGAACCGCTGTCCAAAAATTGAGTTATTTCGTCCCTTTTGGAAGCCAAAATTGCACCTTGGTATCTAACATTAGCTTGATTGGTTCAATTCACTAAACCTAATCAGTTTTATCCATACCTTGGTTTTGTTTGGTTGCTCTAGGTCTGAAAATTTTTACAGGAGATTGCAAAACTGCTTTGACTGGAAAAGCTGGCTGGGTCGGCAGGACTCGAACCTGCACTCTACTGTACCAAAAACAGGTGCATTACCATTATGCTACGACCCATCAGCGAGGCTTGAAATACGCTGGAAATATCTGTCTTTCAAGCCCCGAAATTTAAAAACTTATTTAGATAGTGAGTTATTTCTTAAATGTAACGTTGGACCGCATACTTAAAAATCTGGTTCTAACAAATTGAGCTTAAATGCTGTTGCTCCCGAGAGTGACTACCAGCCTAAAATTTACATTTTATTTTATAAGTAAGATGAGGCAAGAGAAAATCCAAGAAGAATTGCAACCCATATGACCATTGAACCAACTCCACGCATACGTGAAACGC
>CAJWTH010000123.1 GCA_913047725.1 uncultured Planktomarina sp.
AGCCTTAAAATTTTGGCAACTAATATGAGCGCTGTAAACATAACAAAGCCATAGACCCCATAAAACCCTGGAATTTCCTCAATATGAAAATGACCGTGTTTATGATAAGTAAAGTCTGCAAGAAATAATATCAAACAAAGTAAAGCCAGCCCAATGAACAGTTTGTTGGCATTCTGTGGCCTTGTAAACCACGAAAGTGCAAGGCCAAGGGAGGTGAGTTTGCTCTTATACTCAGGTTTTTTCTGGTCCATACGCGGCCTCCTTAAGGTGCAGCCACGATGGGCATCAGGAAGGCCTGAATATGCCCAGCGTAGAAAAATAAAACTATACAACCTAATGCTGTAAATGCGGGTGGGGCCCAAACTAATAAAGGGCTCTCTGCTACATTTGGTTGCTCTGTTTGATCATGTCCTTTCAAGAAGAACCCTTTTCCTACCAATGGTAAAAGGTATGCAACATTTAAAAGTGAACTGATCAACAGAATGCCGACCATAACCAGTTGGCTGGCATCTGCAGCACCGATAATTAGTAACCACTTACTCCAAGACCCACCTAATGGTGGCAAGCCAATTATCGATAGGGCTCCAATTAGAAAAGCTCCAAACGTAATGGGCATTATACGTCCTAAACCCGTCATTTGGCTTATGTCCGTTTTATGCGTTGCGACATATATCGACCCTGCACACATGAAGAGTGTGATCTTGCCCATAGCGTGCATTACAACGTGGAGGCTGCCACCAAGTATTCCCATTGACGTCGCAAGTGCGATGCCAAGTGTTATGTATGAGAGTTGACTAATAGTTGAGTACGCCAGTCTTGCTTTGAGGTTGTCCTTTGTCAACGCAATCACAGAGGACGCAATAATTGAAAATGCGGCCAGCCACATCAGCCAAATAGAGGCGCCTGTGGTGGCTAGGAAGTCAATTCCAAAAATGTAAATACCCACCTTTAACATCGTAAAAACACCTGCCTTAACCACGGCTACTGCATGTAAGAGTGCACTTACCGGCGTTGGTGCTACCATTGCTGCAGGCAGCCATCGGTGAAAAGGCATCAGGGCTGCTTTCCCAATTCCAAAGGCATAAAGTGCGAGTAGAATTGCGACTGCTGGGCCTGCTATCATACCCTCTAAAACTCCACCTTTGGTAAAATCCAACGTGCCAGCTACTGCATAGGTCCAAATGATTGCAACTAGCTGCAGTCCAATTGAGGTGCCTATAAGAATACCAAGGTAAGTCCGCGCCCCTTTGACAGCAGCTAAGGTACCTTTGTGAGCAACCAGTGGATAAGTAGAAAGGGTCAATACTTCGTAAAAAAGAAACAAAGTGAACATGTTGGCTGCAAATGCAATTCCCATAACTGCAAAAATTGCAAAAGAAAAACATGCGAAAAAACGTGCGTGGTTTTCTTCATTGTTTCCACGCATGTAGCCAATACCGTAAATATGGGTCACTATCCAAAGGCCAGAAGCCAAAATTGCAAACATCAAGCCTAGAGGCTCAACGTGAAAGGCAATACCCAGTCCTGGCATCACTTCAATCAAGGTGAAGGTATCTGTGGTTGTGTTCCCAACATTATTTAAAATGTTTAGGACTACGAGGAAGGTTGCGACGGCTGCGCCAAGTGTCAGTCCATCTCGCAGATTTGGATTATTCCTAAATATTAAGTTGCTAATAACAGCAGCTGCGGGGAGCAACATTGATAGTAGAATAGCTGAAAATGTATCCATAACCTGCCCCCCGTTAATTCATCATACCGGAGGAACCGGATAATAAAGCCTGTGCCGCTGCTTTTGCGGCTCCCATGGTGATGTCTGTCTCAAAGCCAAAGTAAATACAGGCTATTGCCATTAGCCAAAGTGGCAGCAGCATTGAAAGTGGTGCCTCTTGAACAACCTTTTCAGAGGTTGGTGTTGATAGATATAGTATTTCTATAAGCCGCCAAACATAAATCACTGCTAGTAATGAGGATGCCACAATCAAAATTGCAAGTGGCCAATATCCTTGCTCCAACGCTGCCTGAACCAATAGCCATTTACTCAAAAACCCTGCGGTTCCAGGCACACCGATCAGTGATATTCCACCAATTACAGTGGCGGCACTTGTCCATGGCATTGTCTTACCAAGTCCCTGTAGGTGTATATAAAAAGAACCTCCTGAACGCAGTACGTATGCCCCAACGCCCATAAAGAGTGCTGCTTTAGTAATACCATGGTTAAAAAGGTGAATAATTGCCGCCATTAATCCAGTTTCTGACAGCAGCGCAACGCCCAGTAGCATGTAGCCAATTTGCGCAATACTTGAATAGGCGAGCATGCGCTTAAGGTCACGCTGAAATATTGCAGTAAAAGATGCAGCAAACATCGCGAGCAAAGCAAATGGGTAAAAAATAATTTCAAGCGCTGAGGTTTCAAGAAGAAACTCTGGTTGAAATACACTAAAGATAAACCTTAGCAAAACATAGATAGCGACTTTAGTGGCGGTAGCAGCCAAAAATGTGGTCACCGCAGATGGAGCATAAGTATATGCATTGGGCAACCAAAGATGTAGAGGAAAGATTGCCACTTTGAGGCCCATACCCACAAGGATGAAGGCAAACCCAGCTCGCACTGTTCGGCTATCATATTGGCCGGAAAGCCGGTCTGCTAAGTCAGCCATATTCAGGGTGCCGGTTGCCATGTATAGAAAGCCAAGGCCGATAACAAAAAAGGTGGCTCCAATTGTCCCCATAATCAAATAATTGAAGGCCGCAGTTAGTGCTCGTTTATCTCTATATGAACCCTGTGCAATGAGTACATAAGTTGATAACGACGATATCTCCAGAAATACAAATACATTAAATGCGTCTGCAGTAGTTGTAACGCCAAGAAGACCGGTCAGGCAGAGTAGAAAAAGTGCATAAAATAAGGTTTGAGTTCGCTCAGGCATTTCTGAACTGACACTTTCTCGGGCGTATGGTAGGACTAGGGTTGAAATCCCAGTAACTAGGAAAAGTACAAAAGCGTTTGCCGCATCAACACGATATTCAATTCCAAGAGGTGGTGCCCAACCTCCTATTTTATAAGAAATTACGCCGCCGCCAATTACCTTGGATAGAAGCAAGCAAGCTATCACAAAGGAAGTGAAGCTCGCGATAAATGCTAGGGGCCATGCTAATTCACGGCGTCCAACAAAGACGATTAAAGGGGCTGTAATAAATGGAATTAGCACTTGCAGAATAGGCAGGTGCTCCGTCAATGTCATTGCGGCGTGGTGGACAGTTTGCGTAGCCATCAGATCGACCCGCCTTTGCCATCCAAAGGCAAATTTTCTGTTTGGAAGACAGTATCTTCTAGAATTGTTATGTGTTCTTCCTCGATACTGTGATATTCTTCCCGAATTCTTATTATGAGGGCAAGGCCTAGTGAAGTTGTCGCTATTCCAACCACGATAGCTGTAAGAATAAGGACATGTGGAAGGGGATTTGAATAGGCGATACTAGGATCATAAACCCCGTCCAATGGAAAAATTGGCGCTGTTCCCCCTGAGACTTTTCCCATCGATATGTAAAACATAAAAACTGAAGTTTGGAAAATATTCAAACCAACAATTTTTTTAACCAAATTTCCCTTACTAATAACAATGTAGAGACCAGTCATCATTAGTATGATAAATAACCAGTAGTTCAGATGTCCTAGAATGAATTCAGTGGCAAAAATATTCATGTTTACCAATCCTCGTCACTTAGAATTGGTGCCCGCGCTGCAAAAGCATAATATATCGCAACCATTACGCCTGTCACAGTGATGCCAACGCCTAGCTCTACAATTAAAATGCCAAGATGTTGTCCATGGGATGGGTGGTGAGGGTCGATGGCTGTATAGTCTAAATAGCTATAGCCCATTAACATGCTGTAAATTCCAGTCCCGCCATAGAGCAATACACCAAAGGCCAACAGTTTATGCACTAGCCAGGGTGGAAAAACTTTTTTAGCTTTAGCTAGGCTGAAAACAATTCCGTAAAGAATAAAACCTACTGCCATTATTACGCCTGCCTGAAATCCTCCACCTGGTGAGTAGTCACCATGAAATTGGACATAGAGGGCGAACAAAAATATAGTGCCCACAAGAAGTTTGGTTATTACCCGTAAAATTAAATGGTGACGCATCAGGTTGTATCCTTTGTGTCACTAGAGTTTTTGTTGTCGTCGTCGTTTATGCGGCGACGGCGCAAGCCACTAATTAACATCAAGACACCAATACCAGCGGTGAAAACAACCGCAGTTTCTCCCAACGTATCGTAGCCTCTATAGCTGGCCAGAATTGCCGTTACTGCATTTGGTACATGAATATCATCTGGAATTCGTTTTAAATAATCTGGCCCAACATGTGTTTGTACCGGTGTCTCTGGAGATCCGAATTTTGGCATGTCTAATGTACCATAAAACATTACTGCTCCTGCGAGAACGACTGAAACTAATGGGAGTAAATTTGATTTTTGACTTTCCTTTTCTGCTCTCGAGGTCAGTGCGAGAGTGCCCAACATTAAAACTGTGGAAATACCAGCGCCGACAGCGGCCTCAGTAAAAGCTACGTCGACAGCGTCCCATGTAATAAATAAAAGAGCAGATAAGAGGCTGAAAACTCCAGAAAGAGCCACAATGGCAAATAGGCTTCGAGTTTTTACTACAGTTAAAGCTGTGACTATTAACATGCTGAAAAGTGATATGTTTATAAAAGTTTCGATTTTGAACCTGCGATAATGGGTAATTCTTTTAAGTCAATTTTTTGATGGTAGTTGGTTAATCTGAGTTAGTCTTTTTCTGAGTTTTGTTCGCGATCTGTGGTGGTCGTAGGCCGGATACCAGAGCGGCGTTAGCGACAGCATGTGTCGAAGTCGGCCCAGTTATAAACAAGAAGAGGCCAATCACTAAAAGTTTAAATGTGATCAAAGTTAAGCCTGAGTAAATGCCCATGCCGATAAGTAATAAAATGACTCCAGCTGAATCTGTTATTGACGCCGCATGAAGGCGAGACCAAAAGTCTGGAAACCTGTAGGTACCAAAGGCCCCAATAACCACAAAAAAAGATCCAGATATTATTAAAACCATACACAAAAAACTAAAAAACAAATCCATTAATTATGATCCTCATTATTTGGCTCTGTCGGGGTCCACATCGTATCTCCAATCGCCCGGTATCGAAAAAACTTTAGGATTGCGATGGTACCTACAAAGTTTATTAGGGCATATAGTAGAGCGATATCTAGGAAGTCTGGACGTCCATTTAGAAAACCCATAATCCCAATTAACAAAACTGTGTGAGTACCGAAAGAATTTACAGCTAGAACACGGTCGTATAAAGT
>CAJWTH010000124.1 GCA_913047725.1 uncultured Planktomarina sp.
GTGTATTAGGGCCTGTATGGCCATGGGTTTTTCTTAATGAGGCAATGACACTATCCGAAATTTTCGGTGGAGCCCTAGTTCTTGGCTCCGTAGTTGTATTCGCTTTGTTTAGTACCAAACCTGCTTCAAACTCACTTCAGCTTTAACTTAGTAAATTACGACACTGATAGAAACGAGAACATATAAAATGTGACTTTAACATGAGCCAATTGATTGATTAAAATATCATTCTAGATTGCGAATATCTAAAGAATAATGTCCTCAAGCGCTTTCGAATGATGGGTCAAAGTTTCAAAACCGTCCTCAGTAACAATAAAGCTGTCACCTACTTGGGCCCTAAAACTCTCTACAGACACTGAGCCATCAACAGCCAATACCATCCCTGGGCGAAGTATAGTCTTATCACCAGAAACTAATTCTGGCCCCTCAAGGAAACTAAAGCCTGTCGCGCGGCCACATCGAAAGGGAAACTCATAACCAGCACTCTGAATAACCTCAGCATATTCTGCATGCACACTTTCTGCAGTAACACCTGGACGAAGTACTTCCAAAGCCGCTTTCTGACTGGCGACCGCGACCTCGTAAACTGCTAATTGTGATTTGTCACCAACTTCACCAATCCAGAATGTTCTGTCAAATCCCAGTTTAAAGCGGTGGAAATTAGTCATACCACAAAAACAGAGAAAAACAGGTTCACCATATTTCATTATTCGAGTTGAAGCACGGTGATGCGTTTGTGTGATTTTGTCACCTGATGCCATAATTTGAAGAAAATGGGTATTTGGCGACATATCTTGATCATCATAATAAGCTGATAATAGCTCAGCAGCCTTCCTTGTCCCTGCCTCAGATGTTGCAATCGCTACTTCAAATTCAGGGATATTTGCGGCTATAGCTCCACAGCCCGCCTTCATCATCGCATTTGCCACCTGTCCAGCATGCCGCGCCAACTGTAATTCCTGTTCAGACTTGATCATCCGCATTTTACTAAGGATTGGAGTAACTGTTGTTATATCTTTTTGGCCTACAAGTTCATCCACATAGGATCGAACTAACTGTGGCATGTGTCCAAACTCAATTCCAACTTTACCAACACCATTAACAATGCTTGATAATTCCGTGCGCCATTCGCTTCCCATTCCATCATTCCAAGCTAATATTCGATCAACCTTCGCATGTTCCGTGGCTGTATTTAAGTCAATTGCAGGGGTGATTAGAAGCGTATCGCCATCTGCTGGTACAGCTAAAACCGTCGGTCGCCCAAATTCCATGTGCAAATAGTCGTAGTAACCTGAAAGGTAGTAAACGCTATCTTCATCAGTAATGAGGGCAACTTTTATATCAGTTTTTAGCAAGTTTTCACGAAATTCTTTCATACGCTTTTCAAACATATGCTATTCCCTCAGCCTTTCACTAGTGGCAAACGGTCCGCAACCAATGCAGTCCAAAAATCTGAACCTATTGGCAGTAAATCGTCGTTAAAATCATAATCACTGGAGTGTAATGGACGGGCATTTTTACCTTTACTACCATTGCCTAAAAGTAAAAAACATCCAGGAATTGCATTACTGAAATGGGCAAAGTCTTCCGAAAAACTCATCGGCTCTCTGTTTGAAATTGTCTCCAGCCCAAGCGCGTCAGAAACACGCACAACAGCATTTACAGGCTCAGCAGAGTTTATAGTTTCGATAAACTGGGTATCAAACGTAAACTTAGTGGTAACATTATGGGATATTTCAATCCCTTTGCATATCTGCTGCATAAAGCCTTCAATCTGATCACGATCCTGTTTCGAGCGTGCCCGTACATCCCCTTTTAGTGATGCATGGCCAGGCAGTACATTACGTTGTCCATCAGTAAAAAACTCAGTTACAGACAACACAGCGCCACACCCCGGCGTTAGTTTCCGTGATACAACTGTCTGCAATGCCTGTATGATTTCCGCACCAACGGTTATGGTATCTTGTCCCAAATGTGGCATCGATGCATGTCCACCTTGACCCTTAATTTTTATTTCAAAAAGGCTTTCACTTGAACAAATCAAACCAGTACGCGTAGATATCTGGCCAATCGGCGCGCCTGGTAAATTATGAATACCATAAACTTCGTCAATAGGGTGCTTTTCAAGGAAACCCTCGTCAATCATAGCTTTGGCACCTAGACCATGCTCCTCATTAGGCTGAAAAATAAAAACAACCGTCCCATCAAAATTTGGACTTTTTGTTAACTTCTGCGCAGCTCCAAGAAGCATTGCCATATGCCCATCGTGGCCACATGCATGCATCACACCTTCCCTCTGCGAAACGTAATCATGGACGCTTCTTTCAGTAATAGGTAAGGCATCCATATCAGCACGCAAACCAATACTACGGCTACTCGTCCCGTTTCTGAGGACGCCAACTACACCACAACCCTCATAGACCTCAAAATCCAGATCATTTAAGAAATTAGCAATTGTACACTTTGTTTGATCTTCGCAGAACCCTAGCTCTGGAAATTGATGAAAATTATGACGAAGCGCAGTTAGTATTTTAGTATTATCCACCATAAATCTTTCCGTGATTAATATAAAATGGTTATGGCTCAGCTTTAATTTTGCCAAGCAAAATCGTATTTTCAATGTTTTTTCTATAATGGTTTAGGCCGTATTGATCCAACAACTACGGACTATCACTCGCAGACTGTTCACTTTGCCAACTTTTATTAAAATATACTGTCCGAACATGTTAATTAATAAGCAAAATTAATTTTCTCCAAATTAGTAACTTATACCTCAGAAAAAGTTTAGTTTATTTACTTTTTACCAAAATAAGGCGAGTTGGTATTTAACAGTTTTCAAGTTTGGTCCTAAATGCGAATATCTACCCCTGAGTTCATAGCACTGATGGCAATGTTAGTAGCTACTGTTGCTCTTTCAATTGACGCACTATTACCCGCATTACCAGATATTGCTGAACAATTGATCCCAAAAAAGCCTAATCAGGCACAGCTAGTTCTATCAGCCTTTATTGTAGGCATGGCACTGGGAACTTTTTTTACAGGACCACTGTCAGACTGCTTTGGACGCAAAAAGGTAATATATTTTGGTGCTGGTATTTATATAATATTTTCTAGTTTATGCTTATTTTCTATTAATTTAGAAACCATAGTTCTTGCTAGGTTCATGCAGGGAATTGGGGCTGCAGCGCCACGCGTAGTCTCTCAAGCCTTAGTGCGTGACCTATATTCTGGACGTGAGATGGCGCGTATTTCTTCCTTTATAATGATAGTATTTGCATTAGTCCCAGCGGTAGCTCCATTGCTTGGTGCTGGGGTAATTTTAGTATTCAACTGGCGTTTCATTTTTCTGATTTTTATTATGTTTGCACTTATAAGTACTATTTGGACAGCAATTCGTATCCGTGAACCTTTAGCACCAGAAATGAGGATGCCGTTTCAATTTTTGCCCTTTAAAAAGGCTATAATCGAAATAATTTCATTAAAAATTGTACGCTTAGCAATAATAACTTTAATATTTGCTGGTGGAATTTTATTCCTTGGCATTCTTCTTATTCAGCAAATTTTTGACCAATTCTATGGCCGCGCAGATAGTTTTCCAGTCTGGTTTGCCCTGATTGCTGTCATGTCTGCGTCCGCAAGCTTTCTTAATTCCATGATAGTCGTGCGGTTTGGTATGCGCAGACTGGTAAGCGTCTCACTTTATGTGCAGGTGATTTTGAGCTGCTGTATGCTAGTACTTTACTCTAAAGGCTTTCTTTCTGGAAACGTCGGCTTTGCCATTTTTGTTTTTTGGATTTTTGGCATATTTTTCCAAGCTGGCCTAACCTTTGGAAACCTTACAGCCTTAGCTATGGAGCCCCTTGGACATATTGCCGGTACTGGAGCTAGTGTGGTTAGCGCCCTAGCGACTTTAGGCTCAGTGGTAATTGCGGCAATTGCAGGACAGTTTTTTGATGGGACACCGTACATATTAATTATAAGTGTAATTATTCTGGCGTCTTTCGGTTTATATAGTGCGCACCAATTAAAACAGTGCGACCGTATAAAGTAATTTTTCTTACTTATTATAAGAGTTAGTTATTAGTATTTTAAGCCATCACTGTAGTGCGATTACGTAATTTATGAACTCCTATCACTAAAGCTGCACCTAAGATTGCCAGACCAAAGACTAAGGGCGCCTTGAACAGTAATAGAATAGCTAGGCCAATCCTGAGTATAACTTCAATTGATCCTAGAGGACCTGAGTCAAAACGGGCTAAAGCACTAGAAATAAGATAAAGTGCTATTACCAATCTGAACAAAAGGAGCCCTAACGCTTTAATATCTACTGTGCCATCATAGCCTGATAAATACTTAACCGCTCCACTATTTGTTCCAGCTTCAATCATACCTTCTTCAATCAGCAATATCTCAGGGTATAGTGCAAACACAAAGGGTATTATAAACATAACAATTCCAGATTTTACAGCCGAAAATGCGGTTCCCATTGGCCCTGCGTTAGTAATGCTGGAGGCTGCAAAGGCCGCAAGCGCGACGGGTGGAGTGATAGCACTAGCCACAGCAAAATAGAAGATAAACATATGTGCAGTAAAAGTTGCAATTCCAAGACCGGCTAATACTGGACCCATTAAAAGGGCAACATTAATGTATGCAGGTACAGCTGGCATTCCCATTCCAAGCAATATTGCAATAAACATTGTTAAAAATAGTGCCACAAGCTGAAATACCAATGGGCCACCATTCCCAAGATTTAAACTCTGAAGCCATTGTAAAACATCAAGAGCCAGAAAAGTTGGAAGTCCTGTAAAATTCAGACAAAAATCAATTATTGAGACCGCAAGGAACATCAAATAAAGTGTAGAGATTAATATTCCTGCTTGTGAAAGACCATCAACAATTTTCTTCGGTTTTGCACGCACTTCTGGATCAAGAAACAATAAAGCCAAAAGAAGTAGCACTGCCATCCAACCAGCACTTCCAGCATCGCCAGCAGCATTTTGTACTAATTGTTGGCCCCAAGATAAGCTGATCACGTTACAGCCATCCACGGTAATAATCCGCTCCGCACCCATTATTCCGCCAAAGAGCCCACATCCTACGGAGCCCTTATCTGTTAAAAGTAATACAAGAATAAGCATAATTGGCGCTAAAATCATAATTAAATTCAAAAAGTCTTGAAGGCCAAGCCGCATATCTTCTGTTAATTCCCCAATTGCTTGTATGTTTTGCTTTCGCGACTGAAAAACGACTGAAAGAAATAGGCAGAAAAAATAAAAGAGAGCTGGGATCACAGCTGCTATAATTACGCTCGAATACGGCACAGCAGTTAATGAC
>CAJWTH010000125.1 GCA_913047725.1 uncultured Planktomarina sp.
CACCAGATTTTACATTAATCATTGATTGGCCAATCATTGCACAACCACCCATACCCCCAAAAAAACCTGTCACAGTATTCGCAATGCCCTGTGCGATACTTTCTTGACTGGCACCCCCGCGTTTTTTTGTAATGTCACCCACTAAGTTGAGTGTAAGTAAACTCTCAATCAGACCGATTGCGGCCAAGATGCCAGCATACGGTGCAATTATATAAAAAGTTTCCAGCGAGAATGGAGCCAAGGCGGTACCGTAAGAACCAGTTCCATTGCCGAATGGATTATGAAATTTTGGAAACGTACCTTTAATACTTTCCAAATCTCCCACCCTTGGAACATCAATGCCACAGGCTATTACTAGGATAGCTACTATACCAATTCCAGCCAGAGGGGCCGGTATAAATTTTGTAACTTTAGGCATCAACCAAACAATTGCCATGGTGAGAACTACTAGACTGAGCATGATTATCATCGGGGCACCAGATAACCACTCGCCACCAGACATCCCATGTCCCGTGTTAACTATAGTACCAGGTACTTTGAATTGGCTCATCTGAGCCAAAAATATTACAATAGCTAATCCATTAACAAAGCCTAACATAACAGGATGAGGTACAAGTCGTATGAATTTGGCCCATTTCAAAACGCCTACCAAGATCTGGATCAATCCCATTAGTACTACTGTAGCAAACAGGTATTCCACCCCATGCTGTGCGACCAATGCAACCATGACTACAGCCAGGGCTCCTGTCGCACCTGATATCATGCCGGGTCTTCCACCAATTAAAGCTGTTATCAGACCAACAATAAATGCAGCATACAGGCCAACCAATGGGTGCACACCTGCAACAAAAGCGAACGCTACTGCTTCTGGTACCAAAGCCAACGCAACAGTAAGTCCAGCCAGAATTTCGATCCGAATACGGCCAACCGAAAGTGGTTCACCAGCACTGATATTAAAATCAGAAAAAGACGGACGGGCTGCCAAAGCAGCTTGCAAGATACGGGACATAAATGGGAAACCTTTTTAGTCAAATTTAATTCTGTTAAAGGCCCATACCACATATCCTATAAAGGTCACGGTATTCTTTAACATACCAAAATTGATGTGGTGACACCGTTGCTTCTCGCATGTGATAAACAAATTCAATAATTTAAATAAAAGGGCAACAAAGATGCAGAAAACAAAAATTGGAGTGATTGGTGGGTCTGGGATTTACAACATTGATGGAATTGAAAATCCCAAATGGCAGAATGTTGAAAGTCCTTGGGGGAGTCCCTCAGATGAAATCTTTACTGGCAAACTTAATGGAATGGAAATCGCTTTCTTACCTCGTCACGGCCGTGGACATACTATTTCTCCAAGTGAAATACCCTATCGAGCTAATATTGATGCAATGAAACGGCTGGGAGTTACTGATTTAATTAGCATCAGCGCTTGTGGTTCTTTTCGAGATAATATGAAGCCAGGTCATTTTGTAGTTGTGGATCAATTTATTGATCGAACCACAGCGCGTAAAAACTCTTTTTTTGGAACAGGTTGCGTGGCCCATGTGAGCGTTGCCAACCCCACTTGTCTTCGTTTGTCTCAAGCCTGCAGTGATACCGCAAAGGAGCAAGGGATTACCATCCACTTTGGTGGTACCTATTTAGCGATGGAAGGACCTCAGTTCTCAACGTTAGCTGAGAGCCGTCTTTATCGAGATATATGGGGCTGTGATGTCATTGGAATGACAAATATGCCCGAGGCAAAATTAGCACGTGAAGCTGAATTATGCTACGCATCAGTTGCTATGATCACCGATTATGACAGCTGGCACCCAGAACATGGAGAAGTGGACGTAACCAAGATCATAAAAGTTTTAACAAAAAATTCCACCAAAGCTAGAGGCCTAATTGCCAATCTAACAGATCACTTAGAACCTGAGCGTTCAAGTTGTGCGCAAAACTGTGACACTGCGCTAGACTTTGCAATCATCACTGCGCCTGAGGCTAGGGATCCATCCTTAATCGCGAAGCTAGATGCTGTTGCAGGAAGAGTGCTATAGAGAGTTATAAATACTCTCTTTTACGGATCCAAAACCGTTTTTAGCTTAGTTAGCCTAATTTTGGGCAGATAAAAATTACTAGAAAATAAGTCGGCCGATTGGCCCTCTGCACAGTTTTTCAATAACTAGCCTGCCAGAGTTTTTCCACGTCGATCATGCCTGATCGATGCATAAAGAACATGAGTGCGCCACCGCCCCCCAATTTGAAGATAACTTTGCGCCACACCTTCGTATTTGAAACCACAGGTTTCCAGCAATCCGCGCGATGGCTGATTTTCTGGTAAACAAGCGGCCTCTATCCTGCTAAGATCAAGCCTAATAAATGCATGAGAAACAACCAAATCAACGGCCTCTCGCATTAAACCCCGCCGTGCGTAAGGCTCTCCTATCCAATACCCTAAAGTACCTACCTGTGAGGGTCCTCGTCGGATATTATCAAGGGTAACGGCTCCCACTAGTGCCTGATCAGTTTTGCGAATTAAAAACAGTGGGTAGCCACTACCATTTTTTATTGCACGTTGTGCCCAATAGACACGGTTGGTAAAGCTCTTGCGCGTGAGGTGGTCCAGTGACCATGCAGGATCCCAAGGTGCAAGGAATTCTCGGCTAGATGTTCGCAACTGCACCCAATTTCGAAAGTCGTTATGGCGCGGAGGCCGTAATATTAGCCGCTCTGTCTCGATTTTAAACTTTGTAGTCCGCACAAACATCAGGCAACCAAACGGGCCTGTAATTCTTCAACCCTTGGAGCGCCTTTTACTGGACCATACAGCGCTAAGGCTGCCGGCGAACCGCCTATCAATGATGCTGCAAAATTGCGGACAGAGTTAACTGTAACCGCATCTATCTTCTCAATAACTTCATCTAATGTGGGAATACGATCCCATATTGCAACCATTCGCGCCAGTCTCTCGGCACGCGAAGATGGACTTTCGAGTCCCATTAATAGGCCGGCCTTCATCTGGACACTGGCTCGCGCAATTTCGTTTTCGTTCATATTGTCCGCTGCGCGTTTAATTTCATCCATCGTAATATTAGCAAGCTCAGAAACTTTATCACCTGAAGTACCCGCATAAAGTGTAAGCGTACCTGTATCAGAATAGGCGCCAGCACTGGCAAATATTGAATAACACAAACCACGCTTCTCTCTTACCTCCTGAAACAGACGAGAGGACATCCCTCCACCAAAAGCCGTTGCAAAGACTTGCGCAGTATAAATATCTGAATTTTTATAATTTGGCCCTTCAAACGCCAACGCAAAATGTGCCTGCTCAAGGTCTTTAATATGGCGAACTTCACCACCACTGAAATTTCCTGCTAAAAGTTGATTTTGCTTTCGTGAAACTAAATTTCCAAAAATTTCTTCACATTGCCTTACGATCGCTTCATGATCAACTGCTCCTGCTGCGGCTAAGATCATTTGATCTGGCCCATAATTTTCGGAGACAAACTTTGACAAATCTTGTTTTTGGAAATTTGAAACCCGTTCAGCTGGACCAAGAATAGATCTCCCTAATGGCTGATCAGGGTACGAGACTTCCTGCAACCAATCAAAAATTATGTCATCGGGAGTATCCAAAGCCTGACCAATCTCAGACAAGATAACACCCCTTTCAACTTCAATTTCAGAAGAATTAAACACCGGATTCAAAACAATATCAGAGACAACGTCCAGAGCTAAATCAACATCATCAGATAAAACACGAGCATAATAAGCCGTCATTTCTCGACTAGTATACGCGTTGATATAGCCGCCAACATCCTCAATTGCCTCAGCAATTTGTAATGAGCTTCTGCGTTTAGTTCCTTTGAAAGCCATATGTTCGAGGAAATGAGCGACACCATTTTGTTCAAGACTTTCATGGCGCCCACCCGCTTTAATCCATATCCCAATGGAAGCTGATTTTAGCCCAGGCATATTCTCTGTTACAATGCGGAAGCCATTTTTCAGGCGATGGGTTTGTAAAGTCAAAATTTAATACGCTCGCGAACCAAAGTTTTCATGAGTTGCAAATCATTTGGCATTTCAGTCAGACGCTCCGAACGGTCAAATAAATCAGCCAACCAACTTGGTAATACCGGACGTATTCCCACCGATGCTGTCACAGCATCAGGAAATTTCGCTGGATGTGCAGTGGCCAAAGTAATCATTGGGGCCCTTCCCAAATTTTCATTGGCAACTTTAACACCAACAGCAGTGTGAGGGCAGAGCACTTCGCCAGTTACCTCAAACATACCTTTAATTATCATGCTAGTTTCTTTCTCTGTTGCCCGACCACTATCAAAATATTTTTGAAGAGTTAAAAGAGCCTCTTCGTCAATTCCAAAGCCACCTTGTTTCAGCTCACCCATCAAACGTGTTATTGCATAACCGTCTCGATCATATGCATCAAATAAAGCCCTTTCAAAATTTGAAGAGACCTGGATATCCATAGATGGAGTAATAGTTGGCTCAACTATACTAGTATCGTAGCGACCAGTGGTAATTGCCCGGTGCAATATATCATTTTGATTGGTAGCAATGACCAACCGGTCAATGGGCAATCCCATTCGTTTTGCAATATAGCCAGCAAAAATGTCTCCAAAATTACCAGTTGGCACCGTAAACGAAACCTCGCGATGTGGAGCGCCAAGGGCAACGGCCGAGCTAAAATAGTACACAACCTGAGCAAGCACCCGCGCCCAGTTAATTGAATTCACCCCGGCTAAGCGGACACCATCTCGGAACTCGAAATCATTAAACATATCCTTTAACATTGCTTGGCAGGTATCAAACGTACCCTCCATGGCGATAGCATGAACATTAGTCTCTACAGGCGTCGTCATCTGCCTTCTTTGAACGTCAGAAATTTTTCCATTAGGAAACAAAATAAAAACATCGGCTGTATCAAGGCCTTTAAATGCCTCAATCGCAGCAGACCCAGTATCACCAGACGTAGCTCCAACAATAGTCACACGCTCTCCACGGCGGTTTAAGGCCCGTTGAAATAGCTGGCCAATCAACTGCATCGCAAAGTCTTTAAAAGCCAGTGTTGGGCCATGGAAGAGTTCCAGCAAATGATGATTAGCGCCTAACTGAACCAGAGGTGCACGAGCGGTGTGGCTAAAGCCGGCATAAGCACTATTTATTGAGTCTATTAACTCCACCTCTGAAAAACTATCGCCCACGAATGGTTGTATAACTCTCAAAGCAATCTCTTCGTAAGACAAACCCACCAAACCAATAATGTCCGCAGAAGACATTTTTGGTATACTTTCTGGGACATACAAACCACCATCCCGCGCCA